>NZ_JBFBDW010000015.1:0-112419 GCF_040683455.1 Kitasatospora sp. NPDC093679
GACTGGCTCCACACCTACAATCACCACCGCGGACACACCGCACTCGCAGGCAAGCCACCCGCCAGCCGCGTCCCCAACCTCACGGGTCAGAACACTTAGCGCGGCGGCGGCGCTGCCGGGCGAGCCGGTCGAGGTGCTCGCGTTCGGTCCCGTCGAGGTTGAGGACGCGGGCGAGCGCGTCGAGGACCTGCTCGGAGGGCTGGGTCGCACGGCCCTGCTCCAGGCGGACGTAGTAGTCGACGCTGACCCCGGACAGGTGCGCGACCTCTTCGCGGCGCAGCCCTTCGACGCGGCGGCGGCTGTCGGTGGGGATGCCGGCGGCGGCCGGGTCGACCCGTGACCGCCGGGTCCGCAGAAAGCCCGCAAGATCGTCCATGGGCCCAGTATGGCCTCCGGCGTCGCCCGCGAGGGTGGCCCTGCGACTACCAGGAAGTCCCGTCCGACGGAAGAGCCGTCCCTGAACGCCGGGCGCCGCAGCGCCCAGGATCTGGGGCATCCGATCCGAAGGAGTTCCCGTGAAGACGCTGATCGTCCATGCCCACCCCGAGCCGGAGTCGCTCAACGGCTCGCTGAAGGACCTCGCGGTGTCCACCCTGGAGGGCGCCGGCCACGAGGTGCGGGTGAGCGACCTGTACGCGATGAAGTGGAAGGCGGTCGTGGACGCCTCGGACTACGGCTCCCACGCCTCACGTCCGCTGAAGGTCGCCCTGGACTCGGGCCGGGCCTTCGACGCCGGGGCGCTCACCCCGGACGTCCTCGCCGAGCAGGAGAAGCTGCTGTGGGCCGACACGATCATCTTCCAGTTCCCGCTGTGGTGGTACACCGTCCCCGCGATCCTCAAGGGCTGGGTGGACCGGGTCTTCACCTACCGCTTCGCGTACGGCGTCGGCGAGCACGGTGACACCCGGTACGGCGATCGCTTCGGCGAGGGCACCCTCGCGGGCCGGAGGGCGCTGCTGTCCGTCACCACCGGCGGCCCGGAGTCGCACTACGCCGCTCGCGGGATCAACGGGCCCATCGACGACCTGCTGTTCCCGATCCAGCACGGCATCCTCTACTACCCGGGCATCGAGGTGCTGCCGCCGTTCGTGCTGTACGGCACCGACCGGATGCGCGCGGAGGACTACCCGCAGGTCGCCGAGGACTGGAGGCAGCGCCTGCTGACCCTGGAGTCGACCGAGCCGATCGCGTTCCGGCGGCAGAACTTCGGTGACTACGAGATCCCCTCACTGCACCTGAAGGAGGGACTGGAGCCCGAGGGCCGCACGGGTTTCGGGCTGCACGTACGCGGCCGCTGACGGGCTCGGGCGCGCGGGGCCGGGGCCGACCCGGCCCCGGCACCCCGTTCGACGGACAGGGGCCTCCGCCCCCTCGATCGGCTACACCCCCTCCCCGTGCTTCCGCGGCCCGGCGGACCTGGCGGCACCCCGGGTGCCGTCGGGCGCGGCGACGGCCAGGGTGCACCGGCCGTCGGTGCAGGAACGCCGCAGGCGGCCCTGCGAGACGGTCTGCACCAGTCCGACGGTCCAGCACATCGGGCATCCGCGCAGGGCGACGACGCCGACCGGCAGGAGGACCAGGCCGACCGGCCCGATCAGCGGCACGAGGGCGAACGCGCCGATCAGCGAGCCGAATCCGACCACGCCGCGCACCAGGTGCCGGGGCAGGGACCGGCTCGCGTAACCGGTGCCGTCGGTGACTGCGGTCATCGCGTCCTCCCGGATGTCAGGTCGGGTGAGGCCTGCAGCGTCTGCCGCAGTGCTGCGCGGGCCCGGTGCAGCCGCGACTTCATCGCCGGAGTGCTCAGGCCGAGCGCCTCGGCGACCGTCTGTCCGCTGAGGCCCTGGATGTCGCGCATGACGAGCAGTCGGCGCTGATCGGCGGGGAGGGCGGCGATCGCCGCCGCCACCCGGCCGGCCTCCAGCCGCTGCAGGACCTCGTCCTCGGCCGACAGCACGGAGCCGTCCCGCGGAGGCACCGGATCGCGCAGCACCGCCCGTGCGTGCCGGAGGCACTCGTTGCGCACGATGCGGAACATCCACGAGGCCAGTGCGCCGGAGGCCCGGAGCGTACCGATCTTGCGGTACAGGATGATCAGTGCCTCCTGGGCCGCGTCCTCGGCGTCCTCGGGCGTGGCGCACAGGGAGTGCGCGAACCGCCGCACGTTCGGGTGCGCGCCCGACACCAGGGCGGTGAGCGAGTCGAGGTCACCGCCCTGTGCCGAGACGATCAGCTGCTCACCCGGCCAGTGGCCGGTCCGGTCAGCCACGTCCGTTCCTCCGCCTGCGCAGCACGAGCATGCAGGTGCACAGCACCACCAGTGCGGCGACAGCAGCGATTCCGATGATCACGGCGACCTCCCGGTCCTCTCCGACGTTCCTCCGTACGTGCATAAGAGGGGCGGTCCCTGAAAAAGGATTCGGCATCGGCATCGGTCCGGGAGCGGCCTGTCCCCGGACGGAGGTGTGGACGAAGCCGAGGCCGGCCGGGTGGACGAGCACCGCCGGGAACAGGGCGGGCCACGGTGTCCGGCCGCGGCGCCGCGCCCGTGCGCTGCCGGGTCCGGCCGGCAGTACGGCCGCGACCAGCGAGACCCGGGGCGCCGCCACGACCTCCAGGTAGCCCGTCCCGTCGCAGACGCGCCGGCCCGACACGGGCGAGGATCCGCAGCCGTCGGGAACGAAGAGCATCACGAACGACGACCCCGCAGTCACCGTCGTGCCGCCGAGCAGGAGCAGCCCGGAGACGACGCCGAAGGCGATCTCGGCCGGCCGGCGCGACACGGGACGGTACACGGGCGGCGGTGGACCTTACGCGGGCGGAACGTTCACGTCATCCCCTCGGGTCGGACGACCGGGCCGGCGCCGGGCGCCTGCCCGACGCAACCACCTTGCCCGCCACCCGAACCGCCCTGCATGAGTACACCTGCTCAACCCCGGCGGAGGCCGCCGTCGCGGGTGGATCGGTACGGACTCCGGCGGGGTCGCCGGCATGATCTCCGGTGTCGTGATCCGGCGGACACCGCGCGTGGCGCGCGATGGCGTCGTCACGGTCCGGTGCCCCGCCGATTCCGTGTCGCGGACCGCCCGCAGTGCTGCCACCGCGCCTGCGAACGGCGCGAGCCGGGGAGGGGACGTCCATGGGCGACTCGAACGACGTGGGCGAGGACCGGCTCGATGGCCGCCTGTTACCGCGAGGAGGACGACGCCGAGGGCGCCCTGGAGCTGCTCTCCGAATCGGAGGCGGTCTTCTCCCGACTCGGCGCACGGCACCCCGGCGCGTTCGCCGCACGGTTCGAAGCGATCGGTGCGGCCCGGGCCGAGCTGCTCCGGCGGTCAGGCCTCGAAGACCTGCCCGGGCAGGACCGGGCCCGGGTGCTGCAGGGCGGCAGTACCCCGTAGCCGCCGGTCCTGAGGACGGCGTCCTCCTACGGCGCTTCCCGTCACCGACCGGCGAGGCAGGGCCTGCCGCAGCGCACCGGCCACGGGCTCCGTCAGGACCGGGCGACCAGCAGGCCTGTCGAGGAGGCCAGCCCGGTGGTCGCGACGTGCCGCAGGCCCGCGGCGGCGAACAGCGCGGTGAACTCCGCCTCGGTCCGCTCCCGGCCGGGGTGCAGCGCCATCATGACGGTGTCCCGCAGCCTGCCGTCGTGCGGTGCGTCGTCCTCCGGCATGATGGCGTCGATGACGATGACCCGGGCATCCGGTGCCATCGCCCGCCGGATGCTGCCGAGCACCGCCACGCACTGCCGGTCGTCCCAGTCGTGCAGGATCATCGACAGGAGGTAGGCGTCCGCGCCGTGCGGCACGCTGTCGAAGAAGTCCCCGCCGACCACGTCGACCCGGTCGGCGACGCCCGCCGCCTCCAGCACCGCCTTCGCGCCCCGGACCACGGCCGGCTGGTCCAGCAGGGTGGCCCGCAGCTCCGGGTAGCGCGGCAGGATCGTGGCGAGCAGGTGCCCCTGTCCGCCGCCGACATCGACCACCTGCGCCACGCCGGTCAGGTCGCAGTTCTCCACGGCCGCGGCGTGGGTCCGCCGGGCCATGTCGCCCATCGCGTCGTTGAAGAGTTCGGCCTGCTCCGGGTGGGCGGCCAGGTGTGACCACCAGTCCGTACCGTGCACGTGCGGGAACGTCGGACGGCCCGTGCGCACCGAGTACGACAGCGAGTTGATGGCCTGAAGCTTCTCGGGCAGACCCCAGAACCTGACCCAGTTCCGCACCGACCCGGGCACCTCCGCGCGCAGTGTCTCGGCCAACGGGGTCAGGGCGAACATCTCGGGCTCCACCTCTCGAAAGATCTTCTGGGCGGCCAGCGCCCGTAACACCCGGCGCAGTGCCTGCGGGTGCGCCCCGCACCGGCGGGCGAGCTCCGACACCGGCACCGGCCCGTCCGCCAGGAGCTCCGCTATGTCGAACTCGGCTGCCACCACGAGAAGTTGGGCGACGAGGGCGCCGTGCAGCAGATCCATCATCCTCTGCTGCGGGCGCTCGGCCGCGCCCTCGCGGGCGTCCGGAAGGACACGCTCTTCTTGGACCTCACGGTTCTGCACTTGGCTTCTCCTTGGTGTGAACAGCGGCTGCTCGTGCCTCGGGCGCGGCGCATCCGAGTTGTTCGATGACGGATCACACGGGTGGTCACCGGCAGTAACGGTCCGACACCAGGGCGATCACGGGGCCGCCACGATTGCGGTGCGGTCCCGATGAGCGGTTCCCGGTCCTGCCGCCGTGCCGGTCAGCGCGAGCGGACGCACCCGGCTTGAGCCGGCGGAATCTCCGGACGGTGGCCGCGGGGATGCCTCACCGGATGTGGCGGCGCGACACGAGCGGGTGGCGGCCGTGCGCCGGTCGTCTCCCGACGTGGGCCTTCCCAGCGTGACCGTCGAACGACCCGCCCGTACTCCCGACTACGCCGAAAGTGGCCCGCCGCAGGCCGCCCGGACCGGGTGGAGCCCCCCGTGAACCGCATCCGCCCGGCCTGCCCGGCGACCGCGCTCACACCGTCGGCCGACACATCGTCAGCCCCACGGTCCAGCCCTGGTGGCGGGCCCCGGGCGGCGCCCATAGCGTCGATCCGGCTGGCCGCCGCAGCGGCCGCAACCCATTCCGCGCACCGTGTCACCGCGCCGGCATCCCCGAGAGCGCGGCAAGAAAGCAGGTCACACAGATGCCCACGCGACGGGTCCATCACCTCGCCGCGGCCACTGCCGCCGCCACCACCCTCACCACCGTCCTGGCCACTCTGGGTGCGGCGCCGTCGGCCCATGCGGCCGGCGGCCTGCACGTGGTCCAGCCGGGCCAGTCGATCCAGCAGGCCGTCGACGCGGCCGGCCCCGGCGACACCGTCCAACTGCTGCCGGGCACCTACCGCGGCAGCGTCCGGATCACCACCGCCGGTCTCACCCTTCGCGGCGCCGGTCCGAACAGCGTCATCACCCCGGGTGACGCCGCCGACGGCACCGCCGGCGACACCGTCTGCGCCGCTGCCGGGCACGGCATCTGCGTCGTCGGCACCGACCGGAACCCGCTCGGCGGTGTCACCGTCGAAGACCTCGCCGTCGCCGGCTTCCGGAAGAACGGCATCGACGCCACCGCGACCGACGGCATGACCGTGCGCGCCGCCCACCTCCGCGGCAACGGCCAGCACGGCATCAGCCAGGAGAAGTCGACCCGGGCCGTGATCTTCGGCAACGAGGCGACCGGCAACGGCCAGTACGGCATCTTCCTCGCCAACATCGTGGACCCCGAGGGCGACAGCAGCGGCGGCGCGATCGACACCGCCGGCACCGTGGTCAGCGGCAACCGGCTCACCGACAACCGGATCGGCGTCGCCGTCCGCCGTCTGCGCAACCTCAACGTCGAACAGAACGACGTCCGGGGCAACTGCGGCGGCGTCTTCGTCGTCGGTGACGAGACGGTGCCCCGGGCGGGCCGGCTGAGCGTCGCCCGCAACCGGGTCGTCGCCAACAACAAGTACTGCCCGGCCGCCGGGCGGCTCCCCCACATCCAGGGGACGGGCATCCTCCTCACCGGTGCCGAGGAGGTGTCGGTGACGGACAACCAGGTCAGCGACAACGTGGGCGACTCACCGATGTCCGGTGGCATCGTGTTCTTCCACAGCCTGGTCGGCGTGGACAACACCCGGAACTCCGTCGTGACCAACCACGCCGTCGGCAACTCCCCCGCCGACCTGGTCGACCGCGAGGGCGACAGCACGAACCTCTTCGACCGCAACCACTGCGCGATCTCCGAACCCGCCGGCCGCTGCTGACCACCGGCACGTCCCGGCGGTCCGGCCGGGCGGAGGAGCCGCATGCGGGGCACTCCGTCCTCGACGCCGCCGGTCGCTGCCGGTGGGAAAGGGCCGGGGAACGGGCCGGAGGACGGCCCCGGGGGCAGGTGCGCCCCCGGGCCGGGCAGGGCCGGGCAGGACGTCAGGACGACGTCGGGGCGGACGGCACGGCGGCCTCCCAGGCGAACCCGTCCGGGTCGGTGAAGGTGTCGGCGGTGGTGCCGCCGAGTGCGATGCGGTGCGAGCCGGTGCCGTCGGCGGGGACGCCGAGGTCCTTGGCGAGGGCGCGGCGCTTGTACAGCGCCAGCTTCACGGGGCCGGCCCCGCCGGGGGCGAACTCGGCGTACTTGCCGCCGAAGCTCTTGGCCACGGTGAGGCCCCGGTCGACGTAGAACTGCTTGGTGGCCTTCACGTCCTCGACGCCGATCAGCAGGACGAACTCGTCGATCTCGCGGGTGGCGGGGCCGGTGTCCTTCTTCGCCGAGGTCGCGATCTTCCAGATCGTCCCGTCCGGGGCCCGGACGACGCCGCCGTAGCCCCACAGGGACTTCGTGGCGGGCTTCAGCACCGTGGCACCGGCGTCCACGGCGGCGCTGACGAAGCCGTCGACGGTGGCGGGCCCGGAGACGGTGAGCGCCAGGGTGAAGCCGCGGAATCCGGTCGAGGGAGCCTCGGACGCCCGGAGGCGGACCAGGGTGTCCACGCCGAAGGCGCTGTAGAAGCGGTGGGCGGCCTCCAGGTCGGTCACCTCGACGGTGACGGTCGCGAGGGCCGTGTCGGTTGCAGGAGAAGTGGTGGTTGCCATGACCACCACGCTAGGGGGTGGGCGACCGCCGGGGCTTCTCCGATCCTGACCGGTCCTGCGCTGCGGTCGCGCCCCGGCCGGACCGCCCCTGGACACCGGGCGCCCGGCCCGGCGGGGAGACGCCCACCGGCACCGGGGCCTCGTCCGGCCGTCTCAGTCCCGCTCGACGCGCACGCCGCCGACCAGCCCCCAGGCGTCGACCCGGACGGTCGGGCCACCGGGCTCGCTCGGACCGTCGTCGCTCACCCCGCCGAGGCGGAGGCCGCCGACCTTCACCCGCACGTCGGGGCGGACCCGCAGCCGCACGCCCCCGACCAGGCTCAGCTTGGTGATCCGGATCTCCGCACCGTCCGGGATGTCCACATCGGTCAGGTCGATGTCGGCGCCGCCGACCAGGGACGCGGTCAACGTCCGCTCCTGGATCACCGCACCGCCCAGGCGGTGGCCGCCGATGATGCTGACCCGGAAGTCCGTCCGCCGGGCATCGCGCCCTTCGTTCTTCGTCATGGGCACCACCGTACGGGGCCGCGACGCCCGCTCGGCAGTGTCCCCTGCCCTGCTGACGGCATGACAACCGTCATACCGTCAGCAGCCTCTGCGGACGCGAAGGGTGCGACGGGCGCATCGGCCCGGTTGTCGCGTCGCTGCGGATGGGTGGGGTCCGGGCGTGGAGACGGTCGAGGTCGTTCCGGAGAAGGTGGCCTGGGTTCTGGTGCGCGGCGGCCGGGTGCTGGTGACGCGCGACCGGGGTGTGGACGTCTTCTACTTCCCCGGCGGGAAGCGGGAGCCGGGTGAGTCCGATGCCGAGACCCTGGCGCGCGAGGTCGACGAGGAGTTACGGGCCCGGATCGACACCGCCACCATGGTGCACGCCGCCACCTTCGAGACGCGGAGGGATTCCGACGGCAGCACCGGGTTCCGGATGATCTGCTACACCGCCGAGCACACCGGTGCGCTGGTCGCCTCCGGCGAGATCGCGGAGTTGGACTGGTTCGGGTACGACGACCGTGCGCGGGTCTCGGCCGTGGACCGGATGGTGTTCGACCTGCTGCACGCCTCCGGCCGGCTGCCCTGAGGGCGCCCGGTCGCGTGCGGGACCCCACCGGCGGACGTCGTCCGGCGTCAGCCGGTCGCCGCGCGCAGGATGCGGTCGCGCGAGGCCGCCGCCTCGGCGCGCAGCGCGGGCAGGTCGACGTCCGGGACGCGGCCGGGGGGCCGGCACCGCCGCAGCCCGGTGGTGTGCGGGTGGACGGTGGCCCAAGCACCCGAGTGCGCGCGACGATGCGTGAGCCCCGTCGCACCGGACCGCAGCCGGAGGGACTCAGAGCTTGGAAGTCGGAGCTCGGAAGTCGGAGCTCAGAGGGAGTCGACGAGGCCGCCGTCGACGACGAAGTCGGCGCCCGTGATGTTCGCCGCGCCGGGGCCGGCGAGGAACACCACCAGGTCCGCGACCTCCGACGGACGGGTGAAGCGGCCGGTGGGCGACTGGGCCGCGGCGGCACGGGCCACGTCGCCGGGGTCGACGCCGCGCGCCTGCCCGACCGTGGCGGCCACGCCGTCGGTGCCCTGCCACAGCGCCGTCTCGACCGGGCCGGGACCGACCGTGTTCACCCGGACACCGCGCGGCCCGACCTCCTTGGACAGGGCCTTGCAGAAGTTGGTCAGCGCGGCCTTGGCGGCGCCGTAGTCGATGACCAGCGGGTCCGGCAGCCGGGCGTTGACCGAGGAGACGGTGACGATCCGGCCCGCGCCGGAGGCGAGCAGGTGCGGCAGCGCGGCCCGGGTGGCGCGGACGGCGGCCATCAGGTTGACGGTCAGGGCCCAGTCCCAGTCCTCGTCCGTCACGCTCAGGAAGCCGTCCACCCGCGGGCGCACAGCCCCGACGTTGTTCACCAGCACGTCGACGCCGCCGTGGAGCGCGGCGGCCTCGGCGACCAGCGCGGCCGGTCCGTCCGGCGTCGCCAGGTCGACCTCCACGACGGTGAGGTCCGCGCCCCGCTCCAGGTGCGCGTCGAGGGCGTCGGTGCGGTGGCGCGATCCCGCGACGACCTGGCTGCCCGCGGCGAGGAAGGCCTCGGTGATCGCGAGTCCGATGCCGCGCCCGGCTCCGGTGACCACGACGGTCTGTCCGGCCAGGTCCGAGTCGGTGTCCGCGGCGCTGTCTCCTGTCGGCGTGGTCACAGCTGGTGCCTCCCTACCGGGGTGTGCACGGGTGTCCTGACCCGGCAGATCCATCAGACCGGAACTCCGGCGGCCCCGCACGGGGGGACACCCCGCGTGGCCGTGTTCACGGCTGCTGTCGCAGCCGTCCGACGGCGGCGCCGAGGTCCTCCTCGATGCCGTCGGGCTGCTGCAGGCCGTTCTCCGGCAGACGCCGGACGAACGGCCGGTGTTCCGGGCGCCCGGCCGTGGCGAAGTACGCCCTGGGACCGGGAGCGAATTCGCCGTCCTCGGGCAGGGTGGCCACGTCGACCAGTTCCTCGGTCCCGGTGACGGCCACCTTGTCGAAGGCCGCGATGCGGCGCGCGAACGTGTCGGTGAACTCCTCGATCTCGGCATCCGGGACGAGGCGGTTGACGTAGCCGTACTGGGCGGCCAGGTCGGCGGGTACGTCGTCGCCGCCGAGCAGGACCTCCAGGGCGCGGCCCCGGCCGACCAGCCGTCCGAGCCGTGCCATGGGCCCGCCACCGGGGACGGCACCGACACCGACCTCGAACTGACCGATGCGCCCGACGAGCGCGCCGAGCTGGTCGAGCTGGTCGAGCGTGTCCGGGTCCATGGCCGACCGGGCCGTTGTCGAAGGTCACCCGCCAGTAGGAGGGGAGACTTCGGCGACGTGGAACTGTTCCGCAGTCATGTCGCCTCCGTTGCTGTCGGCGTGTTCGTCACGAGACGAACTGCTGCCCGCCGTCGATGTCGTAGGTCCCGCCGGTCAGTGCCGTGTTGACCATGAGGTGGACGGCCAGCGCCGCGACGTCCGCGGGTCCGACGACGCGGCCGATCGGCAGCGTCGCACGCAGCTCGGCGCGCCGTTCCTCGATCCGGTCGCCCAGCAGCGAGGCCGAGAGCGGGGTGTCGACGAAGCCTGCGGCGATGAGGTTGACGCGCACCGGTGCGAGTTCGAGTGCGAGGGCCGCGGTGAACGGGGGCAGCGCGTTGGTGGCGGCGGAGGCGACCCCGAGGCCCCGGCCGACCCGCCGTGCTCCGGTACCGCCCATGAACACCAGGCTGCCCCCGGGTCTCGTCCGGCCCACGGCGTTGCGCGCGACCTCGAGCTGCAGCACCGCGTGATCACTGATCGCGTCCCGCACCTCGGTGGCGCTCATGTCGAGCAGGGGCCCGTAGCTCGGGCCGCCGGCCGTCACCATCACATGGTCGATCGGGGCCGGCAGGTCCTGGAAGAACGCCGCCAGGGCCGCGGGATCGGTGGCGTCGAACGCCGCGGTGCGCTGCGCGCCGAGCTCTCCGGCGGCGCGCTCCAGTCGGCCGGGATCGCGGCCGACGAGGACGATCTCGGCGCCCTCGGTCCGGGCGCGCCTGGCCGTCTCCAGCCCGATGCCGGCGCTGCCGCCGATGACGACGACGGTCCGGCCGAGCAGTTCGGGCTCGCGCATCGGGGTTGTCACGTCCGCACTCCTCCTCGGCCTCCCGCACACGGGCGGCCGTTCGGGTCCGCGCGCCGTCGCAGGTCACGGACGCCGGCCGGTCCTCGTCAGCGGCCGGGCAGGCGTGTCTTGATCTCCTGGAGCAACCGGCCGTTGCCGTCCGGGTCGCCGAACGACGCGAAGGAACCGTGGTCCGCGTGCTCGGGTGCCGGTCCGTCAGCACGTTCCCGCGTCCCGGCGCGGTGGAAGACGCCCGGGACGTCGTGGAACACCTCGCTCACGTCCACCCCGCGCCGGACGGGAACACGTCCCCCACCCAGGAGAACCGTCCCCCGGCCGCACCCGCAAGCCAGGGGTCCGAAGCCGGGCACCGGTTCCGTGGCCCCCGCCGACCACCACCGGCACCCCGGCGGGCGCCCGGGGCGGCAGCACCGGCCGCCACCCGGGCAGCGGCAGCGACGCCCCGGCCCGGCGAGCGGCACGTTGCTCAGCCCGACGGAGGGATGAACCACTGCTGCGACCGGTTGCCCGGCGTGCAGGTCTGCATGGTGGCGGCGCTGCCCGCGCCGTTGTCGGTCAGGCAGGTGGAGCTGCTGTAGTCCTTGAGGTAGACGGCGCCCTGGGTGGGGGCACTGCTCACCGTCCAGCGGTACGTGACGCTGAAGCCCGAGGAGAGTTCGACGTTGCTGCCGTTCTGGACGAGTCCCGGCTTGCTCATGTTGCAGGGGTAGAGGCTGTACCAGCCGCCGGGGTCGGGGGCCGAACGGATCCAGCCGTAGGACGTGTTGCGGCCCACCACCGCGCTCGTCCCGCCGGCCAGGCCCGGGGCGGCGAGCCCCAGCCGCTGGCCGCTGCCGACCCCGGTGATGTGGCCCCAGCCGGTGCCGCCGCAGCCCTGGGGCGGCCCGGTCTGCGCCGGGGTGGCCGCGGGTGCCGTGGTGGCCGGGGTCCTGGCCGGCGGCGGGACGGCTCCCCCGGTGTTGGTGGCACCCCCGCCCGTACCGGTGCCCGCGCCGGCACCGCCCGCGGCACCACCGCCCGCGGCACCGTCCGCGCCGACGCCGCCCTGGTCCGGCGCCGGATCGCCCGGCTGCTGGCCCGGCGCGGTCCGCGTGCCGGTGGCGCTGCCCGACGGCGGCGCCTCGCCGGTACCGCCCGGGCCGCCCGTCCCCGCCGACGCGGCGCCCGGGCTGAACGGCGCCGCCGCCGTGGGCTGCGGCCCGGCCCCCTGTGCGCGGGACTGCCACGGGGCCTGCTCGATCAGAACCACACTGCCGACCCCGACCGAGATCACCACCGGGATGACGATCGGGACGATCAGTCGGCTGCGCCGCCGCTGCGGGGGCTCGGCGGCAGCGGGGCGGGGAGTATCGGCCTGCGACGCATCCCGCGGGAGGGGCTCGGGCACGGTGGCGAACACGGTGGGTTCGCGGACCGCCTGCCCGGCACCCGGCCGGGCGGCCGCCGCACGGGCGGCGGCAGCCATCGCGCCAGCGTCGGGGAAGCGCTGCGCCGGATCCTTGGCGAGAGCGGTGGCGACGAAGTCGCGCACGGCCCGCGGGAACTCCTCGGACAGTCGGGGCGGAGGCTGCTGGATGTGCTTGAGCACGATCTCCAGCACCGTCTCTCCGGTGAACGGCACTCGGCCGGTGAGCAGTTCGAAGCAGACCACCCCGATCGAGTACAGGTCGCAGAGGGGGGTGGTGGGCTTGCCGTCGGCCTGCTCGGGAGCGATGTAGAGGGCGGTGCCGAGCACCGAGTTGGTGGTGGTGATCTTCGTCCCGGCCATCGCGTGGGCGATGCCGAAGTCGGTCACCGTCACGCCGCCGTCGCTGCGCACCATCAGGTTGGACGGCTTCAGGTCGCGGTGCACGATGTCCTGCTGGTGCGCGGCGTGCAGCGCGTCCAGCGCGTCGGCCAGGATGCCGAGCGCCCGAGCGGGCACCATGGGGCCTTCGTCGGCCAGGACGGAGTTCAGCGGCCTCCCGTCGATGAACTCCATGACGATGTAGGCGATCTGCTCGTCCGAGCCGTCGGCCGGCTCGGCGTAGTCGTGCACGTGGACGATGCCCGGGTGCCGGAGAGTGGCGAGGATTCGCGCCTCGCGCCTGAACCGCTCGGTGAAGCTGCGGTCCGCCAGCAGCCCCGGCTGCATGATCTTGACGGCGACCCGCCGCTTCAGCACTCCGTCGTCGGCGCGCCAGACCTCGCCCATCCCGCCGACCCCGACCCGGTCGGTGAGCGTGTAGCGCCCACCGAGCACGGTCCCCCGACCCCACATGCCGATCCCCTCGTCCCCCGACCCTTCGCCAACAGATCGTCAATTGGCGGGCTCAGTGTGCCAGATGACGAACAATCTGTTGTCGACCTCGACGAGGCCGCGGTCCGGCCGGCGCCCACCGAACCCGGCACGGGAGTGGCCGTCGAGGCGCTCATCCGCACCGAGGACGGCAGCTGCCCCGGAGAAGTCCTCCTCTTCGCCACGTCCGGCCGCCTGTCGTGGCTGGAGGTCTGCTCCTGGGACAACGAGATCGACGTCACGCCGGACCTGGCCCGCCGGTCGCTCCGTCGCCGACGTTCCCGACCCGGACCCGAGCGGACCGACTTCCCTCGGGTTCTGAATCGGGAAACACCGCCCCGGCCGGCATGTCCGAGCGAGCGGCGGAGCGGGTCGGTCAGCGGTCAGCGGTCAGCGGTCAGCAGCAGTGGACGCCCCCGACGCTGCCGTAGGCGCCCGCGGAGGCGCCCGGCGCGCTCAGGACGAGGCCTGCGGCGGCCAGGCCGAGGGCGGTTGCACCCGAGGCGATCTTTCGAAGGATCACGGCTGTTTCCGCCATGGTTGACGCTTCGTCGGATCGGTTCCGCCGACGGCCCGGGCATCCTGCAAACCGTCGATCCCGTGATCCGATCGCGCGGAGGTCCCGGCCGCGGCCGGCGAACGCCGGTCCCCGTCAGCCCGGTTCACCCCCGCCGCCCTCGACCGCGAACCGCAGGGTGACCAACTCGAAGGGCCGGAGCCGTAGTTCTGTCGCGCCCTCGCCCGTCGGGCGCTCCAGGAGGTCGCAGCGGTCCACCCGGGCGTACTCGAAGCCCGGCGCGACGCGGACGCGGGCCCGGCCGCCGCAGGACTCGTACAGCCGGACGACGACGTCGCCGCTGCGGTCGTCGGCGAGCTTCACCGCACTGACGACCACGGCGTCGTCGTCGAGAGTGATCAGCGGAGCGACCTCCGCGGCCCCGGGAACCCGCCGTTCGGGCAGGCCGATCCGGTAACCCTCGCGGACCGCCGCGCCGACGTCCGCACCGGGGACGAGCGCGTGCCGGAAGCGGTGCAGCCCCTGGTCGGTGTGCGGGTCGGGGAAGCGCGGGGCGCGCAGCAGGGAGACCCGGGCGGTGGTCGTGGTGCCGCCGTCCTCCGGGCGTACCGTGCGGGTCACGTCGTGGCCGTAGGTGGAGGCGGTGACCAGGGCGACGCCCCAGCCGGGCTCCTCCAGGTGGACGAAACGGTGGTTGCAGGCCTCGAACTTGGCCGCCTCCCAGCTGGTGTTGGTGTGGGTCGGCCGGTACAGGTGGCCGAACTGGGTCTCGGCGGCGTACCGGTCGGTGCGCACGTCGAGCGGGAAGGCGGCCTTGAGGAACTTCTCGGTCTCGTGCCAGTCGACCTCGGTGTCGAGGTCGAGCCGCCCGGACCCGGCGGTGAGGGTGACGGTCTGGACGGCCCGGGAGGACCCGAAGGTACGGGTCGCCCGGACGGCGACGGCCTCGGGCCCGGAGGCGGCGACCTCCAGCGAGTCCAGGGCGGTCAGGTCGGTGACGGTGTTGCGGTAGAAGGAGTCGACGTCCCAGGCGTCCCACATGGTGGGGAAGTCCGGGTGGATCTGCAGCATGTTGGCGGCCGCACCGGGGGCGAGGGCCTCCCGGCCGGAGGCGCGGTCCAGCACCGACACCACCAGCCCGCGCGCGTCGACGGCGACCTGCAGCAGACCGTTGTCCAGCAGGTGGCCGCCGTCCGGCCGGGCTTCGACCGTACAGCCGCCGGCGGCGGGGGCCGCGGGCCGGGCGCCACCGGCCGGCACTCCCCCGCGTTCGTGCGGGGCGGCGTTGAAGACGACGGTGCCGTCCCCCTCGCCGGCCAGCGCCCGCTGCGCCCGGGCGGTGATCGCGGCCAGTTCCTCCGTCACTGCGGCGTACGTCCGTTCGGCCTCCCGGTGCACCCAGGCGATCGAGGAGCCGGGCAGGATGTCGTGGAACTGGTGCAGCAGCACGGTCTTCCAGATCCGGTCCAGTTCCTCGTACGGGTACGGGAGCCGGGCCCGTACCGCCGCGGTGGCGCACCACAGTTCGGCCTCGCGCAGCAGGTTCTCGCTCGCCCGGTTGCCCTGCTTGGTCCTGGCCTGGCTGGTGAGCGTGGCGCGGTGCAGTTCGAGGTAGAGCTCGCCCGTCCAGACGGGCGGGTCGGGGTATTCGCGCTCCGCCTTCGCGAAGAACTCGGCGGGCCGCTCCCACCGCACCCGGGCCGATCCCTCCAGGTTCCGCAGGCGTGCCGCCTTGGCGACCATCTCGCGGGTGGTTCCGCCGCCGCCGTCGCCCCAGCCGGTCGGGGCGAGGGAGCGCCGGGCCCGGCCCTTCTCCTTGAAGTTGCGGGCGGCGTGGGCGATCTCCTCGCCCTGCATGGAGCAGTTGTAGGTGTCGACGGGCGGGAAGTGGGTGAAGATCCGGGTGCCGTCGATGCCCTCCCAGAGGAAGGTGTGGTGCGGGAAGGTGTTGACCCGGCTCCACGAGATCTTCTGGGTCAGCAGCCGTGTGGACCCGGCCGCCTTGATGATCTGCGGCAGCCCGCCGGCGAAGCCGAAGGTGTCGGGCAGCCAGGCCTCCTCGTTCTCGATGCCGAACTCCTCCAGGAAGAAGCGCTTGCCGTGGACGAACTGACGGGCCATCGCCTCGGATCCGGGCATGTTGGTGTCGGACTCCACCCACATGCCGCCGGCCGGGACGAACCGCCCCTGTGCGACCGCCTTCTTGACCCGGGCGTAGACCTCGGGCCGGTGCTCCTTGATCCAGGCGTACTGCTGGGCCTGGGACATGGTGAAGACGAAGTCGGGCTCGTCCTCCAGCAGCGCGGTCATGTTGGCGGTGGTCCGGGCGACCTTGCGGACGGTCTCGCGCAGCGGCCACAGCCAGGCGGAGTCGATGTGGGCGTGGCCGACGGCGCTGATCAGGTGCGCGGACGGCTCGGCGGGCGAGGCGAGCACCGCCTCCAGCTCGCGCCGGGCGACGGCCGCGGTGCCGTTGACGTCCTGCAGGTCGACCGCGTCGAGCGCCCGTTCGACCGCGCGGAGGATCTCCCAGCGGCGGGCGCCCTCGACCGGGAGTTCCGCCATCAGTTCGCCGAGCACCTCCAGGTCGACGACCAGCTGCCACACCGCCTCGTCGAAGACCGCGAGGTCGATCCGCTCCAGCCGGTACTGCGGCCGCTCCCCGGCGGTCTCCTTGTCGCCGAGCCCGGTGGGCAGGAAGGGGTGGTAGTCCAGGATCACGGGGTTGGAGGCGGCCTCGACGTGCAGCAGCACCTCCTCCCCGCCCACCGCGGGCGCGGCGATCCGCACCCACTGGTTGCGCGGGTTGAGGCCCTTCACCGGGGTGCCGTCGGGCCGGTAGACCAGGCCCTCGCACTGGAAGCCCGGCATGTTGGCGTCGAACCCGAGGTCGATCAGCGCCTCGACCGTCCGGCCCGCCCAGGCGTCGGGGACGGTGCCGGAGACGGTCAGCCAGCTCGTTCCCCAGGGCGCGCCCCACCGCGCACCGGTCGCGATCGGGGTGCGCGGCGCGGCCAGGCCCTCCGCCACGGGCACCGGCTCGTCGGGAGCCGTCCAGATCGACACCTCCAGCGGGACCGACTCGGGGTACACGGCCGGCCGGATGCGCTCCTCCAGGACGCGCTTGAGCCGGGACTCGACGAGGTTGCGGTCATCGTGCATGCGGGCTGCTCCCAGAGGTGACGGACGGTCGGCGGAAGGTCAGCGGACCTGGTCGACGGTGACGAGTTCGGTGACACCCCGGGCGGACAGGTGGGCCGCGTCCGTGGCGCGTCCGGCGAGGACGGCGGCCGGCCGGGCGCCGGTGGCCGCCATCCGCATGAACGCCTCGAAGTAGGGCCCGCCGGGCGCGCAGACCGAGCGGTCCGGGGCGTCGTCCGGCAGGTCGAGGACGAGTCCGGTGGTCCGCACCGGCGGCGGGTCCCACTCGACGCGGACCTCCGCCGCCAGGGCGGCGACCGCCGCGCCCGCCGGCTTGGTCTCCCGCGCGTTGGTCAGCAGGCCGAGGCCGTACTCGAGTTCGGGGAAGTCGGCGAGGGCGCGGTCGACGTCGTGCGAGCACCACCAGGTGATGCCCCACAGGTCCGGGCAGTCCAGGGCGTTGGCGACGGTCGTCCGGGCGAACGCCGCGGCCCGCCCGGCCGGGATGTGCGGGGCGGGCGCGCCGACCTCCTGGAGCCAGACCGGGCGGTGCGGGTCGTCCGCCCAGGCCTTGGACAGTTCGACCAGGTAGGCGGCGTGCTGCCCGGTGGCGGCGGCCTCGGGGCCGTGCCGCTGTGCGGTGCCGTTGAACACCCAGGAGTGGACGGCGGTGGCCGTGCCGATCCGGGCGGCGTGCGAGGGGGTGAACGGGTGGCCGTCCCGGTACCAGGCGGCGTCGTACGCGGCGTGCAGGTGGAGGCGGCCGGGTGCGCCCTCCTCGCAGGCGGTGAGCATCCGGTGCAGCCAGGCCTCGGCCTGGGCCGGGGTGATCCGGTCCGGGTCGGGGTGCGGGTGGCCGGAGAACTGGTCGATCTCGTTGCCGACGGTCATGCCGATGAAGTTGGGCCGGTCGGCGAGGGCGGCGGCGAGCGTGCGCAGGTAGGCGCGCTGGCCGTCGATCACCTCGGGGTCGGTGAAGAGGTTCCGGCGGTGCCAGGTGGTCGTCCAGGCGGGCAGGAAGTCGAAGCTGGACAGGTGTCCCTGGAGGCCGTCGACGGCCACGTCCAGGCCGCGTTCGGCTGCGGCGTCGGCGAGGGCGACCAGCTGCTCGACGGCCCGGGGGCGGATCAGCGTGCGGTTGGGCTGGAAGAGCGGCCACAGCGGGAAGACCCGCAGGTGGTCCAGGCCGAGTGCGGCGATCGAGTCCAGGTCGGCGCGCACCTCGTCCGGCTCGAAGTCCAGCCAGTGGTGGAACCAGCCCCGGCTGGGCGTGTAGTTGACGCCGAAGCGCGGGGGCCGGACGGTCTCGGTCATGCGGCGGCGGGTTCCTTCGTGAGTCGCGGTCATCCCTTGACGGCCCCTTCCTCGACGCCCCGGAAGAAGAACCGCTGCAACGAGGCGAAGACGACGACGATCGGCAGGAAGGCGATCATCGTGCCGGCGGCGATCAGCCGGGGGTTGGCACTGAAGGTGCCGTTCAGGTACTGCAGGCCGACGGTGAGCGTGTACTTGCCCGGGTCGTTGAGGACGATCAGCGGCCACAGGAAGTCGTCCCAGGCGCCGATGAAGGTGAAGACGACGACCACGCTGAGCATGCCGCGCACGTTCGGCAGGCCGACGTGGACCAGCCGCTGCCACACGTCGGCGCCGTCGACCAGGGCGGCGGCGTCCAGGTCGGGCGGGACGGCCCGGAAGGCGGTGCGCATCAGCAGCACGTTCAGCATCGCGATCGCGCCGGGCAGGGCCACCCCGGCCAGGGTGTCGGTCAGGCCGAGGCTGCGCACCGTGACGTACTGGGAGACGACGGTGACCTCGCCCGGCAGGACGAGGGTGGCCAGGAACAGGCCGAGGACGAGGCGCGCGCCGCGGAAGCGCAGCCGGGCCAGCGCGAAGCCCGCCAGGGTCGCGCCGGCCGCGTTGCCGATCACCGCGATCGCCGCCACCACCAGGGAGTTGGCGGCGTACGTCCAGACCGGGACGGTGTCCGCGACCTCGGCGTAGTTGGCGAGGGTCGGCTCCTGCGGCAGGAAGCCGGGGGTGCGGGACCAGACGTCCTCGCCGGGCCCCTTGAGCGAGGTGGACAGCTGCCACAGGAACGGGCCGACGGTGAGCAGCAGGACGAGCGCCAGCAGCAGGTAGCGGGCGGCCTTCTCGGCCGGAGACGGGGTGCTGAATCCTCGGGCCACCGGTCAGGCCGCCTTCCTGCCGAGCCGGGCGAGCAGCAGCATCGGTCCGACGGTGATCGCGAACAGCAGCAGGCTGAGCGCCGAGGCGTAGCCGATGTGCCCGGTGAAGCCGCGGCTGTACAACTGGATGAGCATCACCACCGACATGTCGCGGCCGCCCGGGCCGCCGGTGCCGTGGGAGAGCACGTACAACTCGGAGAAGACCCGCAGGGCGGAGACCGAGATGAGCACCGAGACCAGCAGCATGGTGGGGCGCACCCCGGGGAGGGTGACGTGCCACAAGCGCCGGGCGGCCGACGCTCCGTCGACTGCGGCGGCCTCGTGGAGTTCGCGGCCGACGTTGCCGAGCGCCGACAGGTAGATCACCATGTAGTAGCCGAGCCCCTTCCACACCGTCAGGCCGATCGCGCTGAGGAGCAGCAACCAGCGGTCGGTGAGGAAGGAGACCGGCCGCGCGGCCAGGCCGAGTTGGCCGAGCAGGCCGTTGAGCAGGCCACGGTCGTCCAGCACCCATCCCCAGATCAGCGCGACCACCACGGCGGAGGCGATGACCGGGGTGTAGAAGGCGGTGCGGAAGAAGGTGATGCCGGGGAGCCTCCGCTCCACCAGCAGGGCGAGCAGCAGCGGCAGCAGGGTGAGCAGCGGGAGGCAGATCAGCAGGTAGACGATGCTGTTGATCAGCGCGTCCACCAACTGGTCGTCCTCCAGGGCGCGCCGGTAGTTGGCGAGGCCGGTGAAGCGGCCGCCGCCGAGCGGGCGGGCGTTGGTGAACGAGAGGATCACCGTGTTGACGGCCGGCCACAGGTTGAAGACGGCGAGCCAGAGCACGGCCGGGCCGGTCAGCAGCCAGGGGGTGAACCAGCGCCGGTGGGTCATCGGGGTGCCTTCCTGGAGAGGGGCGGGCGGACCCTGACAGTCCCTGCGGTCAGGACCGGGCGGCTCCCTGCGGGCGGCGGCCGGGTGGGGGGCGGTCGCCGCCCGTGGGGCGCTGTTCAGCCGCCGAGCAGCTTGTTGCAGCGGCTGACGGCGGTGTCCAGCGCCTGCCTGGAGCCGATCTCGCCGCTGATCGCCAGCGCGATCTGCTGGTTGACGACCGTGCTCATCGCGTCGTTGACCTGGACGGGCTGGAGCATCCGGGCCTTCCCCAGCGAGGTGAAGGCGATCACCTTGGCGTCGGAGGCGTTGCTGCCGTCGCTCCTGCTGAAGAACGGGTCGTCGGCGGAGGCCTTGGTGGAGGGGAAGATGCTGGTGAGGTGGGCGAAGGCGGCCTGGTTCTGCGCGTTGGTCACCCAGCGGGCGAGTGCCAGGGCGGCGGCCCGGTTCTTGCTGCTGCGTGCGACGGACAGGCCCTGCACGTACAGCGGCGGGGTGCCGATCGCCGGGGACGGGACGACCTTGGGCGCGAGGGTGGGGTTGTCGGTGGCGAGGCCGGTGATGTAGTTGCCGCCGCCGGTCGTCCAGGCGACGGTGCCGGCGTTGAAGAGCTTGGCGTTGCCGGCGTACGTCTCGGTGAGCACGTCCTTCGGCAGCAGGCCGTCCTTGTAGGCGTCGCGGTACTTGTCGAGCAGGGCGGCGGCCTCGGGGGTGTTGAAGGTGAAGCTCCTGCCGTCGTCGGCCATGAGCTTCACGCCGGCGTCGGCGAGGTCGCCGAGGCCCGGCTTGCGGCTCATCAGGTAGGTCGAGCCGCCGGACTTCTCCTTGACGGTCCTGGCCCGGGTCATCAGTTCGTCGAGGGTGGCCGGGGGCTTCTTCGCGTCCAGCCCGTACTTGGCGAGGAGTTCGGAGTTCCAGTAGTTGACGTCGGTGTTGAGGTACCAGGGATAGCCGTAGGCGCCGTCCCGGCCGGCGAAGCGGTAGGCGTCGATGCCGCCCTTGACGTAGTCGTCGGCCAGTTCCGGGTCGGCAGCGGCGACGTCGAGCAGCATGCCCCGTGCGGCGAGCGGCAGCGCGAAGTCGGGCGGGAGGTTGACCACGTCGGGCAGGGTGCCGCCGGAGGCCTGGCTGAGCACCTTGTCCGAGTAGCCGTCGCCGGGTTGGTCGAGCCACTCCACCCGGACGCCGGGGTGCTGCTGCTGGAAGGCGTCCAGGACGCCCTGCATGTAGTCGGTGAACTTCGGTTTGAGGGCCCAGGTCTGGATCGAGACCTTGCCCGTGACCTCGGCGCCCGCGGTCACCGCCGGGCCGTCCGGGCCGGTGTCCGGGTCGCTCAGGCCGCAGCCCGCGAGTGTCGCGGCCGCGACCGCGGCCAGTGCCAGCCGTGCCCAGTGGCTTCCTAACATGCGGCGTCTCCCGATCCCGTCGAGCAGGCATTCGTCGAGCAGGGCCCCTGAAGCTCCACTAAAGCCCTTTAGCGCTTCGGCAGCATCTCCCTGGCTACACTCGCCGTCAAGGGAGCGCGCACCAGAAATCTCCGAGGAGGGCCCGACCGATGCCCAGACCGACGATCGCCGACATCGCCCGCGAGGCCGGGGTCTCCAGCGGCGCGGTGTCGTTCGCGCTGAACGGCCGGCCGGGGGTCAGCGAGGCGACCAGGACCCGGATCCTGCAGGTCGCCGAGCGCATGAACTGGCGGCCGCACAGCGCGGCCCGCGCCCTGGGCGGGGCCCGGGCGCGGGCGGTCGGGCTGGTGCTGGCCCGCCCGGCGCGGACCATCGGACTGGAACCCTTCTTCGGGCAGTTGCTGTCCGGCTTGCAGGCCGGGTTGTCCGGCGACGGCACCGCCCTCCAGCTGTTGGTCGTCGAGGACACCGCGGCCGAGATCGAGGTGTACCGGCGCTGGGCGTCCGAGCACCGCGTGGACGGCTTCGTCGTGGTCGACCTGCAGGTCCACGACCCGCGCGTGCCGGTGCTGGAGGAGCTGGCGGTGCCCGCGCTGGTGATGGGCGGGCCGGGCCGGCACGGCTCGTTGCCCAGCGTCTGGGCCGACGACCGGGAGGCGATGGTGTCGATCGTCGACTACCTGGCGGCGCTCGGGCACCGCCGGATCGCCCATCTGGCCGGGCTGCCCGCCTTCCAGCACACCCGGCGCCGGATCCGGGCGGTGCGCGACTGCGCACGGCGGCTCGGGCTCGCCGAGGCGGTGTCGCTGCCGACCGATTTCTCCGACGCCGAGGGCGCCGCCGCCACCCGGGCGCTGCTGGCCCGCCGTCAGCGGCCGACCGCGATCATCTACGACAGCGACGTGATGGCCGTGGCCGGACTCCGCGTGGCTGCCGAGATGGGCGTCGCCGTCCCCGACGACCTGTCGGTCGTCTCCTTCGACGACTCGGCGCTGGCCCGGATCGTCCACCCGTCGCTGACGGCGCTCTCCCGCGACACCTTCGCGCTCGGCGAGCAGGTCGCCCGGGAACTGCTGGCCGTGATCGCCGATCCGTCCGCCGCCCGTGACGTGCAGAACCCGACGCCCCGGCTGACCGTCCGCGAGTCCACCGCCCGCGCGGCCTCTTGACACCGCGAACTAAAGCTCTTTAGCCTGCGGGACGCTCGCCGCTCCACGTCATCCGCACCACCACTGCACCAGCAACCGCCCCCGCTGGACCGGAGTCCCGGATGAAACGACGTCTCGCCGTGCTGCTGAGCACCACCCTCGTCGCGTTATCGGCCGTCCTCCTCGCCCCCGCCCCGCAGGCCACCGCCGGCGCCACCGCCAGCACCGGCGGAAGCCAGCCGTACGCCTCCTACTGGTACCCGAACACGATCCTCGACTGGGATCCCGCCACGGACCCCGACGCCCGGTTCAACCGGGCCACCGTCCCGCTCCGCCCCCGCACGTCGGACCCGGCGCTCAAGGCCAACGCCGACGCCCGCCCCGGCGAGGGCAAGGTGGTCTCGCTGGTGTCCTTCGGGCCGACGTCGAACAACCCCTCGCAGGGCTCCACCGACCCGGACTACTACGCCTTCGGCCACTGGCAGTACGTCGACACGCTGGTGTTCTGGGGCGGCTCGGCGGGCGAGGGCCTGATCCTCGCCCCGAACCCGACCGTGATCGACGCCGCCCACCGCAACGGCGTGAAGGTGTACGGCACGGTCTTCTTCCCGCCCACCGCGTACGGCGGCCGGCTCCAGTGGGTGCGCGACTTCGCCCGGAAGTCCGGCAGCCGCTACCCGGTCGCCGACAAACTGGTGCAGGCCGCGCAGTACTACGGCTTCGACGGCTGGTTCGTCAACCAGGAGACGGACGGCGGCGATCCGGCGCTCGCCACCGCGCTGCGCGACGAGATGCGCTACGCCCGCTCGCTCGGGCCGGTCGGGTTCATGTGGTACGACGCGATGACCGAGTCCGGCTCGGTGAGCTGGCAGAACGCCCTCACCTCCGCCGACGACGCGTTCCTCCAGGAGTCCGGGCAGCGGACCTCGGACTCGATGTTCCTCAACTTCGGCTGGTCCGCCGCCGGCCTCGACTCCTCCCGGACACTGGCCCGCTCGCTCGGCCGCAGCGAGTACGAGCTGTACTCCGGCGTCGACACCGAGGCCGACGGCTACAACACCTCGGTGAACTGGAACGCGCTCTTCCCCGCGAACAAGCCGCACACCACCTCGCTGGGCCTCTACCGCCCGGAGTGGACGCACACCTCGGCCACCGGCCGCGCCGACTCCTACGCCCGCGAGGCACGTTACTGGGACGGCGCCAACGGCGACCCGTCGAACACCGCGACCTCCTCGTCCTGGAAGGGCATCGCCGGCTACGTCCCCGAGTCCTCGCCGATCACCGCCAAACCGTTCGTCACCTCCTTCGACGCCGGTCAGGGCGACTTCTGGAACTCCGGCGGCGTACGGGTCTCCTCCACCGGCTGGAACAACCTCTCCGTCCAGGACGTCCCGCCGACCTACCGCTGGCTGGTCTCCTCCGCCGGCACCAGGATCACCCCGTCGATCGACTTCACCGACGCCTACGAGGGCGGCTCCGCGCTTCGTCTCACCGGCGTCCTCGACTCCGACAACACGGTGCGGCTGTACCAGACCCGGCTGCCGGTGGCCGCGGACACCCGCCTCGACGTCGTCCTGAAGACCCCGGCCGCCGGGGCCACCCACCTCCGGGCGGCGGTCGCCTTCACGGACTCGCCGACCGTCTTCACCACCCTCGACCTCGGCTCCACCACCACGGCGGACTGGGAACGCCGGACGCTCGACCTGTCGCCGTACGCCGGACGCACCATCGCCCAGCTGGGGTTGCGGACCACCGGCACCACGCCCTCCCTCGACATCAAGGTCGGCCAACTCGCCGTCCGTGACGGCACGGTGGACACGGCCGCCGCCCCGAGCGGGCTCACCGTCCTCGGCTCCACCGACGTCGGCCCGACCCGCAAGTCCGTGCGGCTCGCCTGGACGCCCTCCGCCACCGGCGCGGTCCACCACTACGAGGTGTACCGGCGCAACCCGGACGGCAGCCGCACCTTCCTCGGCGCGACGCCGAACACCGCCTGGTTCGTCCCGCAGCTCGACCGGGCCGGCACCGAGACGTCGACCGTGCTGGACGTCGAGGCGGTCTCCACCGAGTACGGCCGCTCGGCCGTCGCGAGCACCACCGTCACCTGGTCCGCGGCGGCGAGCAGCAACCTGGCGCTGAACCGCCCGGCCACCGCGTCCGGCCGGTGCAACGGCGACGAGACCGCGGCGAAGGCCGTCAACGGCTCGGTGTCCGGCGGCAACGGCGACAAGTGGTGCACGCTGACCGGCAGCAAGTGGCTGGAGGTGGACCTCGGATCGGCCCGCAGCCTGACCTCCTTCGTGGTCGAGCACGCCCAGGCGGGCGGTGAGAGCCCGTCGTGGAACACCCGCGACTTCACCGTCCAGGTCCGTAACACCACCACCGACCCGTGGACCACCGCCGTCACCGTCACCGGCAACACCGCCGCGACCACCACCCACCCGGTCTCCCTCACCGCCCGCTACGTCCGGCTGGTGATCACCACCCCGACCCGGACCACCGATCCGGCCGCCCGCATCTACGAGTTCGAGGCCTGGGGCACGTAGCAGCGCCCCCACCACCGCACCCCTCCGCCCGCAGCGGACGGGCCGCGCCGCCGTGGCGTGCGACGCGGCCCGCCCGCTCGGGCCTAACCTCGTACCAGGGTCCGCCCCGAGGAAGGACACCCCGTGCCGGTCGTCCGCATCACCCGTGTCACCTCCACCGACCTGTTCACGGGCACCGAGGCCGCGCCGCGCCAGGTCCTGCGGATGACGGTGGACGGCCCGCCGTGCCGCATCGACGTGACCGGCCCGGGCGTCCGCGGCAGTGCGACCGGCACGGGCCCCGTCGAGGTCCCGCTGGAGGTCGACGACCCGGTCCCCGGCGAGCGCCGCCGGGTCACCGTGACCGCCGGCGACGCCGAAGCCCCCGGCGAGCTGGAGGTCGCCGAGCCCGGCTGGACGATGTTCATGGTCCCGCACTTCCACTACGACCCGGTCTGGTGGAACACCCAGGCCGCGTACACCTCGCCCTGGGAGCTGCTGTCCGGCGACGCCACCACCCGCCCGCTCTGGGAGCGCAACGGCTTCGCCCTGGTCGACGCGCACCTGGAACTGGCGCAGCGCGACCCGGTCTACACGTTCGTGCTCGCCGAGGTCGACTACCTCAAGCCGTACTTCGACCAGCACCCCGAGCGCCGGGCGCAGCTGCGGGAGCTGCTGGCGAGCGGGCGGGTGGAGCTGGTGGGCGGCACCTACAACGAGCCGAACACCAACCTGACCGGCGCCGAGACCACCATCCGCAACCTGCTGTACGGCATCGGCTACCAGCGCGACATCCTCGGCGGGGATCCGCGGACCGCCTGGCAGTTGGACGTCTTCGGCCACGATCCCCAGTTCCCGGGCCATCTGGCCGCCGCCGGGCTGACCGGCAGTGCCTGGGCGCGCGGGCCGTTCCACCAGTGGGGGCCGATCCAGAAGAACTTCCGGGAGGCCAAGGACGACGCGACGGTGATGCAGTTCCCGAGCGAGTTCGAGTGGATCTCGCCGTCCGGGCGCGGGGTGCTCACCCACTACATGCCGCACCACTACTCGGCGGGCTGGTGGATGGACTCCTCCCCCGACCTGGCCGCCGCCGAGCAGGCGGTGTACGAGCTGTACCGCAAGCTGAAGCCGGTCGGCGCGACGAGGAACCTGCTGCTGCCGGTCGGCACCGACTACACCCCGCCGAACAAGTGGGTCACCGAGATCCACCGGTCGTGGGCGGCCAAGTACGTGTGGCCGCGGTTCGTCTGCGGCACCCCGCGGGACTTCCTGACCGCCGTCCGGGCCGAACTCGATCTTTCGGGGCGCAGGTTGAGCCCTCAGACCCGGGACATGAACCCGGTGTACACCGGCAAGGACGTCTCCTACATCGACACCAAGCAGGCCCAGCGGGCGGCCGAGACGGCGGCGCTGGACGCGGAGCGGTTCGCCACCCTGGCCGCGGTGCAGGGTCTCGGCCGGTACCCGGAGGAGGCGCTCGACAAGGTGTGGCGCCACCTCGCCTACGGCGCGCACCACGACGCGATCACCGGCTCCGAGTCCGACCAGGTCTACCTGGACCTGCTGGGCGGCTGGCGCGAGGCCCACGACCTGGCCGCCGCCGTCCGGGACTCCTCCCTCGAAGCGCTGACCGGCGGGATCGGCACCGGCGACGACCGAGCGGTGGTGGTCGCCAACTCCCTGTCCTTCCGGCGCTCCGGCGTGGTGTCGCTCCGGCTGCCGGACGGCCTCGACGGCGTGCGGGTGCTCGACCAGGACGGACTGCCGATGCCCTGCGCGGTCGACCGGGGCACGCTGCACTTCCGTGCCGACGCGGTTCCGGCACTCGGCTGGCGCACCTACACGCTGGCCGACGGCCCGGCCGCCCCCCTGTGGCAGGCCGCGGAGGGCCTCACCGCCGCCAACGCCCGCTACCGGGTGACCGCGGACCCGGCACGCGGCGGCGCGCTCGGCTCCGTCCACGACCTGCTGCGCGGAAGGGAGTTGCTGCGCGAGGGCGAGGTCGGCAACGAGCTGCGGGTGTACGAGGAGTACCCGCAGCACCCGGACTTCGGCGAGGGGCCGTGGCACCTGGTCCCGAAGGGCCCGGTCGTCGGTTCGTCCGCCGGGGCCGCCACCGTGCGGCGCGAGAGCGGCCCGCTGGGCGAACGGCTGGTGGTCGACGGCACCGTCGACGGCATCGCCTACCGGCAGACGGTGACCCTCTGGGACGGCCTGGACCACGTCGACTTCCGGACGGCGCTGGCCGACTTCGCCGGCGCCGACCGGCTGCTGCGGGTGCGCTTCCCGGCCGATCTGCCGGGCGGCCTCCCGGTGAGCGAGGTGGCGGGAGCGGTGGTCGGGCGCGGCTTCGCGCTGCCGGACGTGGACGCCGCCGAGGCGCCCTGGACGCTCGACAACCCGGCCAACACCTGGTTCGGCCTGGGATCGACCGCCCGCGTCTCGCTCACCGACCCGGACGGCGCCCCGCTCGGGGAACGGGCGATCGGCGTGGCCGAGGTGATCGTTCCCAGCGCCGACGATGCCCACGGCGCACGGGAGCTGGTGGTCGCCCTGGCCCGGGTCGGGGTGACCGCGACCACCACAGGTGCCGACCGGGCCCGGTACGGCTGGCTCGACGTGGACTCCAACCTGCCCGATGTCCGGATCGTCCTCGGCGGTCCCGGCACCAATCCGGCTGCGGCGGCGCTGCTTGAACGGGCCGGCGCCGAGCACGCGGCCGTCCTCGCCGAGCACGGCGCGGTCTGGGTGCCCGCCGACAAGCCGCTGCACGAGGTCTGGCAGCCCAACGCCGACCTGCGCGACCTGGGGGCCCTGCCCGCACTGATCGCCACCGACCCGGCCGCGCTCGCCGCCGACCTCGCCGACGCCGTGATCCGCGCCGTCTGCCCGGGCCGCCTCCCCGACGGTGAACGGCTCGCCGACCGCACCGTGGCCCTGCTCACCCGCGGACTGCCCGGGTTCGCCGTCGACCCGTCCGGCGCCCTCCACCTGTCGCTGATGCGCTCCTGCACCGGCTGGCCGTCCGGCGTCTGGATCGACCCGCCGAGGCGCACGCTGCCGGACGGTGCGTCGTTCCAACTCCAGCACTGGACGCACGAGTTCCGGTACGCCCTGGCCGGCGGCGACGGCGACTGGCGGGCCCGGCACCTGCCGGCGCAGGGCCAGGAGTTCAACCACCCGCTGCACGCCCGGCTGCTCCCGCCCGGCCGGGCCGGCGGAGTACCCCGGACCTGCTCCTGGCTGCGGGTCGAACCGGAGCGGGAGGTGCTGCTGTCCGCGCTGAAGCCGACCGGCAACCCGATCGCGCACGGTTCCGCGGCGGCCGTCTCCCCCGGGTCGTCGGTCACCCTGCGACTGATCGAGTCCACCGGTCTCGGGCGGACGGCCCGGCTGGACGGCTCGCTGCGGCTCTCCGCGCTGCGCGTCGCCGACCTGCTGGAGCAGCCGGGCGGGACACCGGCCGATCCGGTGCCGGCCGATCCGGTGCCGGCCGATCTGGTGCTGGCCGGATCGGAGGTGGTCACGGTGACGGCGGTACCGAAGGCCACGGCCCCCGGTCCGGTGACCGCCGCACTGGGGCCGACGGCCGAGGCTGCGCAGCCCGTCCACGCCCGGTACTGGCTGCACAACCGGGGCCCCGCGCCGATGGGGTACCTGCCGGTGTCGGTCGGTCTCTCCCCCGGCCTGGTCCGCACGGCCGGCGGTCCGGTCGAGCTGTCCGCCGTCCTCGCCTCGCACCTGGTGGACGCCGAGGTGGAGGGCGCCGCCGAGGTCCTCGCCCCCGACGGCTGGCAGGTCTCCGTCCGCCGCCGCCCGTACCGGCTCGTCCCCTCCGGGCACGTGCGCTTCCCGCTGACGCTCGACCCGCCGGCCGGCACCGGGCCCGGCCTGTACTTCGTCGCCGTCCGCACCGAGTACGGCGGCCAGCTCGTCGAGGACGTCGCCACCGTCGCCGTCGGCGACCTGCCCGCGCTGCTGCCCGCCGACGGCGGGGCGCCCGAGGACTGGACGGCCGCCCAGGGCACCCGGGCCGCCGACGGACGCGACACCGGCCTGTCCGTCTCCGTCACCACCCCCTCGGTCCGGCTGTCGCCGGGCCGGCGCGGCACGCTCGGCGTCGTCCTCGGCAACCGCACCCGTGGCGAGATCCGCGGCGAGCTGCAGGTGGTCGCCCCCTTCGGCTGCTGGGACGCGCTCCCCGACCCCGTCCGCGGCTTCACCGTGCCGGCCGGCGCCCGGCACACCGTCACCTTCGACGTCGCCGTCCCGGCCGACGCCGAGCCCGGCGCCTACTGGGCGCTGGCGAAGGTGATGTGGTTCGGCCGCTGCCAGTACGCGCCGACGGTGGAGCTGGTGATCGAGCCGTGACCGCCGGACCCGCCCTGCTCGGACTGCTCGACGGCCACCCGCTCCCCCGCGCCGAGCTGGACCGACGGCTGGCCGCGCTCCGTGCCGGCCCGAGGTCCTCCGCACTGCCCGCCCCCGGCAGCGCGGAGGACCGCCAGCTCACCCGCTGGGTCGCCCAGGTCCTGCTCACCGAGGCGCTCTGCACCGCCGAGGCCGCCGCCCGCGGCCTCGACCGCGCGGCCGCCCCGCCGGTCCGCCTCGACCAGCGGGCCGCCGTCGAGTTGGGCTCGATCACCGCCGCGGCGTTCGAGGGCTGCGCGGCTGTCCGCGCGGTCTTCGCCGCCGTCACCGCCGACGTCGCCGTACCGCAGCCCGGCCTCCACCGGCCCGTGCCCGTGCTCGCCACCGTGTGGGAACTCGCCACCCCTGACGGCGACTTCGAGGCTGACCCGGAGACCCTCCCCGTCGCGCTCGCCACCGCCCTGCGCGCCGCCCCGCCCGGCCACCGGGTGACCGCGGCCGGCTGGACGGCGGCGCTCGTGTCGACCCGCACCCGTACCGTCCCCGGCCCGGACGCGGCCCCCGACCCGCTCCCCCCGGCCCGCCGCCTCGCCTTCGTCCGCTGGCTCGACCACGCCCGCGCCCACCGCCTCACCCTCGTCCCCGGTCTCGAACATCCCGGCGACCCGGCGCAGCCCGACAACCACCACCGTCACTGATCCCCCGCGGAGCCGCACCGGCCGGAGAGCCCCGGGCCGAACGGCGGGAGAGCCGAGCACCGCCCTCGCCGCCGGAGCACGGGCGGCCCACGCCGTGCCGGCGGGATCCCCGCGCACCACCCGACACGGGCCCGATGCCCGAGCACCGGGGAAATCGGCAGGTATGCGACCATACGCGCCATGTCCAGCACGTTTCCTCCGGACCGGGGCCCCGGTGCACCGGCCGACCCCCGGCGCCGTCTCCTGCTCGAACTCGGTGCGGGCATGTTGGGCGGCGGCCTGCCCGTCCACGACGTGGAGGAGGAACTGCGCGGGCTCGGGCGGACGCTCGATGCACCCGACGTGCGGGTCGCCGCCCTGACCACCGGCCTGTTCGTGGCGCTCCACGCGGACGACCCCGCCGTGTTCGAGCCCGTCGGCCCCGCCCTGCGGTTCGAGCAGACCGCCGACGTCCTCGACGTGGTGCACCGGCTACGCGCGGGCGCCCTCGACGGGCACCAGGCGCTGCGCGACCTGGACGCGGTCCGCCGGGCCCCGGCCCGCTGGCCGGTCTGGGTCGCGGATCTCGGGGTGCTGCCGGTCGGGGTCGGGCTCTGCCTCTACCTGCAGCCGGTGGCGGCGAACGTCCTCGCCGCCGCGCTCGGCTCGCTCATCGTGGTGGGCCTGACCATGACGGCCCGCCGACTGCCGCTGCTGCGGCCGCTGCTGCCGGTCACCGCGGGCTTCCTCGTCTCCGTCCTCGTGCTCGGGGCCGCCCGGGCCTCCCTGCTCGACGGACCGCTGCGCACGATCGTCGCCACCCTGGCGATCCTGCTGCCCGGCGGCCTCCTGGTGACCGGGCTGTCGGAGATCGCCGCGGGTGCGGCCAGCGCCGGGACGGCCAGGCTGGTGTCCGGCTCCGTGCAGCTGTCACTCTTCCTCGCCGGTGTGGTGGCCGCCGCCACCGCCACCGGCGTGCCCACCTCCGTGCTGGCCAACACCCAGGTCGCCGCGCCGAGTTGGTGGGTCGTCTGCCTGGGCTTGGCACTTGCCGTGGCCGGAGTCGTGATCAACGTCAACACCCCGCCGCCCGCGATCCCGTGGATCGTCGCGGTGATCGCGGTGACCGCCGCCGTCCAGATCACGGTCACCACCACCAACGGCCCGGCGATCGGCGGTCTGGCCGGCGCGGTCACCGCCGCCACCGCCGCCACCGTCGCGCACTGGCTGCGTCGCGGCTCGTCCTGGCAGGTGCTCTACCTCCCCGCGTTCTGGGTCGTGGTACCCGGCTCGTTCGGCCTGCTCAACACCGCCCAGATCGAGGTCGGCAACGGCGCGCAGGCCGTCCTCACCGCCGTGTCCGCGGTGTTCGGCGTCTCCATCGGCACACTGATCGGCTCGGTCATCAGCCGCATCCCGCGACCCGCTCCACCGTGGCCGCGGTCCTGACCCCGGGCGACCGTGACGCCTTCGAACCGGGCGCGTCCGCGGCACCGCGGAGCCGTCCGCGGTCCCCGGGCGGAGGCCCGACCGGTGTGCGGATCGTCCGCGCGCGGCGGAGGCTTGGGGCAGGGACGGCCGGCCGGTCCGCGCGACTGCGGGCCGTCCGCCGTCGCGCGGCGACGACGGACGGAGTGAGCCCATGGGCGGCCCCGACATCGCGGACCGGACCGGACGGGTGCTGGACGAGGACGACGCGGTCGAACTCCTGGCCTACCTGCTCTGCTCCGCCCGCACCCAGGTGGACGAGGCCGCCGAGTACGCCCCGCTGCGGCTGCTCACCGCGGCGGGACGGCTTGCGGAGATGATCGAGCCGCAGGCGGGCGACCGCCTGCGGGCCCTCCTGCACGAGGTGCGCCGCGGGCACGCCGAGACCTCGGTCCGGGCCGGCGATCCGCAGGGCTACGTCGACCGGCTGGACGCGCTCTCCCGGACCCTGGCCGCGTACCTTCTCGATTCGCTCGACCCCGGCGAGGCGGCGAACGACGGAACGGCAACCGGCGGGGCGTCGTGAGCGGCGAGGAGCGCACAGCTGGCGACACCGCCGGCGGGGACGCCGTCCTGCGGGCGATCCGTACCCGCCGCGTGGTCCGGGCGCTCGCCGACGCGCCGGTCGAGCCCGAGCAGCTACGGGCCGTCCTGGACGGCGCCCGGTACGCGCCGCACGCCGGCAACCGGCGCCTCCACCGGTACGTGGTCGTCACCCGGCCCGGAATGCTGCGGGCGATCCGGATGGTCTCCCCCGGGATGCTCCAGCGCCCGGCGGCCGCGATCGTCGTCTGCGTCGACTGGGCCGGGGTGCGCGCGTACGGCTTCCCGGAGAGCAACCCCGGCCCGTACGTCGACGTGGGGACGGCGGCGGCGACCATGCTGCTGGCGGCGCACGGCCTGGGGCTGGGCGCCGGGCCGGTGACCTCGTTCAGCCGGGCGGCGGTTGCCGTGCTGCTCGGGGCGCCGGACGGGGTGCGGCCCGAGCTGATCGTCTGCCTCGGCCACCCGTCGCCGCAGCAGCCTCCCCCGGTGCGCCGCCGGGGCGGACCGGCCTGGACGGACCAGGTGCGGTGGGAACACTTCTGAGTGTCCGCTCCCGGGCCCTCCACGACCTGCTGCGCCTGTGCGCCGGGGCGCAACCGCGCCGGGAGGACGGCAAGGCTGCACCGGAGCCGCTCGGTCCCGGCTGCGCGCCCCGGCTGCTCGACACCTCACCCACCACCGGGCGGTGTCACGAAGCCAACCACGGCGCGCCGTCGGAAGGTTGCCGGGCCGACGGCCGGCCGCGGGCTGGGCGTCACGCGAGCCAGGCGGACTCCTTCGGACGGGTGTCCGGGGAGCTGTCGGTGCCGCCGGGCGCGGCCGTGCGGCCCAGGTAGCGGTGCACGAAGTGGATGCTCATCGCGCCTTCGCCGACCGCGGAGGCCACACGCTTCACCGAGCCGCTGCGGACGTCGCCGGCGGCGAAGACGCCAGGCAGGCTGGTCTCCAACGTCAGGCAGTCGCGGCCCTGGCTCTGCCACAGTTCGGGAAGGGAGCTCGCCTGCGCCTCGGCGCCGGTGAGCACGTAGCCGCGCGCGTCGAGGGCGAGCGCGCCGGACAGCCACTCGGTGTGGGGGTCTGCGCCGGTGAAGACGAACAGGGCCCGCACCGCGAGGTGGCGGTGCTCGCCCGTACGGTGGTCGACCACGGCGACCGCCTCCAGTGTCCTGTCGCCGAGCACCTCGGTCACCTCGGTGCGCAGCAGCACGCGCACCCGCGGGTGGCGCTCGACCTGATCGATCAGGTAGCGGGACATGTGCGCCTCGAGGCTCGGTCCGCGGACGAGCAGATACACCTGCGGTGCGTACCCGGCCAGGAAGAGCACGGCCTGGCCGGCGGAGTTGCCGCCGCCGACCACCGCCACCGGGTCGGTACGGCACTGCTGGGCCTCGTAGACGGTCGCCGAGTAGTGGACGCTCGCACCTTCCAACGGTTCGATGCCGGGCACATGGAGACGGCGGTAGCGGGCGCCGGTGGCCAGGACGACGGCACGGGCGGTGATCTCGCTGCCGTCGGCGAACCCGACGGCGTAGTGGTCGCCCCGCGGTTCGAGCCGGGCCGCCTCCGCCGGGACGCTGATCCGGGCGCCGAACTTCTCCGCCTGGAGCACAGCGCGCTCGGTGAGTTCGGCCCCGGAGATGCCGGAGGGGAAGCCGAAGCAGTTGTCGATGCGGGAGGACGTCCCGGCCTGGCCACCGGTGGCCATCACCTCGACCACGGTCGTGCCGAGGCCCTCCGAGGCGGCGTTCACCGCGGCGGCGAGACCGGCCGGGCCGGAGCCGACGATCAGGAGATCGCCGCGGCCGTCGCTCGACGGCAGGGGCGACAGGCCGATGAACCGGGCCAGTTCGGCGTTGCTCGGATTGCGCAGCAAGGTCGTGTCCCGCCAGATCACCAGCGGCGTCTGCTCCGGACCGACCCCGAAGCGGCGCAGCAGTGCCTCGGCCTCCTCGTCCGTCTCCAGGTCGATCCAGCGGTGCGGCAGCCGGTTGCGGGCGGCGAACTCGCGCAGCCGCCGGGTGTCGGGCGAATACCGTGAGCCGATGATGCGGAAACCGGCGCCCTGCCGGACGAGCAGAGCACGGCGGCCCAGGCAGGCGCGCAGCACCACGTCGCCAAGGACGGAGTCCCGGGTCACCAGGTCGCGCAGCTGGTCCATGGACAGGGCGAGAATCTCGCCGGGGTCCCTGATCACGGCGGTGTAGAAGGCCACCTGTCCGTTCAGGAGGCCGAGTTCGCCGATGAAGCGGCCGGGGCCGTGCACGCGCAGCAGGTGTTCGTCGGAGGTGCCGTAGCCCTCGACGATGGCGACCGAACCACTGAGGACGACGTAGAACGTCTCGCACCGGTCCCCCTCCCGGATCAGCACGTCACCGGCGTCAACCGCGTGCCGCCGGCCGTGCTGGGCCAGGCGGGCCGTCTGGTCGTCCGACAGGCGGGGGTAGGCGCCGTAGATGTCAGGGGTCTCGAAGGGGACGCGCTCCTGCGCCTCGTCCGGCAGGGGCGTTGCGCCGGGTCGGGTCTCGTCGCCGGGCATCACACGAACGCCTCATCGACGAAGCACCAGCGCCAGTCCTCGCCGGGCTCCAGCGACGCCACGATCGGATGGCCGTCGGCGACGGCGTGACGGCGGGCGTGCCGGTTCGGCGACGAATCGCAGCAGCCGACGTGGCCGCAGGTCAGGCAGAGCCTGAGGTGGACCCAGGGGGAGTGCGTGGCCAGGCACTCCTCGCACCCCGGGGTGAGCGGGGTGACCGGGCGTACGAGGGCGAGGTGGGGGTCGGTCCTTACGGTCACGGTCGATCATCCTTTCCCAGCCGATGCGTGGCCCGCGATCGACTGCTCCACCCACCGCCGCAAGGCAGGGGCCGGTGCGGCACCCGCCTGCCGGGCGATGGTCCGTCCTTTGTCGAGGACCAGCAGCGTCGGTACCGCCTGGACCTCGAACCGCCGCGCCAGGCGCGGGTTCTTGTCGATGTCGACCTTGACCAGCTTGATCGTTCCTGCGAGATCGGCGGCGACTTCCTCCAGCGCGGGGCTCACCATGCGGCAGGGGCCGCACCAGGTGGCCCACAGGTCCACGACGACGGGCACGGTGGCCTGCTCGACGACGTCGGTGAAGTCGTCGTCGCCCGCGTCGGCCGTCCACGGCAGCCACTGCTTGCAGTTGCCGCACCTCGGGCGGCCCTCGGCGGCCGCCGGCACCCGGTTGGTGCGCCCGCAGTGCGGGCAGGTGACGTTGGTGGCTTGCACGGTGCTCATGCCGTCCTCGTTCCCTTCACGTCCTCGGGCCGGTCGTAGGTGACCACCAGTTCTCCCGCCCGGGCGTCGACCCGGATCGTGGCGCCGTCCTGGACGTCGCCGCGCAGCAGGGCCCGTCCGACGAGGGTTTCGACCTCGTGGGAGATGTAGCGGCGCAGCGGTCGCGCGCCGTACACCGGGTCGTAGCCCTGGTGGGCGATCACCTGCCTGGCCTCGTCGGTGAGTTCGACGGTGATGCGGCGTTCGGCGAGGCGGCGGCGCAGTTCGTCGAACTGCAGCTCCACGATGCGCTCGATCTGCCGCTCGCCGAGCGGCTTGAACAGCACGATGTCGTCGACGCGGTTGAGGAACTCCGGGCGGAAGTGCCCGCGCAGCTCGCCCATCACCAGGGCGCGGGCGTCGGGCTTGATCTCACCCTCTGCGGTGGCGCCGTCGAGGAGGTGCTCGGAGCCGATGTTGGACGTCATGATGATCACGGTGTTGCGGAAGTCGACCGTGCGGCCCTGAGCATCGGTGATGCGGCCGTCGTCGAGGACCTGGAGCAGGGTGTTGAAGACGTCGGTGTGCGCCTTCTCGATCTCGTCGAACAGCACGACCGAGTACGGCTTGCGGCGTACGGCCTCGGTGAGCTGGCCGCCTTCCTCGTAGCCGACGTATCCGGGCGGTGCGCCCATGAGCCGGCTGACGGTGTGACGCTCCTGGTACTCGCTCATGTCGAGGCGGACCATGTTCTCCTCGGAGTCGAACAGGGCCCGGGCGAGGGTCTTGGCCAGCTCGGTCTTCCCGACGCCGGTGGGGCCGAGGAAGATGAACGAGCCGATGGGGCGGCGTGGGTCGCGGATGCCGGAGCGGGCGCGGATGATGGCGTCGGCGACGAGCTTGACGGCCTCGTCCTGGCCGATGACCCGCTCGCGCAGGATCTCGTCGAGGCGCAGCAGCTTCTCGCGTTCGCCCTCCTGGAGGCGGGCGACGGGGACGCCGGTCCAGGCGGCGACGATCTCGGCGATCTCCTCCTCGGTGACGACCTCCCGCAGCAGCCGGTTCTTGCCCTGCTTCGCGGCCAGTTGCTCCTCCTCGGCCTTCAGCCGGCGCTCCAGTTCCCGGAGTTTGCCGTAGCGGAGTTCGGCGGCCCGGTTGAGGTCGTAGGTGCGCTCGGCCTCCTCGGCTTCGTGGCGGACCTGCTCCAGTTCCTGGCGCAGTTCCTGCACGCGGCGGATGGCCTGCCGTTCGGCCTCCCACTGGGCGTGTTTGGCGTCGGCCTCGCCGCGCAGGTCGGCCAGTTCCCTGCGCAGTTCCTCCAGGCGGGCTCTGCTGGCGGGGTCGGTCTCCTTGGACAGGGCCGCCTCCTCGATCTCCAGGCGGGTGACGCGGCGGGTGATCTCGTCGAGTTCGGCGGGCATCGAGTCGATCTCGGTGCGCAGCCGGGCGCACGCCTCGTCGACGAGGTCGATGGCCTTGTCGGGCAGGAACCGGTCGGTGATGTAGCGGTGGCTGAGGGTGGCCGCGGAGACCAGGGCGGTGTCCTGGATCTTCACGCCGTGGAAGACCTCCAGGCGTTCGCGCAGTCCGCGCAGGATGGAGATGGTGTCCTCCACGTTCGGCTCGTCGACCAGGACCTGCTGGAAGCGGCGTTCCAGGGCGGCGTCCTTCTCGATGTGCTTGCGGTACTCGTCGAGGGTGGTGGCGCCGATCATGTGGAGTTCGCCGCGGGCGAGCATCGGCTTGAGCATGTTGCCCGCGTCCATGGCTCCTTCGGCGGCGCCCGCGCCGACGACGGTGTGCAGTTCGTCGACGAAGAGCAGGATGCGCCCTTGGGCGGCCTTGACCTCGCCGAGTACGGCCTTGAGGCGTTCCTCGAACTCGCCGCGGTACTTGGCGCCGGCGACCAGGGAGCCCATGTCGAGGGCGAACACCGTCTTGTCGCGGAGTCCTTCGGGCACGTCGCCGCGCACGACGCGCTGGGCGAGGCCCTCGACGATGGCGGTCTTGCCGACGCCGGGGTCACCGATGAGAACGGGGTTGTTCTTGGTCTTGCGGCTGAGGATCTGGGTGACGCGGCGGATCTCGGCGTCCCGGCCGATGACCGGGTCGAGCCTGCCGGCCCTGGCCTCGGCGACGAGATCCCGGCCGTACTTCTCCAGGGCCTCGTAGGCCGCTTCGGGGTTGGCGGAGGTGACGCGCTGGTTGCCGCGGACCCGGGTGAGCGCGCTCAGGAACGAGTCCTTGGTGATGCCGGCCTGTTTGAGCAGGCGCCCGGAGGCGGTTGACGAGCCCTCCTCGACCAGGGCGAGCAGGAGGTGCTCCACGGACACGTACTCGTCCTTGAGGCGTTTGGCCTCCCGTTCGGCGGCATCGAGCAGGCGGGCGAGGCGCTGGGTGACGAAGACCTGGCCGGGTGCCGCGCCGGGGCCGGTGACCTTCGGACGGCGGGAGAGTTCCTCGCGCACGGCAGCACGCAGATCCTCCGGCTCGGCGCCGGCCTGTTGCAGCAACCGCGGGATCAGACCGTCCTCCTGATCGAGGAGCGCGAGCAGCAGGTGTTCCCCGTCGACCTCGGTCTGCCCCATGCGGACGGCCGTGGCCTGGGCCTCCTGCAGCGCATCCTGGGATTTCTGGGTGAGACTGTTCATGTCCATGGGGGTGTTTCACTCCTTGTACCGGCGCGGCGCAGGGCGGCTTCGAGCAGGCTGATGCGGTCCAGCAGGTCCAGCACCAGGCCGATGGACGCGTAGTTGAGGCAGAGTCCGGAGCGCAGCCGCTGGATGCGGGCGAGGACCGCCGGGGCCGTGGGGTCGAACACCAGGTGCTTCGCGGCATCGCGCTCGGCGTCGACCAGGCCGAGGGCGACGAACCGGCGGATCAGATCGGGGTGGAGGCCCGAGCGACGGGCCACGGCGTCCAGCGAGAGCTTGGGGACGGGCACGAGCGCGTACCGGACAGCCGCCGAGGCGGTGAGGTCGGCGCCCGTCCGGACCGGACGGGCGCCCGTGCCGGCCCGGCCGATGCCCGTCGCTCCCGCGGGTCGGTCGTTCATCGCGTCCTCCTGGGATCGAACGAGGATGTGGCGGCGAGCTCCTCGAACAGTTCGCGCTCCCGGTCGCCGAGGACGGGCGGCACCATGACGCGGAGTTCGACGTACAGGTCGCCGTTCGCGCCTCGCGGGTTCGGCATGCCCTCGCCGCGCAGCCGCAGCCGCCGACCGCTGGACGAGCCCGCGGGCACCGTGACCTTGGCCGTGCCGCCGCCGGGGGTGGGCACCGGCACGATCGCGCCCAGAGCCGCTTCCCAGGGGGCGACCGGGACCTGGACGTGCACGTCGCGGCCGTCCAGCCGGAACCGGGGGTGGGGCCGGATGCGTACCCGCAGGTACAGGTCGCCCGCGGGGGCGTCGCCGCTGCTCCGGCCGCCCTCGCCCGACAGCCGGATGCGCTGCCCGTCGGTGACACCCGGTGGCACGTCGACCTCGTACCGCCGCGGCTGCCCGGTGGGACCGGCGAGCGTGACGGTGCGACGGCCGCCTCGGTAGGCCTCCTCGACGGTGAGCGGCAGTTCGGCCTCCTGGTCCGCTCCGGGAACGCCGCCCCGGGTGGCGCCGGCTCCGAACATGGAGCCGAGCAGGTCCTCGATGTCGATGCCCTCCGCTCCGAAGTCGTCGCCGAAGCCGGTGGTGTACCGGACACGGGGGCCGCCCGCGCCGGCGGTCCCCCGTGTGCGGAAGCCGTCGCCCGCTCCGGCCGCGACCCGTTCGTCGAAGTCCTCGGGGATCTTGCGGAAGTCGTCGCCGAAGCGGTCGTAACGGGCCCGGGTCTTCGGGTCCGACAGGACGCCGTAGGCCTCGTTGAGGTCCTTGAAGCGTTCCTCCGCCTGCGGGTCCTTGTTGACGTCGGGGTGGTACTTGCGGGCGAGCTTGCGATACGCCTGCTGGATCTCGTCCTGGCTCGCGGTCCGCGGCACGCCCAGCACCTCGTAGAAGCTCCGTGCCATGACCGGTCACTCCCGCTTCGCGACCGTCACGGCGGCGGGCCTGATCTGCCGTTCGCCGTCCCCGTATCCGGGGCGCAGCACCTCGACGACGGTTCCCGGTGGGGCGTCGGGGTCCTGGACGACGCCGACCACCTCGTGCCGGGCCGGGTCGAAGGCGACGCCGGTCTCCGCGTGCCGCGGGTAGCCGAGCAGTTCGAGGACGTTCACCGCCTGGTCGCGTACGGCCCGGACGCCTTCCACGATCGCGCCCGGATCGGCGCCGGCATGGGTCAGGGCGAGCTCGAGGTTGTCCAGGACGGGCAGGAAGGCGGCCGCCGTGCGGGACCGCTCGACCGTCCGCTCCCGCTCCAGTTCCCTGGCGTGGCGCTTGCGAAGGTTGTCGAGGTCGGCGAGCGCGCGCCGCCAGCGGTCCTCCAGTTCATGGATGGCGGTCGTGTACTCGTCCTCGGCAGCCGTGGGGCCGGCGGCGTCGGGTCCCGGTTCGTCGTTCGCTGCTTCCGGACGGGGCGGCGGGCCCGGTTGCGGCGGATCCCCACGAGGAGGGCGTACGGCACCCGGGACCGGCTCCGACGCGGCCCGGTCGGGTTCCTGGGGACGGGCGGGCATGGCGCGCCTCAATCCTTGTCGAACTCGGCATCGATGACGTCGTCGTCCCCGCCACCACTGCCCGGGCCACCGGTCGCGCCGCCCCCGGCGGTGTCCTGGCCGGGACCGCCCGTGGTGGCGGCGCCCTGGTGGGCCGCCAGCCCGGCGAGCACCTGCTGGAGTTCGGAGGTCAGGGGCCGCACGCGCTCCGCACCCGCCTCTTCCTTGACCGCCGCCCGGGCGTCGGACACGAGCATCTCGGCGCGCGCCTTCTCGTGGGCGGGCGCTGCGTCGCCCAGTTCGGCGAGGCGCTTCTCGACCTGGTAGGCGACGGCGTCGAGCTCGTTGCGGGCGTCGACGGCCTCGCGGAGTGCCCGGTCCTGGCCCTGGTTGCGCTCGGCCTCCTGGACCATGCGTTCGACCTCGCTGCGGTCCAGGTTGGAGCTCTCGCTGATGGTGATGCCCTGTTCCTTGCCGGTGTCCCGGTCACGTGCCTTGACGTTGAGGATGCCGTTGGCGTCGATGTCGAAGGTGACCTCGATCTGCGGTTCGCCCCGTGGCGCCGGGCGGATGTCGGTGAGCTGGAACCGGCCGAGGACCCGGTTGTCGGCGGCCCGTTCACGCTCGCCCTGGAGGACGACGATGTCGACGGCGGGCTGGTTGTCCTCGGCGGTGGAGAAGGTCTCGGCGCGGCGGACGGGGATGGTGGTGTTCCGCTCGATGATCTTCGTCATCACGCCGCCGCGTGTCTCGACACCCAGCGACAGGGGTGTGACGTCGAGCAGCAGGACGTCCTTGACCTCGCCCTTGAGCACCCCGGCCTGGATCGCGGCCCCCATCGCCACGACCTCGTCGGGGTTGACGCTCATGTTGGGGTCCTTGCCGCCGGTCAGCCGACGCACCAGCGCCTGAACCGCCGGGATACGGGTGGAACCGCCGACGAGGATGACCTCGTCGATGTCGCTCTCGCCGACCTTGGCGTCGGCCATGGCCTGCTGGACCGGCCCCAGGCACCGCTCCACCAGGTCGCCGGTGATCTGCTCGAACGTGGACCGCATGATCGAGTCGGTGAGATGCTTGGGGCCCGAGGCGTCGGCGGTGATGAACGGCAGGCTCACCTGCGTCTGCGTCACCGAACTGAGCTCGGTCTTCGCCTTCTCCGCCGCCTCGAACAGCCGTTGCAGCGCCTGCGGGTCCTGCCGCAGGTCGATGCCGTTCTCCTTCTGGAAGTCGTCCGCGAGGTGATCCACCAGACGCCGGTCGAAGTCGTCGCCGCCCAGGTGGCTGTCGCCGGCGGTGGAGCGCACCTCCACCACGCCGTCGCCGACGTCGAGGATGCTCACGTCGAAGGTGCCGCCGCCCAGGTCGAAGACGAGGATCGTCTCGTGCTGCTTCTTGTCCATGCCGTACGCGAGGGCGGCCGCGGTCGGCTCGTTGATGATCCGCAGCACCTCCAGTCCGGCGATCCGTCCGGCGTCCTTGGTGGCGGTGCGCTGGGCGTCGTTGAAGTAGGCGGGCACCGTGATGACCGCCTCCGTGACCCGCTCCCCCAGCTGCTTGGAGGCGTCGTCGGCGAGTTTCCTCAGCACCTGGGCGCTGATCTCCTCGGGCGCGTACAGCTTGTCGCGCACCTTGAAGCGGGCCGCCCCGCCGTCGCCCTCGACGACGTCGTACGCCACCGCCCTGGCCTCGTCGGAGATCTCGTCGAAGTGCCGGCCGATGAACCGCTTGGCCGAGTAGATGGTGCCCTTCGGGTTGAGGATCGCCTGGCGCCGGGCCAACTGGCCCACCAGGCGCTCGCCCGTGTCGGTGAAGGCCACCACGGACGGTGTCGTGCGGTTGCCCTCGCTGTTGGGCACGACGGACGGCTCGCCGCCCTCCCACACGGCGATCACCGAGTTGGTGGTGCCCAGGTCGATGCCCACTGCCTTCGCCATGAGGAACTCCTCCCGGTCCGGCGCCTGCGCCGACTTTCCGGATCACGCTTCTAGTACGAATCGGGCCTCTGCCGGTGGTCTGCGGCGCGCCGCTCAGCCGTACAGCCTCGTCGGCGACCGCCCCCGCTCCGAAGATCGCCCCGCACGGGGCGAGGAGCAGGGCGGAGACGACGGGGGCCCTTCTTCCCGTTGCGCACGGGGGGCTCGAACACTCTCAGGGTGGCGAGCCGAGTGGCTCCACGCCTGCGCCCCGCGAGTCAGAAATGCACGGGTCCGGTTACCCCGCGAGTACGAAAGGAAAGGTCCGGACATCTTGGATAAGCCGACCTGCGAGCGGGTAGACGCCGCCGAAGGCTCCAAGAACGGAGTGTTCGCATGGCCACCAGCCGGGCGCACGGCCGCGACTCCGACCGGGAGGGCGGCCTTCCGCGGGGCGGCGGGCGGCGCTCCACGGCTGTGCGGGAACGACCCCGCCCACCTGCTCCGTCGCCGGCCGACCGTGCCCTCCACGAACTGGTTGCGTTCGCCAGCACCCTGTTCGACACCCCGGACGAAGGCGAGATCCTGCGCCTGGCCATGGACCACGTGGCCGCTGCAGGGCCGTACAGCGCCGAGGCGGGATACCTCAAGGTGGACGGCGACCTGGCTCCCAGCCCGAGCGGGCGGATCCACGCCTCGGCCGTGGACCGGAGGGTGCGGGAGCTGGCCGGGCAGGACGGCCCCGTGACCGTACCCGGCAGCCCCTGGGGCCGGGCCCTGGGGCTGCGCGGGCTCGAGAGACTCCACGGCTACCTCGTGGTGACGTCCCGCTCCCGGCCCACCGAGACCGAGTACTCCCTGCTCGACACGCTCGTCCGGCACACTGCCGCTGCACTGTCGGTCGCCTTCGCACACCGCCGCCAACGCGAGGACGCGCTGGAACTGCACCGGCTACGGGAGGAACGCACGGTCCTCCAGCAGCAGCTGATCTCCGTCGCGGCTGAGCTGGGGTACCAGCGGGCCGTTCACGCACTCATGGCCGACGTCGCCGCCTCGGGCGGCGGCGAGGAAGCCATCACCCGCGCACTGCACGGGCTCACCGGGCTCCCTGCGCTGGTCGAGGACCGCTTCGGTCGACTGAGGTCCTGGACCGGCCCCAGCCGCCCCGATCCCTATCCCGAACCGGACCCCGTACGCCAGGACGAAATGCTGCACGCCGTCGCCCGGGAGGTCGGGCCGGTGCGGATAAAGGACCGGCTGATCACCCTGATCCGCCCGCACGGCGAGATCCTGGGCGTGCTGGCCCTGGTCGATGCCCGGAGCGAGGCCGACGAGCACACCGTGCTCGCGCTGGAGCACGCCGCCACGTCACTCGCCCTGGAGCTGGCGCACCTACGCACTCTGGCAGAAGTGGAGCTGAGGCTGCACCGCGAGCTGGTCGAGGACCTCCTGGCAGGAGCGGACGAGGCGAGCGCCTACGCCCGGGCCGAGGCAGTCGGACACGACCTGCACCGCGCTCACTACGTCGTCGTGGTGCAGCGGTCGGACCGGACTGCGGACGAGTCCTTCGCGCAGACCGTGGGCCGGGCGGCCTCCGGCGTGGGCATGCGCTCGCTGCTGGCCCGACGGTCCGACCACATCGTCCTTATCGCCGACGACAGGCCGCACGCCCGCGCGCTGTACGAGGCGCTCGCCCGGGAGACCGGGACACGGTCCGCGACGATCGGGGTGAGCGCCCGTTGCGGCTCCCCGGACGACATCCCCCACCGCTACCAGGAGGCGCAGCGCGCCCTGGAAGTGCGCCGTCACTCCCGCGAGCCCTACGGCACGACGTTCTTCGACGAGCTCGGCCTCTACCGCATCCTGGGACCCGGCAACGACTACCGGGAACTGGAGACGTTCGTCCACGAGTGGCTCGGGCAGCTCATCGACTACGACTCCCGGCACCACGCGGCCATGGTGGAGACCCTGTCCCGGTACTTCGACTGCGGCGGCAACTACGACGAGACCGCCGAATCGCTCGCGATCCACCGCAGCACGCTGCGCTATCGGCTCCAGCGGATCCGCGACATCAGCGGGAACGACCTCGCGAACGTCGAGGACCGGCTGAACCTGCAAGTGGCCACCCGGGTGTGGAAGATCGTGCTGGGTGGGCCCGGCTCGTAGCCTGATGGAACGATCAGGACCAGGCAGGTCAGGTTCGGACCAGTGATTCCCGTGCTGGACTTTCAACCCGTACCGCCTGCACCGGCCTGCGGGAGCCAGCGTGTCACATGGCGCCGACGCCACCCCGGGGCCATCCTGTGGGTACTTGCGATCGCGGGAACAGCCGACGAGAAAGGTCCAGCGATGCCGGTGTCGTCGCAGGACGTAACGGTCGTGGCGCTCCTCGCGGACCCGTACACGCCGACGGAGATCGCTCAGCGCATGGCCCTGACACTTCCTGACCGGCTCGCCGACAAGTCAGGCCAGGGGCGACGGTTCGACGTCGAGGTGGTCAGTGAGCCCTTCACCTCGGGGACCGAGGACCCGCCCACCTTGATGCGCCGGATCATGGACCGCGGGAATGCGGAGGACTGGGACATCGTCGTGGCCCTCACCGACCTTCCGCTGCACTCGCACGGACGCAAGCTCGCCGTGTACCTGAATCACGAAGACGGCTTGGTGCTGCTCTCCCTTCCTTCACTGGGGGGCCTGCGGCTGCAGACGAGGGCCCGGCGGGCCGTTGAAGAAGCCGTGCTCGGCTTGGCGGGTCCGCAAACCACCGGGGCTGAAGGACCTCTGCGGAGTCAGCCGCTTCCGGGCCCCTTCGTCGATCGTCCGGCGCCTGTTCATCCGGGCCGATCCGGTGAGAAGGAGACCGACGATGTTCGGTACGTCGTCAGCGGGCCGCGCGGTTACCTTCGAGTGCTCGCCGGTATGGTCCGCGCCAACCGGCCGTGGCGGTTGGTGCCGGGCTTGTCGAAAGCCCTGGCGGCCGCACTCGCCACGGGAGCAGTCGCCACCGTGAACTCCACCGTCTGGAGCCTGGCCGCGTCCCTGAGCACGCCACGCCTCGTGATCGCCACGGTCGGGTCTGTCGCGATCATGATCGGCTGGCTGATCGTGGATGCGAACCTGTGGCATCGACCACCGGAGAGCTCGCCGGAGGCGAGGCAGAGGGCGACTCTCTACAACGCCTCGACCGTCGTGACCGTGGGGATCGGGGTGCTCGTCTGCTACGTGGGTTTGATGGTCATCAACTGGGTGTGGGCGCTGTTCATCCTCAACGGCCCTGTGTTCGCTTCCGTGACAGGAACCCCTCTTGACGGCGCGGAGTACTGGACGTTGTCCTGGTTCGTCGCTTCGGTCGCCACCGTGGGCGGCGCCCTTGGATCGGGCTTGGAGAGCGATGAGGCGATCCGGGCAGCCGCCTACTCCAAGCGCGAACAGGAACGTCGCAGAGCGCTGCACGACGACCACGGTGACTAGGCAATTGGGTTTGGATCATCGGGCTGACCGGAGGAAGACGCCCGCGATGTGGAGTCCGGCCGCCGGTGGCCGGTCCACAGGGCACCGTGTACCTGCACTACGAGCTCGCCCGACGGCACGCCCGGGACGGGCGACATGAGCGCGCCCGACCGCGATCTCGGGCAGGACGACCTCCGGTGATCCGATGACCACGGTCGACGCCAACGGGATCGCCCTGGGCATCGAGTCGTTCGGTGACCACAACGTGCCACCCGTCCTGCTCGCAGGCGGGACGACGATGCTCCCCTGGCCCGCCGCCCTCTGCGCGCGCCTCGCCGCCGACCGGGACGGCCGCGATCCGCGGCTGGCCGCTCTGGTCGGCGAACTCTCGCTGCAGAGCCACGGGTTCCGCGTCCTGTGGGTCCGCCACGAGGTGCACGGCAAGTCCGCCGGTGCCGAGCTGCTGCACCACCCGCGGGCCGGCGACCTGGAACCGGCATACGAGACGCACACGACCGAACAGCGCCCCCGGCCGGCAGCCGGTGGTGTACCGGGCCGTGCCGGGCGGCCCGTCCGCCGAGCGCCTGTCACTCCTTCAGGCGCCGGACGCGTCGGACGGGCCGGACACGTCGGCGCGGCCGGCCGGTCCGGTCAGCGGAACCGGCCGGTGACGGTGCCCCAGCCGTGCCAGCGGTCGACCTCGATCAGGGCGGTGACCCGGCCGCGGTCCCGCACGGGGTAGTCGCGGCCCCGGTAGTGCCGGGAGAGCCGGTCGATGTCGGCGAGCCGCCGGTCCTCGTACAGCTCGGCGACCCGGCCGATCAGGGTGATGTGGGTGTACCAGGAGTGCTCGTCGAGCACGGTGAGGCTGACCCGGGGGTCGGCGCGCAGGTGGTGCAGGCGGGTGCGGCCCTCGTCCATGTTGACCAGGACGCGGCCGTCCTCCTCCCAGAGGTACCAGGTGGCGGTGGAGACGGGCTGGCCGTCCGGGCGGAGGGTGGCGATGACGGCCGGGTTCGCCCTGCGCAGCAGCGCGACGGCCTTCTCGGGCAACGGTGGCTCGGGCATGAGCGCTCTCCTGGTCCGCGCCGGGGCCCGCCCGCGCGCCGGGCGGCTGCTCTCCGGTCCCTTCTCCGTCCTTCCGCAGCGTAGGCCCCGATCGGCCGGTCACCACGACGCAATGCCGGACGGGTCGTGAGTCACCTCCATGGACCTGCGGCACCGGCGGATCCACGTGGCCGGAGCCGGCCTCGCCGCCGAGCGCCCCTGGAGCGGGCGCTGTCCGCCCGCCGGATCCGACCGCTGACGACCGCTCCCCGCGGTGGCCGAAACGGCGCGCCGCGGGGACGCCGGTAGGGGATCCGGCGCGATACTGCTGACCATGCGTGTCGCGCTCATGACGGCCGGTTCCCGCGGCGACGTCGCCCCGTTCACCGGACTCGGGTCCGGGCTGGCCCGGGCCGGCCACCAGGTCACCCTGGTCACCCACGCACGGTTCGCACCGCTCGCACAGGGCGCCGGGATCGGCTTCCACCCGCTGCCGGTGGACCCGCGCGAGGCTCTTGAGTCCGCCGCCGGGCAGGGCCTGCACCGCAGTTCCAGCGGGATCGGCAAGCTGACCCGGCTGGTCGCGATGGCGCGCTCGCTGGTGGGCAGGATGGCGGACGAGCTGCTGGTCGCCGCCCACGGTCAGGACGTCCTGCTGCTGTCGGCCGCCCTGGCGCCGCTGGGGCACGCGATCGCGGAGGGGATGGCCCTGCCGAGCATCGGCCTCCATCTGCAACCGCTCGCCTCGACCGCCGAGTTCGCCCCGCCGGTGATCGGCGCGAGGTCCTGGGGCGCGGGCCCGAACCGGCTGGCCGGGCATGCCGTGAACGCGGCCGTGGACGGCATCTTCACCGAGGCCGTCCGCCGTACCCGCTCGCGCCTCGGGCTGCCCCGGCGCAGCCTCCGCTCCGCCCGCCGGGCGCGTGAGCAGGCCGACTGGCCGGTCTTCCACGGCTTCAGCGAACTGGTGGTGCCACGCCCCCGCGACTGGCGTCCGGGTCTGCGGGTGGCCGGCTACTGGTGGCCCGGGGACCCACCCGAGGCCGAGCTCCCGCCGGAGCTCCGCGACTTCCTGGACGCGGGCGACCCCCCGGTCTTCGTCGGCCTGGGCAGCGCGGCGGTGCCCGACCCTGAGGGGGTCTCCCGCACGGTCGTGGCGGCGCTGCGCGCGGCCGGGCTGCGCGGCGTGGTCCAGCGCGGCTGGAGCGAGCTGCACGCCGAGGGCCCGGACGTGATCACCGTCGACGACGTCCCGCACCACCTGCTCTTCCCGCGGACGGCCGCGGTCGTGCACCACGCCGGGGCCGGCACCACCGCGGCGGGCCTGCGGGCCGGGGTCCCGGCCGTCCCCGTCCCGATCCAGTTCGACGCCGCGTTCTGGGCCGGCCGCCTGACCGGTCTGGGGGTGGCCCCGGCGGCCGTGCCGCTGCGCCGTCTGACGGCCGGCGCCCTCGCCGCGGCGCTGCGCGCGGCCACCGCCGACCCGGAGCACGCCCGCCGCGCCCGAGCCCTGGCCGCCCGTCTGCGGGACGAGGACGGCGTGGCCCCGGTGCTCGCCGCCGTGGACCGTCTCGCGGGCCGAGCGAACTGACCGGGCTGGGCGGGCCGAGCGGGCCGAGCGGGCCGAGCGGGACGGAACCGCAGCCGCCGTCCACGGGCCACCGACGGCGTGTCAGTTCCAGGTGCGATCGTGTGCCGCATGAACGACACCACTCCGCGTGGCGGAGCACAGCCGACCGTTTTGCTCGACCAGGACCCGCCGGGGCCCTGGTCGTTCCTGCCCGTACCACCGCCGCTCACCGGTCGGGCGCTGCTCTCGGCGCTCCGCGAGGCCGAGCGGACGGCGCACGGCGAACTGCGCGAGCTGTGGGGCTTCGCCGCGATGAACGCCGAGGCCGCGATGAACACCGCGCCCGGGATGCGGCCAACCGCCGGTGAGCTGTGGGCCGCCGCCCAGGAGTACGCGCAGATCGCCGCGAGCGCGCGGTGACCCGGCACCCCGGGGCCGCGGGGGTCCCGGGGCGCGCTGCCCGGGGCCCCCGCGGCCGACCGGTCAGGGGGTGGTCGCCCAGCGCTGCGCGGCGCTGCCGGTGCAGGCGGCGAGCAGCAGTCCGGTGCCGTTCGCAGTGCCGGACTTCTCCGGTGCGAGGCACTTCCCGCCGCTGACCAGGGCGAGTTGCGGCCCTTGTTGCCAGCGCTGTCCGGTGGAGCCGTTGCAGGGCTGCACGGCGACGGTGCCGGCCGTGCCGTCGAGGCAGACCCCGGCGAGTCCGGTGAGCGACCCGTCGGCGTGCAGGGTCCAGCGCTGGTTGCCGCCGCCGTGGCAGGTGTAGAGGGTCGGCCGGGTGCCGGGGGAGGTCGCCGAGCCGGGCAGGTCGACGCAGCTGCCGGAGGCGCCGTTGACCAGGGTGGTGTCGGTCGGTGGCGGCAGGGCGCGTCCGGTCGCGCCGATCTCGGCGGCACTCGTCCACGGGCCGCGGTCGCCCGCCTCGCTCAGGGCCTTCAGTCGCAGGTAGCGGCCGTTCTTGGCGCCGAAGGAGATCCGTTGCTGCGCCGCGCCGTCCGGGAGGCTTCCGGTGGCGACGGGGCTGCCCCAGTCGGCGGTGGTGTCGGAGACGTACACCTCGTAGCCGCCGATCCGGCCGTTGACGCCGCCGTCCTGCCGGGGCAGGTAGCTCAGGCCGTCGACGGCGTAGCGGGCGCCGAGGTCGATCTGCAGCTCGTGCGGCAGTGGTGCGGCGGTGCCCGACCACTTGCTGTGCCAGAGGGTGGCGCTGTTGCCGTCGATGGCGTTCGCGGCCGCGCCGTTCTCGGCCGAGGTCTCCTGGCTGTCGGCGTAGGCGACCGTCCAGCCGCCGGTGGGGATGGGGGTGGCGCCGGGGATCGCGCTGCCGGTGGGCAGGGTGAGGCCGGTGGCCGTCACGGTGAAGGCGGCGGATCGGGAGCCGGTCTTGACCAGGAGCACGCCGGAGCGGTCCGCCGGGTCGAAGTACCAGCCGCTGGCGGCCGCGTCGTAGGCGCTGCGGCTGGCCAGTGCGGGCAGCGCGGTGCCGGCGACGGTGACGCTGCCGGGTGCGGCGGCGGCGTGCACGGTGAACTCGTAGTCGCGGGAGGCGGGTTTGCCGGTGTAGCTGCCGGTGGCCGCCCCGACGGCGATGCTGACGTCGCCGGTGCCGGACTGCGGTGCGGTGACGTCGACCCGCTGACGGGCGTACGCCCCGGACCGGTAGGCGCGGGTGGTGCCGTCGTCCTCGTACAGGCTGAAGGTGGAGCTGCCGCGCGGGTAGACGTCGTAGGTCAGCCGGGAGACGGGCTTCTCGCCGGCGTAGTTCATCTGCGGCCACATCGGCACGACGGCACCGGACTTGACGAAGAGCGGCAGGATGTCGAGCGGCGCGCTGTAGCCGTTGAGCCAGCCGGGCCCGGTGTACGCCTTGCCCGTCCAGTAGTCCGTCCAGGTGCCGGCGGGCAGGTAGATGCCGTCGCGGACGGCGGTGTCGGAGACGACCGGGGCGACCAGGAAGGAGTCGCCGGCCATGAACTGGCCGCTGGTCGCGTTGCCGCGCGCCACCGGGTCGTCCGGGTACTCCAGCACCATCGCCCGGGTGGACGGGACGCCGGTGTCGGTGGCGTTGCGGCTCATCGTGTAGAGGTAGGGGGTGAGCCGCATCTTCAGCTGCAGGTACTTGCGGTTGATCGACAGGTAGGGCTCGGCGAACCGCCAGGGCTGCTTGTCCTGGTAACCCGCGGACGGGTTGGTCGCGCCCCAGCCGGACATCGTCATGAAGGCCGGGGTGAAGGCCTTCCACTGCAGGTCGCGGACGTAGGTCTTCGGGCTGCCGCCGAAGATGCCGTCGACGTCGCCGGAGGCGTAGTTGAGGCCGGACAGACCCGCACCGGCGATCGCCGGGACGTGCCAGCGCATGGCGTCCCAGGTGCCGCTGGTGTCGCCCGTCCAGACGACGGCGTTGCGCTGGGTGCCGGCCCAGCCGTCGACCGTCCAGACGAAGCGGCGGGCGTCGGAGTGGTCCTCGATCCCGGCGACGGCCTGCTGCACGCCGGTGAAGGCGGTCTTGTAGCCGCCGCCGATCCAGGCCACGTCCGTCTTCACCGCCCGGGAGCCGGCCGTACCGACCTCCCAGTCGATGTTCGACAGTCCGGTGGAGGTCCACAGTCCGGTGTGCACGCCCTTGGCGGCGAGACCGGAGACGGTGCTCGGCAGGTCGGTGTAGCCGCAGCCGTAGCCGTCGTTGGGCAGGAACCAGCCGGAGGGCATGTCGGCGGCGCGGGCGTCGGCGGCGTAGCCGACCGCGTCCGGGGTGGTCTGGTGGCGGAGCCTGCCGTGGTCGCCCTGGTAGGCGGGGTTGGAGGCGTTGAAGCAGTCGGCGTTGCCGAGTTCGAGGCCCCAGACCGGGGCGAGGAAGGGCTTGCCGGTGACGTCGGTGTAGCCGCCGAGCACGTCCTTGAGCGAGTCGCCGGCGAAGTACCAGGCGTCGAAGCGCTTCTCGTCGTGCGCGAGCGTGGTCGGCGAGCCGAAGCCGTAGGAGCCGGGGGCCCAGGTGTTGCGCATCACGCCGTAGCCGTTGGTGGACATGTAGAACGGCGCGGGGCTGGCGTTGCTGTTCTCTGTCCAGGAGTTGCTGACGGCGACGGGCACGGTCCTGTCGCGCAGCGCCCACTCGCCGAGGCGCAGGCCGGTGCCGTAGAACTGCTCGTCGGCGCCGCGGGTGAGGTACTGGGTCGTCCGGTCGGCGGTCCAGCTGGTGGGCTGGGACTCGGCCCAGAGCAGGGTGGTGTTGTCGGCCCGGTACAGGGCGAAGGTGAGCGGCGACTTGTTGATCCGCAGCGAGACGGCCGGGGTGGCGATCCGCCAGTAGGCGCCGGCGTCGGTCTGGGTGGCGTCGACGGCGCCGAAGTCGGTGGTGGTCGCGAGGTCGTGGCCGGCCGGGTCGTCGGTGAAGCTGCCGTCCGGGGAGAGCCAGATCCGCAGGATGTCGGCCCGGGCGAGGACGATCCGGGCGGCGGCGCCGCCGGAGGCGGTCACCGTGAAGGTGTTGCCCGAGCGGGTGATCCCGGTGGCGTTTCCGGGAGTTGCGGCACCGGCGGGGTGGGCCGGGCCGAGGACGGCGGCGAGGACGGCGACGAGCAGCAGGGCGAGCGGGAGCGCGACGGGCCTGGCGCCGGGACTTCCCGGCCGCGGTCGGACGGTGGGCGGAGCGGATCGCACGAGGGTGCCTCCTCGGAGGTCTGCGGGGGTCCGGTGACCCGGAAACGGCGCCGCGGCACGCTCGACTCGGCCGCGGGCAGGGGCAGTCGGGGCTGTCCCGGCGGTCGGGGCCGTCAGGGCGCTTCACATCAGAGCAGAGCCCTGATGTGACGTCAATTGCTCGAACCGGCCGATGTTCGCGCAGTTTCGCGCATGCACGCGCGAGCCGTGTGCACGCAGGGGCCGGAGCCGCCACCGGACGGGGCAGGACCTCGCACGACGGCCGGGGCCGGCGCGGACGATCCGCGCCGGCCCCGGCCGTCAGCCTCCTCGGTGCTCAGAGGTGCTCAGAGATGCCCAGAGGCGCTCAGAACCGCACCGGCAGCTCCAGCAGGCCGCGGGCCCGCAACGAGGGACGGTGCCGCAGCTCCGACTCCGGCACGTCCAGCGCCAGTTCGGGGAAGCGGCGCAGCAGGGCGGTCAGCGCGACCGAGGTCTCCAGCCGGGCGAGCGGGGCACCCAGGCAGTAGTGGATGCCGTGGCCGAGGGCGAGGTGACCGGTCTCCCGCCGGTGCACGTCGAGCCGGTCCGGCTCCGGGAACTGCTCCGGGTCGCGGTTGGCCGAGGCGAGGACGCACAGCACCGTCTCCCCCGCCGGGACGGTGACGCCGCCGATGACGACGTCCTCCCGCGGGAAGCGGCGGATCGCCAGCGGCGCCGGCCCGTCGTAGCGGGCGAACTCCTCCACGGCGGCCGGGACGAGGCTCTCGTCGGCGCGCAGCGCGGCCAGTTGGCCGGGGTGGCGCAGCAGCGCGAGGACGGCGTTGCCGATCAGGTGGACGGTGTTCTCGTACCCGGCGAAGAGGATCAGGAAGGCGAGCGAGGTGAGCTCGTCCTCGCCGAGCCGGTCCCCCTCGTCGCGGACGGCGATCAGGTCGGAGAGCAGGTCGTCGCCGGGTACGGCGCGCTTGCGGTCGATCAGCGCGGTGAAGAAGGCGAGCATCGCGGCGACGGCCGCCCGGGCGTCCTGCGGGCGGGCCGGGTCGGGGGTGACCAGGGCGTCCGTCCAGGCCCGGAAGTCGTGGCGGTCCTCGGTGGGCACGCCGAGCAGGTCGCAGATCACGGTGATCGGCAGGGGTGCGGCGTAGGCGGTGATCAGGTCGGCCCGGCCGTGCGGGGCCATCGCGTCGAGCAGGGCGTCGGCGACCTGCTCGACCGATCCGCGCAGTGCGGCGATCCGCCGCGGGGTGAACGCCTGGGAGACGAGCCGCCGGATCCGGGTATGGTCCGGCGGGTCCATGTTGAGCAGGTTGGCGTCCAGGGCGGGCGGCAGGGCGAAGCCGCGGTAGTTGCCGGGCGCGGCGTGCTGCTTGTCCAGGGCGAGCCGGGGGTCGGCGAGCGCCCGGCGCACGTCCGCGTACCGGGTGACCAGCCAGACGGGCAGCCCGTCCGGGCCGGTGATCCGGTGCACGGGGCCGGCCGCCCGCAGTCGGGCGTACCCGGCGTACGGGTCGGCGATCAGCGCGGCGGCCGGGCCGGCGGAAGAACCGGTGGAGGGTTCGGCGGCAGGGTCGGTGGAAGGGCGGGCGGAGGGGCGGGCGGAGTGTGCGAGGTCCGGTGCGGTCACCCGGTCAGCCTAGAGGGCGCCCCGTGCGCCGATCGGTGACACCCGGTCAGGCACGGTTGAACGTCACATGGGTGACCCCGCTGGGGCTCGCCACCGTCTCGATGCGGAAGCGCTCCTCGATCCCTTCGAGCCCGTCCCAGAGGCGCTCGCCGCGGCCGAGCAGGATCGGCACCACGACGACGTGCAGGTGGTCGACCAGGTCCTCGGCGAGGAAGGCCCGCACGGTGCTCGGCCCGCCGCCGAGCCGGACGTCGAGGCCGCCCGCGGCCTCCTTGGCCTGCTTCAGCACCTCCTGCGGCGCCCCGTCCACGAAGTGGAAGGTGGTGCCGCCCTTCATCTCCACCGAGGGGCGGGGGTGGTGGGTCATCACGAAGACCGGCGTGTGGAACGGCGGCTCCTCGCCCCACCAGCCGTTCCAGTCGTGGTCCTCCCAGGGGCCGCGCTGCGGACCGAACTTGTTGCGGCCCATGATCTCCGCGCCGATCCCGTCGGCCCAGGTCGCGGCCATGGCGTCGTCCACGCCGAAGTCGCCGCCCTGCTTGCTCTGCATCGACCGGAACGCCCTGGTGTTGAAGAACCAGCCGTGCAGCCGGTGGCCGGCGTGGCCGAACGGCGCGTCGAGGGTCTGCCCCTCTCCGGTGCCGAAACCGTCGAGCGAGACCGAGAAGTTGTGGACCCGTACCAGCGACACGCGAGGACCTCCGGCAGTCGGCAATCCGGCGCGGCCCCGCCGCACCCGTTCCGACCGAATCTATCCCCGGGGTACGACAGATCCGCGGAGCACCGGACGCCGGGGCGCGGCGCGACCGGCGCGGGACGACGACGGGTACCTCGGGCGCGGTGCGGGCCGGGATGCGGCGCTGGGCCGAACGGGGCAAGGTCGAGGCATGACCGATGTCCTCGTACTCCTCGAACTGGAACCCTCCACGGAGGTCCTGGACAGCGGCGAGGTCGACGTCGGCGCGCGCATCCGCTGGGTCCATGCCGCCCCCGCCGACCCGCAGGACCCGGAGCGGCCCGCCGCCGCCACGTTCTGCGGCCTGCCCACCGGCGACCTCGAACCCGAGCCCTACCGTCGCGCCGCCCCCGGCGACAGCTGGTACCCGCCGTCCCAGACCACCCGCCACTGCCTCGACTGCGACCGGGCCCTCACCGCGGGCTGACCGCCGAAGGGCACCGGAAACCGCCTGCTACTCCGCTGCTCCGGCGAGGGCCCGGACCAGGCCGTCGGTGAGGGTCCGCACCAGGCTGCCGTCCTGGTCGCGGAGGGGGTTGATCTCCGTGACGACCACGGCGGCCAGCTGCGGGGCGCGGGCGAACTCGGCGAGGCAGTCCAGTGCGACGGCCAGCGGCAGGCCCTGGTTGAAGTGCGGGAAGTCCGCCAGCGGCAGCTCGGTCGAGTCGATCACGTCGACGTCGAAGTGCAGCAGCAGGTGCGCGTACCGCTCGGCGAGGTCGCCGCGGACGGCGCGGGCCGCGGCGACGGGGTCGGCCCCGGGGGCGGTCAGCCCGGTGCACGGGTGGGTCCGCAGGCCGTACCGGGCGAGCCGGTCCCGCTCGGCCGCGTTCACCTCCACCGGGTCGTGGCCGAAGGCGGTGACGGCGTCGGCGGTCAGCAGCGGGGTCCGCGGTCCGAGGCCGGCGAGCTCGGGGGCGCCCTCGCCGAGCAGATGGGCGAGGACCATGGTGTCGAGGACGCCGGAGACGGTGCTGTCGGGCACCGACAGGTCCACGTCGCCGTCGAAGTAGATCAGGCCGGTGTCGGGCCGCCGCGCGACCAGGGCGGCGGTGACGCCGAGGGTGATGGTGCAGTCCCCGCCGATCACCAGCGGCAGCGCGCCGTCGTCGAGGAGGGCGCCGACCCGGTCGGCGACGGACCGGGCGACGTCGGTGACCAGGGCGAGGTTCTGCCGGTTGCGGTGCTCCGGGTCGGTGCGGAAGGGCACCGCCGGTAGGTCGCCGTGGTCCCGGACGGCGAGACCCGCGCTGCGCAGCCCCTCGGCCAGCCCGGCCGCCCGGACGGCGGCGGGCGCCTTCTCCTGACCGGGTCCGTGCGTCCCTGCGCAGGACGGCACTCCCAGCAGCGCGATCTCACGCGGCACGGCATGGCCCCTCTCCGGTTCGCCGGCCGGGTACGGGAACCCGGCCGCGCCTGCGGCGAGCGTAGGCGCGGCCGGGGGGGCCCGGCGGCCTCCCACGCCCGGGCCGGGACGGTCGGTCCTCCGTGCAGAGCAGCATGCCGCGACCGACCTCGTCCGCGGCCGCACCGGTCAGCAGCAGGCCCACGGCCTCGTCCGCCGCCCCGTCCCCGGCGAAGCAGCTGCGGAACCGCTCCACGCCCGCGACCGTGACCGTCACCGGCCGCCGCCCGCCCGTCCTGCTGCCTGCCCGTCCGGGCCGAGCAGCAGGGCCCGGTCCGGAACGGCCGTCCCGGCGGCGAGCCGGCCGGTGACGGCGACGCCGCGGCCCGGTACCGGCCACCACGTCCTCGATCCGCATTCGCACGCCCGCCGTCCCCCTCCCGGGCCGAACCGCTACTGGCGGATCGTCACGACGGCGGCGGCGCCGTCGACCTGGAGCAGGTCTCCGCCGTGGTGCAGCAGCACCGCGTCGTACCGGTCGAGGTCGTACCCGGCCGAGGCCAGGGCGGCGGTGCCGGCGAGGCAGACGACCAGCAGGACGCCGCCCTCGGGGGCCCGGACGGGGCGCGGGGCGTCCGCGATCTCGACCTGCGCGCTCGCGCGGCCGCGCCGGGTCATCACGTTGAAGTCGACCACCGGCCCGCCCTCCAGCCGGCAGTCGGTGGCCGCGTCCCCGGGGAAGACGAAGGGCCGGAACGGCTCGGTGAGCGCCTGCTCGGCACCGGCAACCGTCAGCGTCATCCCGGCGCCCTCGACCAGGGTGATCACCCGGTCGGTGTCCGCGAAGACGGAGAACGGCCCGCCCCGGGCGACGTCCGCCAGGCTGACCCGCCAGGCGAAGTCGGTCATCCCCGCACCGGCCGGCCCGGCCGCGACCTCGCGGGTCACGCCGCCCCCGTTGAGCCACGGCACCGCCGCCCGGTCCGCCGCCCGCAGTACCTCCACCGCCATGGCCCCTCGCCTGTCCTGCTCGCCGGTCCGCTTCGCGGCGATTCTGTCACGCACCGCAGGGCCGGACACGGCCCGCCGACCGGTGCCGGCCCGGGCCCTCGGCGGCGGATCCGATGTGTCGTCAACTTCCGGCGGGGCGGAGCCGCCGGTAGGACCATCGGGAGCGGCACCCCGCGCCGGACGCGTCCGCCCACGCCGGGCTGCCACACCGGCCGTCCGTGCGCATCTCGAACACCGGGAGAGATGAGTCACAGTCGTTCGGTCGAAAATCATGACAAGCTGGGTCGAAGTGATACCGCTCTACCGAGGACATCACCCATGCATCACGGAGCCCACCCCGCTCCCGCTCCTGCCCCCCGTGCCGACGTCGCCCTCGCCCGAGGCTGTACGGAATGCCGTGGATGGGGCAGCGTCATCACCGATTCCGGCCGGCACGAGCTCTGCTCGGCCTGCCAGCGCACCGCGGAGGACGCCCTGCCGGGCGACGAGGACCCCTCCGGACCTGCGCGTGCCCTGCTCCGACCGGTCACCCGGGCCCTCTGACCGGCCCCGGCCCGGTCGGCCCCGCCCGACCGGGCCCCGCCGGCAACACCCGCTCCCGCAGCCGGGAAGCCACCGGCAGGTAGGCCGCCCGCCGGGCATCGCACCCTGACGGAGCACGTCCGGTGCGTGTACGGCGACCTCGACGGCACCAGGGCGTCCGCCGCGCCCCTGCCCGGCACGCCGTGGGCACTGGCCTCGGCCGCGGCCGGGCTCAGCCCGGCACGAACATGCACCCCAGCAGGCCCGCGCCCGCGTCGGCGGCGGTCTGCCACAGCGGGCCGATGCCGTCCAGCAGTGCGGCCGCCTCCTCCGGCCGGCCGCCGCCGTGGTCCGACAGCCATTGCACGGTGCGGCGCTCGACGGCCGGACGCTCGCTCTCCGGCAGGTCCAGCGCGGCGAGCACCTCCGGCAGGGCCGCCCGCACCCGCCCGGCGTCGAGGAAGAAGTCACCGAACCAGCCGGGCAACCGGGCGAAGCGCTCGGGGCCCAGCCCGTGGGCCAGGGCCGCCGCGGGGAATCCCTTCCGGCAGACCGGTGTCAGCATCAGCGGCCGCCACTCGGCGGGCACCCGGTCGAAGGCCGCGTACAGCTCCTCGACACGGCCGCCCAGCGGGCAGGCACCGGACAGCAGGTCGAAGGCCACCGTCGCCGCCCGGTCCGCCGACTCCACCCCGACGGCCTCCGGCGCGGCGCACCACTGCTGCCACAGCTCCCGGGTGCGGGGGTCGTTCCGCTGCGCCTCGACCACCGGCCCGGCCACCGCGGCCAGCTCGGCCACGACCTCGTCCGGCACGGGGGCGAGCACCCACACGCCGATGAATCCCACCGCTCCCCCTCCGTCCTCGGACCCGATCGTGCCCGCGCCCCCGGGGTGCGCCGCCGGTGGGGGTGCCGAGCGGGCGGCCGGGGAGAACAGTGGAGGTATGAGCATCGTCGTTCTGCACGAGCCGTTGGCCGACAGTCCGGTGCTCCCGCCCGACGGGGCGGGCACCACCGTGCACGCGGCACCCACCGACGTCCCCCTCACCCGGACCTTCTGCGGCCAGCAGGCCGAGGGCATGAGTCAGGTGGACATGGAGGCCGTGGGCGCCGCGGCCTGGGATCCGGCGCCGGAGTCGGCCCGGGTCTGTCCCGAGTGCGACCGGGCCGTGACCGTGGGGCACTGGGACGTCTGCTGACGCCCTCAGCCGGTCAGCCCGTCGGCCGTCCACCAGGCCCGCGGGGTGTCGCAGCTGCCGACGACCGGGGCGGTGGCGGGCCCGCGGTCGACCAGGCAGCCCCCGTCGTCGGCGCGGATCGTGAAGCGGGCCCGTGCGGGCTGCGGCTCCAGGTGCAGCGGGTCGGCGTCGGTGACCCGGACGAAGGACCAGATCTGGGACGGGTCGTCGGCGAGGCCGCGGGCCCGGTCCGACCGCAGGTCCACGGTGCCGTCCGGCTCGGCGGTGAGCAGCAGCGGACCGGCCGTGTCGTCGCCGGCCAGCAATGACTGGATCAGCAGCCGGCCGTCCGCAGCCGGGCGGACCAGCCACTCCTGGGAGTCGGCGGCCGCGACGGGCGCGGTCCGCAGGCCGGTGCCGTCGGCGGCCCGTGAGTCCTCGGCCGCGCCGGTGCCGTCCGCCTGGAGCCGCAGACCGCTGCGGTGAGCCGTGAACACCCCGAGTCCGCGGTCGGGCAGCGGCACGCCCGCGCCGCGGTCCGCGCGCAGCGGCGGTACGGCCTCGACCGAGCGGTGCCCCGGGTCCTCCGCCCGGACGGCGACCGCTGCGGTGTCGTCCGGCGCACCGGCCGCGGAGGCGCCGGTGGGACCGGCGAGCGGGCCGCCGAACAGCACGCCGGGCAGGAGCGCCAGCGCGACGGTGGCCTTGGCGGCGCTGAGGGCAGGTCGGTAGCACACAGTGGGGAACCCCCGTGACGGTGGAGAGGCCTGCCCTGCTGCCGAGGACGGTCGCCCACCGGCCCCGGGTGCTGCGGACGGCCCTGGTGGGGACGGGACTGGTGGCACTGCCCCTCGCTCTGTCGGGGGCTCGTGCCCGGCGGCCGGTCTCGCCTCCACCAACGAGCGGCCCCCGGCGAAGTCACGCCCCGCGTGCTGCCGGCCGCGTCAGTCGCCGTCCTGCACCCGGGCCACGGCGTCCGCGCGCCGGGCCGGCGGGAAGGTCCGGGAAGGTCCGGGAAGGTCATCGTCCCGCCGGGCGCCATCCGGCCGAACAGCGCGGTCAGGTGTGGGCGCCGGGCCAGGGGCCGGGGGTGGGGACGGCGGGCTTGTCGGTGGTCTCGGTGGTGGCGGTGCGGAAGCCGGCCGCGCGGTAGGTCCGCAGGGCGGCGGGCCCGTCCAGCGAGCAGGTGTTGACGGTGACCGTGGTGGTGGGCGGCAGGGCGGGGTGCCGGTCGGCGAGGTCCCAGGCGCGGGCGAGTCCGACGCCGAGCAGGTGGCGGCCGAGGCCGCGGCCGATGAACTGCGGCAGCAGCCCGAAGTAGGCGACCTCGACGCGGCCGTCCCCGCGCGGCTCCAGCTGCACGTATCCGGCCGGGGTGCCCGCCACGTACGCGACCCAGGTCTCCACGCCGTCGCGGTCGAGCCACTCCTGCCACTGGCGGTGGCTCCAGGGCAGCCGGTCCGTCCAGGTCCACGGGCCGCCGACGGCGGTGTAGAGGAAGCGGGCGAACTCCGGTCCGGTCTCCTCGGCCAGGAGGATCTGCAGCGGGGTGTTCTCCGGTGCGGGCGCCTCCACCAGGTCGGTGCGGGAGGTCTGCTCCAGGTACCAGGTGGTGACGGTGATCGTCTCGCTCATGCGGCCCAGGCTCTCACGCCGTCCGCACCGTGTCGGGCCCGGGGCGGGAGGCGCTCAGCGGGTCTCGCCCCGGGCCCGCATCTCGGCCTCGGCGATGTGGTCGCGGCCGGGCGCCAGCGCCTCGCGGACCTGCCGCTCCGCCTCGACGAAGGCCCGGTGGTACCCGTCGTTGTAGGTCTCCACGACCTGGTACGTCCACATGCCCGGCAGCACGTCCCGGCCCTGCACCTCGCGGGCCACCAGGTCGGCCCACTCGCCGTGCCCGGCCTCCCGCAGGGCCTGCACGGCGAGGCCGACGACCCGGTCCGCGCCGCCGGTCAGCTGGTGGAAGTCGTAGAGCCGGCCCCGGGCCCGTTCGGTCATCTCCAGGGCCTCGGAGAGGAGCCCGAGGGCCTCGACCGTCGCGTCGTCCATGCCGTCCGGGCGGGTGTGGCGCCGGTCGGGATGCTGCGGCTGCTGCGGCTGCGCGTCGTCGCTCATGGTCGTCCCTCCGGCGGGCCTGCGATGGTGCCTGCTCCCTCCAGCTTCCCCGTGCGGGGGGCGGCGTCAATCCGTCGTCAATCGGTCGTCAATCGGTGCCGGGCAGAGTGGTTCGGTCGGGGACGGCCGGCCCGGTCGAGGGTGGCCGCTCCGGCCCGGGACAGGGGGACGCCATGCAGGACGGGGACAGGACGGGACGCGGCCACGCGGTCGTCGCGGGGGCGGGGATCGGCGGCCTGCTGGCCGCGCGGGTGCTGAGCGAGAGCTTCGCCCGGGTCACGGTCGTCGACCGGGACGCGCTGCCGGAGGGCGGTGGCCCGCGGCGCGGGGTGCCGCAGAGCCACCACGCCCACGGCATGCTGTCGAAGGGCTTCGAGGTCCTGCAGGACCTCTTCCCCGGGCTGCGGGAGGACCTGGTGGCGCGGGGGGCGCTCGTCCGGGACGTGCAGGCGGACGTGAACTGGTTCAACGACGGCCGGCGGCTGCTGCGGGCGCCGTCCGGGCTCCCCTGCCTGATGGTGAGCCGCCCCGAGCTGGAGCGTCACCTCCGCTCCCGGGTGGCGGCGCTGCCGGGCGTGGAGATCCAGCAGCGGACGGAGGTCCTGGAGCCGCTCGCCGACCTGGCGGGCGGCCGGGTCACCGGCGTACGGCTGCTGCGGGTGAACGCCGAGCCGGAGGTGCTGGCGGCGGACCTGGTGGTCGACGCCACCGGCCGCAGCAACCGCGGCGCCACCTGGCTGCGCACCCTCGGCTACGCGCCGGCGCCGGAGGAGCGGGTGGACTCCGGCCTGGTGTACGTCTCCCGGGAGTACCGACGCAGCCCGGGCGACGCGGACGCGGACGCCTTCGTCGTCGGCGCCTCCGCGGACGCGCCGCGCGGCGGTGTGGCGCTCAGCGGCGAGGGCGACCGCTGGCTGGTCACGCTGTTCGGCATGAACGGCGACGTCCCGCCGGTGGACCCGGAGGGCTACCACCGCTTCGCGCGGCGCCTGCCCGTGCCCGACCTGCACCGGCTGCTGGAGCGCCTGGAGCCGCTCACCGCCCCGCGGCTGATGCGCAGCCCGGTGTCGATCCGCCGCCGTTACGAGCGGCTGGAGCGCTTCCCCGAGGGGTACCTGGTGCTCGCCGACGCGCTCTGCCAGTTCAACCCGACCTACGGGCAGGGCATGACGGTGGCGGCCTGCGAGGCGGCGGCGCTGCGGGAGTGCCTGGCGGAGGCGTCCGGGGAGCCGCTGGCCCGGCGGTTCTTCCGGCGGGCCGCCGCGATCACCGACGTGGCCTGGGACATGTCGGTCGGCGGCGACCTGCGGTTCCCGTTCGTGGACGGCCGCCGCTCGGCGCGGGTCCGGCTGCTGAACCGGTACGTCGCCCGGATCCACCGGGCCGCCGAGGCCGACGCCGGGGTGGGCCGGGCCTTCCTCGCCGTCGCCAACCTGGCGGAGCCGCCGCAGCGGCTGCTGGCGCCGGCGGTACTGGCCCGGGTGGTCCGGCCCGCGCGGCCGGCACCGGCCGCCCGGCTGCGCAGCGTCCCGGCGGCCGAGCCGGGACCCACGGCGGAGCAGCCGGAACGCGCGGCCTCCTGACCGCGTCCCGGGCGCGGACGGCGGAGGGCCCGGACGGCGGAGGGCCCGGACGGCGGAGGGTCTGGACAGCGGTGCGGGAGTCGGTCACTCTTCACCACCATGGCCCTCCCGCTCCCCCCGCACTCCCCCGGTGCCGCACGCACCCGGCTGTTCGACGCGATCACCGCGGTCGGTGACGAGGCGGTGGCGCTGCTCGCCGGCCGCGACGGCGGCACGCCGATACCCGGTGCCGAGTGGACGGTGGCCGAGGCCGCGGCCCATCTGGCGATGGCGAACGAGCTGATGGCCGCACTGGCCGCCGGTGAGGAGCGGACCTACGGCGACGGCACCCCGGGGTCGCTGGCGGCGGCGAACGCGGCCTCGCTGGCCGAACGGCCGGAGCGGGACCTCGCCGTGCTCGGCGCGGACATCGCGGCGCAGGCGCGGGAGTTCACCGCCGCGGCCGGGCCGCGGGCGGGCACCGACCCGGTGCTGACCCCGCTCGGTCCGATGGACCTGGACACCCTCGGCTCCTACCTGCTGACCCACATGCTCGGCCACCTGTACGACATCGCCGTCGCGCTCGGGCGGCCGCACCCGATCGACCGGCAGCGGGTCGAGCTGACGATGCCGTTCCTGCGGACGGCCATGCCGCGGGTGGTCGATCCCCGCTCGGCGGCCGGACACCACGCCTGCTACCGGCTGCGGGTCCGCGGCGGGGACGGGTTCGCGGTGACCTTCACGGACGGGGCCGCCGTGGTGAGCGACCGTCCGCCGCGCCGGCCCGACTGCACGATCATGACCGAGCCGGTGGCCTTCTTCCTCATCGCCCTCGGCCGGTACACCGCCACCACCGCCCTCGCCCGCGGCAAGGTGCTCGCCTGGGGCCGGAAGCCGTGGCTGGCCCCGGCGTTCCCCGGCCTGTTCGCCGCCCCCTGAGCAGGACGCCGGTAGGCGGTGTGGGACGATCCGCTCCTCGGCAGCCGCCGGGCGGTGACGAGGGGATGGTCCGGTGAGCACGTTCCGGGTGGCATGCGTGGTGGCGGTGTGGCTGGTGGTGTTCATCCAGGCGGTGCCGGCGCTGGCGCGCGGCCGCGCTCCGCGTTGGTTCGGCCACCGGGTGGGCTCCCCACGGCTGTGGGCGGCGGGCGCGGTGGTGACGGCCGTCGGCTGCACGCTCGGCCTGCTGACACCGGTGTGGTGGCCCGGACCGCTGGTGGTCCTCCTCGGACTGGGCATCGGCGAGTGGGGCAGCCGCGCCGGGCGCGACCGGGCCTGACCCCGGCTCAGCCGCGGACCGTACCCGGGCCCGGTTGAGTACCGCTACTCACGCGGCCCGCGGCGACGCTCCGCGAGGATGGCGGCACCACCCGCCGAAGGCAGCGAAGGAACACCATGCTCAGCCGGACCGCCAGCGCCCTGGTACCCGTTCTCGGCCGTCTGTCCGTCAGCTCCGAGACGTCCGGCCCGGTCGCCCCGGGCAGCATCGTCGCCGCCAACCACAGCTCGCTCGCCGACCCCGGCGTGGTGCTGGCCGCCCTGCACCGGCTGGGCACCGAGCCGGTGGTGATGGCCACGGCCGGGCTGTGGCGCGTCCCGCTGCTCGGCCGGCTGCTGCGCGGCGGCGGGCACGTCCCCGTGCACCGCGGGACGGCCCGGGCCGCCGCCGCGCTGGACCTCGCCGCCGAGGCGCTCGCGGACGGCCGGGTCGTACTGATCTACGGCGAGGGCGGCCTGCCGAAGCGCCGCGACCCGCGCGACGCCGAACCCGGCGCCTTCCGCACCGGTCTCGCCCGCCTCGCGGCGGCGAGCGGCGCCCCGGTCGTCCCGCTCGGGCAGTGCGGCGCCCGCCGGTTGAGCTCGGGCGGCACCGCCAAGCAGCTCGCCGGGTTCGCCACCGCCCCGCTGCGTCGCCCCGCCCTGCACGTCCACCTCGGCGCCCCGCTGCACCTGGACGGCGACGTCGCCGAGGCGACGGCCGCCGCCCACCGGGCCGTCACCGCGGCCTGGCGCACCGCCGAACAGCACCTGCACGGCGACGCGGGGCACCCCGGCGGGCCGGACCGGTCGCCGGTGACGCCCCGGACGCACGGCCCGGCCGGGCTGCCGTCCTCGTCGTGGACCGCCGTGCAGCAGCCGGAGCCGCGGTCGAACGGCGGGAACCCTCGCGGCTGCGGTGCGCGACGGTCTCCCGCGAGCGCCTGCTCCCCTGCGGGCGGCCGTGGTGTGGACCGGTGACGGGCGGGGCGTGGCGGTGCGTCACCAGACGTCGCCCTCGCGCCAGTCGGCGACCAGTTCACCCGTGACGTCGACCGGCACGGCGAGCGGCAGGACGTAGATGCCGTCGTCCTCCTCGGCGGTGCGCCGGATGCCGTCCGGGGTGAGGGCGTAGGTACGGCCCCGCCAGGGCCGCCAGCCGTGGGCGGTGTAGAACGGGACGGCGGTGTCGGTGCTGCCGAGGGCCGCCAGGTCGTAGGCACCGCGGGCGATCCGGACGAGCTCGGCCAGCATCGCCGAGCCGATGCCGTCCCGCTGCCGGTCGGCGCGGACGGCCACGCCCTCGACGTAACCCGTCCGCAGCGCCCGCCCGCCGTGCAGCAGCCGCCGCTGGACGATCGCGGCGTGGCCGACGAGTTCCGCGCCGTCCCGCACCAGCGTGTGCAGCCCGCCGAGGCAGTGCTCCCAGTCCTCGTCCGTCATGTCCGGCGCGAAGACCTCGTCGAGCAGTCCGCGGGCGGCCGCCAGGGTTTTGGCGTCCAGATCGGCGGTGTGGGCGACCTGTACCGAGTGCATGTCCACCATCCTGGCACTCCGTCAGATGATTTCGCCGAGTTGGCGTTCGGCGCTGTCGAGGAGCATGTCCAGGGCGACCGGGTAGGCGCTGTCGGTCATGCGGGCGGCGAGGAGGTCGGCGGTGGCGGCGATGTGGGGGTGGGTGTCGGCGGGGAGGCGGGCGTAGGTGGACTCCCACATGCGTTCGTCGGCGGTGCGGGCCTCGGCGGGGAGCGCGAGCGAGGCGGCGTCCAGGGCGGCGAAGGCGAGGGCCTGGTCGATGAAGGCGTGGTAGACGCGGACGGCCACCGGGTCGGGGAACCCCGCGGTGCGCAGGATGCCGAGGATCGTCTCGTCCGCGGCGATCTCGCGGTCCCGGCCGGTGACCCGGCTGGCGGTGAGTGCGGCGGCCTGCGGGTGGTCGAGGTAGGAGCGGTGGATCCGCAGGCCGAGTGCGCGCAGGTCGTCCTGCCAGCGGCCGCCGGCCCGCCAGCCGGCCAGGGCGCGGCCGATCAGTTCGTCGCCGATGGCGAGGGTCAGGTCGTCCATGCCGCGGAAGTAGCGGTAGAGGGCGCTCGGGTCGCAGCCGAGGGCGAGACCCAGGCGGCGGGCGGTGAGGCCGCTGCCGCCGTGCTCGCGGAGCATCCGCAGGGCGGTCCGCACGATCAGTTCCTCGGACAGGAGTGCGCCCTGTTTGGTCGGGCGCCGCCTGCGGCGCTGCGACTCGGGCACGACCTGCTTCGGCACGGCACTGCTCCCCTCGGACGGCTGCGCCGCCGAGCTTATGCCAACGCCATTGACCTTGCACGGCCGGCCGGAGTTTCCTTCCGACGGGCGGGAACCCGCCACGGAAGGAAGAGTTCTGTCATGCGAGTACTGCTTGTGGGAGCCGGCGGCGTGGGCACGGCCGTCACCCGGATCGCGGCCCGCCGCCCGTTCTTCGACCACATGGTCGTCGCCGACTACGACCCCGCCCGGGCCGAGGCCGCGGTCGCCGCGCTCGGCGGGGCCGCCGCCAGGTTCAGCGCCCGGCAGGTGGACGCCTCCGACGGGGCAGCCGTCCGGGCGCTGCTGGCCGAGCACGACTGCGACGTCCTGCTGAACGCCACCGACCCGCGCTTCGTGATGCCGCTGTTCGAGGCGGCCCTCGCGGCGGGCGCCCACTACGTCGACATGGCGATGTCGCTGTCGCACCCGCACCCCGAGCGGCCGTACGAGCTGTGCGGGGTCAAGCTCGGCGACGCCCAGTTCGAACGCGCCGAGCAGTGGGAGAAGGCCGGCCGGCTGGCCCTGGTCGGCATGGGCGTGGAGCCCGGGCTCTCCGACGTCTTCGCCCGCCACGCCGCGGACGAGCTCTTCGACGAGATCGAGGAGATCGGCATCCGCGACGGCGCCAACCTCACCGTCGAGGGCTACGACTTCGCCCCGTCCTTCAGCATCTGGACGACCATCGAGGAGTGCCTCAACCCGCCGGTGGTGTACGAGGCCGACCGCGGCTGGTTCACCACCGCGCCGTTCAGCGAGCCCGAGGTGTTCGACTTCCCGGAGGGCATCGGCCCGGTGGAGTGCGTCAACGTCGAGCACGAGGAGGTGCTGCTGGTGCCGCGCTGGGTCGACGCCAAGCGGGTCACCTTCAAGTACGGCCTCGGCGACGACTTCATCGACAAGCTGAAGACGCTGCACGCGCTCGGCCTGGACAGCACCGAGCCGGTCGCCGTGGGCAGCGACCTCGGCCCGGCGAAGGTCTCCCCGCGCGACGTGGTCGCCGCCGTCCTGCCCGACCCCGCCGACCTCGGCGAGCGGATGCACGGCAAGACCTGCGCCGGCACCTGGGTCAAGGGCACGAAGGACGGCCGCCCCCGCGAGGTGTACCTGTACCACGTGGTCGACAACCAGTGGTCGATGCGCGAGTACGGCTCGCAGGCGGTGGTCTGGCAGACGGCGATCAACCCGGTCGTCGCGCTGGAGCTGATCGCCACCGGCGCCTGGTCCGGCTCCGGCGTGCTCGGCCCCGAGGCGCTGCCCGCACGGCCCTTCCTCGACCTGCTCACCGAGTACGGCTCGCCGTGGGGCCTCCGCGAGGGCTGACCCCACGGCGACGCCGCCGCCGGGCCCGCGCCCCTCGACCGGGCGGGGGCGCAGGGGCGGGCGGGCCGAACAGCCCCCGGGGAGTCGTCGCCCCGGCGCCGGGGCGACGTCCGCGGCCCGGATCAGGGGCCGGCCTACGGCTGCGGCGGCTCCAGCCGGGCGAGCCAGGAGGTGAGCAGTGCCTCCAGGGCGGCCGCCTCGACCGGGGAGAGCGCCTCGACGAGGCGGTGCTCGTTGCGCATGTGGTCGGTGAAGGCCCGGTCGATCAGCTCCCGGCCGGCGGGGGTGAGGGCGACCACCCGGCCGCGGCCGTCGGCGTCGCTGCGGCGGCGGGTGACCAGCCCGGCCCGCTCCAGGCGGTCGACCCGCTTGGTCATGGCGCCGGTGGTGACCATGGTGTGCGCGGCGAGTTCGCTGGGGGCCCGCTCGAACGGGTCACCGGCACGGCGCAGCGCCGCCAGGACGTCGAACTCCCCCTCGCCGAGGCCGTAGCGGCCGTACACCACGGACAGCTCCTCGGCGAGGAGGGCGGCGACGCGGTGCAGGCGGCCGATGACGCCCTGGGGTGCGACGTCGAGGTCGGGCCGTTCGCGGGCCCAGGCGGCCTGGATGCGGGCGACGCGGTCGAGCGGCTGCGGCTGGTCCATGCATGGATCATATCTTCCCCGGAAGCTATGATGTCTTCCATGGAAGGCAATCTGCGGTGGATCCTGGTCACGGCGGTGGCCCCGGTGGCGTGGGGCGTCAACTACTTCGTCACCCAGCGGTTCCTGCCGCCGGACCATCCGCTGTTCGGTGCGGCGGTGCGGGCGCTGCCCGCCGGGCTGCTGCTGCTCGCGCTGTGCCGGGAGCTCCCGCGCGGGGTGTGGTGGTGGCGCTCCGCCGTGCTCGGGCTGCTCAACACCAGCGCCTTCTTCGTCCTGGTCTACACGGCGTCCCAGCTGCTGGCGACGAGCGTGGCGTCCACGGTGATGGCGCTCGCCCCCCTGGCGATGATGCTGGCCGGGTGGGCGCTGCTGGGCGAGCGGCCCCGCCCGACGCACCTGGCGGGGGCGGGGATCGGGCTCGGCGGGGTGTGCCTGATGCTGCTCGGCGGGACGGGCGGGGTGAGCCCGTCCGGGGTGCTCGCCTCGGTCGCGGCGATGCTGGTGTCCTCGCTGGGCTTCGTGCTCGGCAAGCGGTGGGGTGCCGGCGCCGGCCTGCTCGCCTCCACGGCCTGGCAGTTGGTCGCCGGCGGGCTGTTCCTGCTGCCGGTCGCCGCCGTGATGGAGGGGCCGCCGCCGGCGCTCGGCGCCCGCGAACTGGCGGCCTTCGCCTACACGGCCGTGGTGGCCACCGCGGTCGCCTTCGCCGCCTGGTTCGCCGGGCTGCGGCACCTGCCGGCCGGGACGGTGGGCCTGGTCGGTCTGCTGAATCCGTTCACCGGCGTGCTGCTCGGCACCCTGCTCGCCGGGGAGTCGCTGACGCCGCGCCAGCTCGCCGGCATGGCGCTGATCCTGAGCGGCATCGCGCTGGGCCGGCCGGTGGGCGCCGGTCGGCCGCGGCCGGCCGGCGGTCCTCCCGGCACCCGTACTCGTCCTGCAGCGTCTCCAGCAGGTTGTCCCAGAGCACCGAGTCGTCCGGCCCCCGGCCCGACTCCACCAGCAGGGCCGTGGATTCGGTGAGGGCGGCATCCGCCTCCTCGCCGGTCAGGCGCTCCTCCCGGCGGTGACGCCGTCAGTTCGGCCTCGCTCCCAGCCCGTCGTTCGCTCGTCACCGCGGGCCGCGGCGGCCTCGGCCACCGCCGTCGCGGTCGGCGCGGCGGGCGTAGCGGTCGGCGCGGCGGGCGTAGCGGGCGGCGAGCGGCCCGTAGGTGAGGCCGTGCAGGACGAGGCTCATCAGGACGGTCATGGTCATCAACTGACCGACCAGGTCGGCGGCGTGCGGGTCGACGGGGGCCAGGCCGTTGAAGGCGAGCAGCCCGTACACGATGGTGGCCATCCCGCGGGGGCCGAGCCAGGCCAGCATCAGCCGGTCGGCTCGGTGGAGGCCGCTGCCGACCAGGGCGAGCAGGATGGGGAGGACGCGGACGACGGTGAGCGACAGGGCGGCGTAGGCCACCACCCGGCCGTCGAAGTCGCCGGTGAAGGCCTGGGTGACGAGTTCGCCGAAGACGAACCAGAGCGCCAGCGAGAGCAGCGCGCCGACGTCCTCGACCAGGTGCAGGGCCCTGGGCGGCAGGGCCCGCACGTCGGGTGCGAAGCAGAGCCCGGCGACGAACGCCGCGATGAAGCCGCTGCCGTCCAGCAGGACGCCCAGCCCGTACGCGGCGAGCGGCAGGGCGAGGATGCCGAGCCGGACGGCGGAGGGCCTCGTCCAGCCGGCCTGCCAGGCGCGGCGCAGCAGCAGGCCGCCGGGGCGGCCGACGAGCGCGCCGGCGACGACGGCCCGGAGCACGGCGTCGAGGGCGTCGCCGAGCGGGTTTCCGGTGGGTTGCGGGACGTCGCCGTAGGCGTCGGCGCCGGCCAGGCAGAGCAGGAAGAGGGGCGCGAGGATGCCGTCGTTGAGGCCGGTCTCGACGGTGAGGACGCCGCGCAGCCAGGACGGCAGCCGGCCGTCCTTGATCACTTCGGCGGCGGGTGCGAGGTCGACGGCGACGGTCACCGCGGCGAACAGGGCGACCAGCCACCAGCGGCCGGACGGGAAGAGCAGTCCGCCGACCAGCACGCCGGCGAGGACGGTGAGCGGCAGGGCCACCAGCAGCAGCCGGGCGAGCAGGCGGTGGTGTGCGCGGACGGCGCCCTCCGGCACCGCGGTGGCGTCGGTGAAGAGCAGCACGGCGAGGATGATCTCGACGGCGCGTTCGGCGTCCGAGGTGGTCATGCTGACGGTGACCAGCGGGTGCGGGCCGACGGTCAGCACCACGCCGGCCGCGGTCATCGCGACGGGGGCGGTGATGCTCCAGCGGGCGAGCCGTCCGGCCACCAGGGCCCACGCGAAGAGCGTCCCCATGCTGACGACCAGCGCGATCACGCGCGCACCTGTCTTCCCCCGGTGCGCGACCGGACGGCGGCGGAGTGCTCCCGATCGTATGCGCGGCGGATCCGCGGGCCGGTCCGCGAGGCACTCCCCGCGTGTCCCGGCGGGCGGGGCCGGTGCGCGGGGTGGGGTGCGCGGGGTGGTACGCGGGGTGGTGCGCGGAGGACCCTCCCTGCGCCGGGAGGGTCCTCCGCGGGTCCCCGCCGCCGCCGGGTCGGCAGCGGCGGCGGGTGGCCTGGTGCCGGGACCGCGGGTGCGGCCGGCACGGGTGCGGTCAGCGGCGGGTGGTGAGGCCGAAGCCGTACGGGAAGAGCGGGTCGTAGTGCGGGTCGCCGGTGTTGATCGGCTCCTGGGCCTCGCTGCGCGGCCAGCTGACCGGGAGCTTGCCGGTGAAGCCCCGCTTGCCGAAGAGCACGTCGGCGACGCCGCCGCCCTCGCTGCCGGGCAGCCAGGACATCACGAAGGCGTCGGCCTTCGGCAGTTCGCCGGTGATGATCTGCGGACGGCCGGCCACGTCGAGGACGACGCAGGTGGGGACGGCGGCGCAGACGCGGTCGACGTTCGCCCGGTCGGTGTCGGAGAGGTTCAGGGTGTGGCCGTTGCCGACGTCGCCCATGCCCTCGGCGTACGGGGTCTCGCCGACGACCACGACGCCGACGTCGTACCCGGCGGCGGGTGCGGAGGCGTCCCGGCTGTACGCCGCGTCCGGGGCGTACTGGCGGATGCCCTGGAGGATCGTGGTGCCCGGAATGGTGTTGCCGCTCCGCCCCTGCCAGGTGACGGTCCATCCGCCGGCCTGGTTGCCGATGTCGTCGGCGTTGGCGCCGGCGACGTAGATCTTCTGGTGGGCCTTCAGCGGCAGGGCGCGGTCGGCGTTCTTCAGCAGGACCTGGGACTCGGCGACCGCCCGGCGGGCGACCGCGCGGTGGGCGTCCGAGCCGATGGTCGCGGCGTTGGAGCGGTCGGTGTAGGGGTGTTCGAAGAGGCCGAGCTCGAACTTGGCGCGCAGGATGCGGCGCACCGCGTCGTCGATCCGGGAGAGCGGCACGCGGCCGGCCTGCACCTCGGCGAGCAGGGCCTGCTCGAACTTCCCGGCGCTGTACGGCACCATGAACATGTCGAGGCCCGCGTTGACGGCGGTGCGCACCTGGGTCGGGTAGTCGCCGGGTATCTGGTTGATGGCGTCCCAGTCGCTGATCAGGAAGCCGTCGAAGCCGATCTTCTGCTTGAGGACGTCGGTGAGCAGTTCCTTGTTGGCGCTCATCTTGACGGGGTTCCCGATGCCGTCCTCCGTCCAGTCGACGCTGGAGTAGGACGGCATGATGCTGCCGACGTCGTGCTTGCGGACGGCGGTGACGTAGGGGGCGAGGTCGACCGTCCGGAAGTGCTCGCGGTCGGTGATCGTGACGCCCTGGTCCAGCTTGTAGCTGCCGCTGGTGGAGCTGCCGTAGGCGGTGTCGCCGTCGCCGGCGTAGTGCTTGACGGTGGCCAGCACCCGGTCGGGGCGGGCGAGGTCCTTGCGGCTGTCGCCCTGGAAGCCGTCGACGGCGGTCTCCATCCGGGAGACCAGGTCCGGGTCCTCGCCGTAGCTCTCGTAGGTGCGGCCCCACCGGTCGTCGCGGGCCACGCAGACGCACGGTGCGAACACCCACTGCGGGCCGGTGGCGCGGGTCTCGGTGGCGGTGATGTGGGCGGCCCGCTCGACGAGGTCCGGGTCGCGGGTGGCGCCCATCGCGATGTTGTGCGGGAAGACGGTCGCACCGACCAGGTTGTTGTGGCCGTGGACGGAGTCGACGCCGTACAGCAGCGGGATGTGCAGCCGGGTGGCGAGGGCGCGCTGCTGGTAGCCGTCGACCATGTCGGCCCAGGCGGCGGGGGTGTTGGGGGTGGGTGTGGAGCCTCCGCCGGAGAGCAGCGAGCCGAGCTTCAGGTCGGTGATCTGCGCCCGGTCGGCGTCGACGGCGTTGCGCTCGGCCTGGGTCATCTGGCCGATCTTCTCGTCCGGGGTCATCCGTGCGAGGAGGTCCTTGACGCGTTGCTGCACGGGCAGTTTCGCGTCGAGGTACGGCAGCGGGCGTCCGCCGGCGGCCGGCTCGGCGGCCTGCGCCGTGCTCAGCGGCACGGTGCCCGCGGCCAGGGTGGAGGCGGCGAGCAGGGCGCCGGCGAGCAGGGCCCGGCGGCGCGGGCGGCGGGTGGTGCCGTGACGGGTGGGTTCCACGTGTCTCTCCGTATCGCGGTGGATGGGCGGACACGCGCACACAGGCGCGTCCGGCGGCGGCAGGGGCCGCGCCGGGTGGTGCACTGCTGAGGGCCGCTGACATGCAATCAGACCTACCGACCACTAGGTAAGTCTTCTGCCCCACTTTTTTCAGAGCTTGACGGATCGTCGGCCGCGGGGACGGACTGCGCCCGGCGACCCGTCCGCGGGCCCGGCCCGGGGGCTCGTACACTCACCCGGTGACCCTCGACCGCACCGCCGACCACAGCCCCGACCAGCCCGTGGAGCACCCGGTGCACCGCGCCCCGGGCGGCACCCGCTCCCCGCGACCGGGCGGTGCGCGCCGCCGCGAGGAGATCCTCGCGATCGCCGTGGAGACCTTCGCCACCCGCGGCTACCACCACGCCTCGCTCGCCGAGATCGCCGAACGGGCCGGCCTCACCCAGCCCGGCCTGCTGCACCACTTCCGTTCCAAGACCGCCCTGCTCAGCGGCGTGCTGGAGCTGCGGGACGACTCCGAGATGGCCCAGCTGGGAACGGAGCGGCCGCGCGGCCTGGCCCTCCTCGACCACCTGGTGGAGACGGTGCGGCGCAATGCGGAGCGCGAGGGCATCGTCCGGCTGTACGCGGTGCTCTCCGCGGAGAGCGTCACCGAGGGCCACCCGGCCCAGGACTTCTTCCGCAGCCGCTACGCGGGCCTGCGGGCCATGGTGGTGGAGGCCCTCGTCGAGGCCTGCGAGCTCGGCGAGACCCGGGCGGACATCGACGTCGAGTCGGTGGCCAACGCGATCATCGCGGTGATGGACGGCCTGCAGCTCCAGTGGCTGCTGGCCCCGGAGTCGGTGGACATGGCCGCCACCACCCGCCGCACCATCGACGCACTCCTCGCCGGCCTGCGCACCGGCGACCGGCCCGGCTGAGCCGCTCCCGGACGGCGGGCACGGCGCCGGCCGGTCCCGGGGCGGGGCGGGCCGGCGGGAGGCGTACGGCGGCCCACGACACCGATCCACGGGTGGACGCGCGCATCGACGCCCCGCCCGGTCGGCAGCAGGACGCCTGCCGCCGGGTCGGGGACCCGGTGCACGACGCCGCCCCGGAGGTCCAGGAGACGGTCGGGCGGACCGTCCAGCCCTACCCCGTCCTGCAGGGCGACATCTGCGCCCCGCCGGCCGCCGAGGGCCACGTCGACGTGTTCCGCCACGACGGCGGGATCGCGCCGTGTTCATCCGTCCGACTCCGCTCCACCGCTTCTCCCTTCGACCGCACCCAGTGCACCGACTGCACGCGCTGCACCGTCGTGCCGTCCCCGGGCGTCCGCGGAGGCCGGGGAGACGCCTTCGTTGTCAGGCCGGGACGTACCCGCCGCGCCGGAACCGCCGGCTCAGGTGCGGCGGCCGAAGAGCGGGCCGAGGACGAGCTCGGCCGCGCCGGCGGCGACGGCGAGGTGGCCGGCGGCGGCGAGGGTGACCGGGACGGGCTGCCATTCGGGGTCGGGGATGCGGGCCTTGAGCTGGGCGGTGACGCCGTCGAGGTAGGTGTCGGGGGCGGCCAGTACGGCGCGGCCGCCGAGCACCACCCGGTCGATGTCGAGCAGCCGGACGAGGTTGGCGACGCCCACGCCGATCAGCCGGGCGGCGGCCGCGTGGTCGCCGCGCTCCAGGGCGGCGAGGCAGAGCACCTCCAGGCAGCCGTGGTTGCCGCAGGCGCAGAGCGGCCCGTCGACCTGCACGGTCTGGTGGCCGAACTCGCCGGCGTTGGTGCGGGTGCCGCGGTGCAGCGCGCCGTCGAGGAGCAGGCCCGCGCCGAGTCCGGCGGCGAGGTGGACGTAGGCGAGGCCGCCGCCGGGCCGCGGGGTGGCGGGCGCCTCGCCGAGGGCGGCGGTGTTGGTGTCCTTGTCGACCACGACGGGCAGTCCGTCGAGGCGGGCGGCGAGTTCGTCGCGCAGCGGGTAGTGGTGCCAGGCGGACGAGCCGCGCGGGCCGGCCGGGGTGAACCAGTGCAGGACGCCCGCCGCATGGTCGAGCGGGCCGCGGCAGCCGATGCCGGCGCCGAGCAGCCGGGCTCCGGCGGGCAGGGCCTCGGCGGCGCGCCGGATCTCCTCGGCGACCAGGCGGACGGCGTCGTCGGGGGCGATCCCCTCGTCCACCGGCCGGGTGCACCGGTGGAGGCGGCGGCCGGTCAGGTCGACGAGCAGGACGGTGAGTTCGTCGCGTTCGAGGTGGACGCCGACGGCGCAGGCGGCTTCGGCGCGCAGCCGGAGCATGGTGCGGGGTTTGCCGCCGGTGGAGGCGCTCTGGCCGGCCTCCTCGATCATGCCTTCGGCGAGCAGCCGGGCGGTGATCTTGCCGATGGCCTGCGGGGTGAGGCCGGTGCGGGCGGCGAGTCCGACCCGGCTGCCGCCCTCGGGGGCGGCGCGCAGCAGGCCGAGCACGAGGGCGGCGTTGTGGTCGCGCAGTCCGGCCAGGTTGGTGCCGGTCGGGCCGGGGTGCGTCGTCATGGGGCCCATTGTGCCCGGACCCGGTGTGCCCGGACCGCGCCGCAACCGTGCCCGGACCACGCCCGATCCACGCCCGGTCCCACGCCTGGAACGCACCTGGACTTGCACTTAGGAAACACTGTTGTTTAACTGGCGCCATGACCACCGCGAGCACCCCGCACCCCGAGCACCCCGCACTCCGCGTCGGCCTGGTCGGCTACGGCCTGGCCGGCGCCGCCTTCCACGCCCCGCTCATCGCCACCACCCCGGGCCTGCGGCTGGAGGCCGTGGTCACCGCCAGCCCCGAGCGCCGCGAGCAGCTGCGCCGCGAGCACCCGCAGGCCCGCGCCGTCGACACCGCCGAGCAGCTGCTCGCCGACCCGTCCGCCCTCGACCTGCTGGTCGTCGCCTCCCCCAACCGCAGCCACGTGCCGCTCGCCCGCGCCGCGCTGGAGGCGGGCCTGCCCGTGGTGGTGGACAAGCCGCTGGCCGCCACCGCGGCCGAGGCCGCGGGCCTCGCCGACCTCGCCGAGGCCCGCGGCCTGCTGCTGACGGTCTTCCAGAACCGCCGCTGGGACGCCGACTTCCGTACCGTCCGGCAGCTGGTCGCCGACGGCTCGCTCGGCACCGTGCACCGCTACGAGTCGCGCTTCGAGCGCTGGCGCCCGGAGCTCAAGGAGGGCTGGCGCGAGTCCGCCGACCCGGCCGACGCCGGCGGCATCCTCTACGACCTCGGCAGCCACCTCGTGGACCAGGCGCTGACCCTCTTCGGCCCCGCCACGCACGTGTACGCCGAGGTCGACGCCCGCCGCACCGGCGCCGCCGCGGACGACGACGCCTTCGTGGCCCTCACCCACGCCTCCGGCGTCCGCTCCCACCTGTGGATGAGCGCCCTGGCCGGCCAGCTCGGCCCCCGCCTGCGCGTCCTCGGCGACCGAGCCGCGTACACCGTGCACGGGATGGATCCGCAGGAGGACGCGCTGCGCGCCGGACAGCTCCCCGGCCCCGGCTGGGGCGAGGTCGCCGAGGCCGACCGCGGCCTGCTCGGCACGGTCGACGGCGCGGCGCCGCACCCCTCGCTGCCGGGCGACTACCCCGCCTTCTACGCCGGTGTCGTCCGTGCGCTGCGCGAGGGCGCGGCCGCCCCGGTCGACCCGCGCGACGCCGTCGCCGCCCTCGCCGTGCTGGAGGCCGCCCGGCGCTCCGCCGCCGAGGGCCGTACCGTCGCACTGACCGAGGAGGACGCCCGATGACCGAGCCGATGACCGAGCCGGCGACCGAGCCGACGGGCAACCCGTCGAGCAGCCCGAGGAAGGGTCCCGGGACGCCCGAGGAGATCGCCGCCCTGATCCACCGGATCGAGGACGAGGAGCGCCGGCTGCGCCTGCCCGGCTTCGACAACGAGGACGCCTGGCGGCTCGGCACCCGGCTCGTCGAGCTGGCCCGGGCCGAGCAGGCACCGGTCGTGGTCGACGTCCGCCGCAACGGCCGGCAGCTCTTCCGCTTCGCGCTGCCCGGCAGCTCGGCCGACAACGACGCCTGGATCCTGCGCAAGACCCGGACGGTGGACCGCTACGGCTGCTCCTCCTACCTGGTGGGGCTGCGCTTCGCGGCGAAGGGCGAGACCTTCGAGGAGAAGTCCCGGCTCGACCCGGACACCTACGCCGCGCACGGCGGCGCCTTCCCGGTCACCGTGGAGGGCGTCGGCGTGGTCGGCACGGTCGCCGTCTCCGGCCTCCCCCAGGCCGAGGACCACCGACTGGTGGTCACCGCCCTGGAGCAGCACCTCGCCGCGGCCCGCCGCGGCGCCTGACGCCGTCCGAAGCACCCGCCCGGCCCGCCCGGCCCCCGGTCCACGACCGGGGCCGGGCACGTCAGTCCTCCAGCGCGTCCCGGACGAGCCGGTGCGCGTAAGCGGTGTCCAGACCGTCCGGCCGGAACAGGACCCGGTAGACCAGCGGCGCCACCACCCGGTCGAGGACCGTCTCGGCGTCCGGTGCCGCCTCGCCGCGGCCGGCCGCCCGGTCCAGCAGCGTCCGGATCTGCTCCGCGGCGTACTCGGAGCAGCGGCCGGCGTTGCCGCCCTCCGGGTCCCCGAGCAGCGCGTCGCGGAGGTACGAGCGGCCCGCGGGCGCGGCCGTCTCCTCCAGGAACTGCTCGGCCCAGGCGCGCAGGTCCGCCGCCAGCGAGCCGTGGTCCTCGGGCGGTGCGTCCGGGCGGAGCCGCTCGACCGCGGCGTCGGAGAGCAGGGTCTGCAGGTCTCCCCAGCGGCGGTAGACCGTCGACGGGGTGACGCCGGCCCGGGCCGCGACGAGCGGGACGGTGAGCGCCGACCGGCCGACCTCGGCCTCCAGTTCCCGCAGCGCGGTCCGGACGGCCTCCTGCACCCGGGCGCTCCGGCCGCCGGGGCGCGGCACCGGCCGACCGCTCATCCGGCCGGTCCGCCGCGGCGCCGCGGCCTCACGGCGTGACCCCGGAGCCTCACGGCGCGGTCCCGGAGCCTCACGGTGCGGTCCCGCCGTCCGCCGGGCGGCCCGTCGTGCCGGGGACGGCCAGGAGGCGGTAGGCCGCGCCGTCACGGCGCACCAGGCCCGCGGTCGGCGGCGGGAAGTGGCTGCCGAGCAGCAGGGTGTCGGTGTCGGCGAGTTCGGCGAGGAGCTTGCGGCGGGTCGCCCCGGCCAGTGCCGGGTCGATGTCGACGTGGCTGTGGATGTCGGGCTCGGCGAGCTGGACGGGGTGGTGGATGCAGTCGCCGGTGATCAGGGCGGTGGCGTCGCCGCTCGTCAGCCGGACGGCGACCTGGCCGGGGGTGTGGCCGGGCATCGGGACGAGCGCCACCCCGGGCGCGATCTCCAGGCCGTCGGCGGGCACGTCGAGCAGGTCGAGGAGGCCGTGCTCGGCGACCGGGTGGACGGAGTCGCGGAACATCTGCCGACGGGGCTCCTCCAGCTCGGCGACCGCCCAGTGGTCCCACTCGGCGCGGCTGGTGAGGTACCGGGCGTGGGGGAAGGTGGGGACCCAGGCGTCCCCGTCCCGGCGGGTGTTCCAGCCGACGTGGTCGGTGTGCAGGTGGGTGAGGACGACGAGGTCGACCGATCCGGGCGGGAAGCCGGCCCGTTCCAGGCGGTCGAGGTAGTCGGTGTCGAGCCGGTGCCAGGCGGGGTTGGCGCGGTCCTTGCCGTTGCCGATGCCGGTGTCGACCAGGATCCGCAGGCCGCCCGCGGCCACCGCGAAGGTGTGGCTGGCGAGCCGCAGGACGCGGTCGGCGTCGGCGAAGTCGGGCTGCAGCCAGGGGGCGGCGGCGACCACCTCGGACGTGGCGCCGGGCAGCAGCCAGGGGCCCGTCCCCGGCGGCAGTTCGACCTCGTCGACGCGGTGGACGACGAGGTCGCCCACCGTCCAGGCGGGCGCCGGAGCCGGTTCGGTGGTGGCGGGGTGCAGTAACGACATGGCCGTCCTTCCGGGTGCGGTCGGCGCCGGGCCCGCGGGCGCGGCGGACCCCCGAGCGGCACTAAAGCTCAATCTTTGCGTTAAGCCTACGCGCACGGCGGGCACTGCCCCCGGCCGGGGCGCCGCTACCGCTCGATGTACGACTCCAGGCCGCGCAGGAAGACCTCGACCTTGAACTCGAAGCGCTCGTCGCCGTCACCGTGGACCATCGTCTCCGCCATCTCCTTGAGCAGCGGGAAGCGCTCCTCCGGGAGCCGGGCGAGGTAGTCGCGGACCCCGTCGAAGTAGGCGTCGACGTCCACCCCGGCGGCGATCTTCGCGGTGTAGAGCGAGGCCTCGTAGGCGTCCGAGTCGATCAGTTGGCCGAGGCCGTCCAGCGCGTAGGCGGCGACCTGCCGGGGGATGCCGGCGGAGAGCAGCAGGCCGACGACGAACTCGGCGACCTTCAGCTTGTTGGGGCCGAGCTGGATGCCGCCGAGCGAGACCACGGTGATGTCGCGGTGCGCGGTGTAGACCCGCTGCGCCTCCCGGCAGACCTCCTTGATCTGCTCCTTCCAGCGCTCCGGCTCGGGCCGTCCGGGCAGCCGGATCTCGCCGGAGATGCGCTCCAGCATCAGCTCCAGCAGCTCGTCCTTGCCGGACACGTGGGCGTAGAGCGAGGCGGGGCCGGTGCCGAGCTCCTGGGCGACCCGGCGCATCGTCAGGCCCTCGAGCCCTTCGCGGTCGAGGACGTGGATGCCGGCCTCGACGACGGCCTCGGGCGTGAGCGGCTGACGGGTGTCGGCCCTGCGCGCCTTGTGCCACGGGATCGGGGGCATCTCCGAGGTCACGCGCACCTCTTCCACCTCGGGGGAACGTCCGGTCCGCACGCACGGACGGACGTCCGTGATCGACGGACGTTGACGAACATCGTAACCGAGAGCGAACAGCGTTCGAAGCCGCGAATATTGTTTGACAGAACGCCGATCGACTCCGTAGAACGGTGTTCGTTCGATAGAAACGTTGTTCTTCGTCTGGAGACGCCATGACCGACACCCCCACCCCGTACCGATGGCGGTGGGCCGCGCTGTTCGTGATCCTCGCGGCCGAGGTCATGGACCTCCTCGACTCGCTGGTCACCAACATCGCCGCACCCTCCATCCGCGCCGACATCGGCGGCGGCGAGAGCACCATCCAGTGGATGGGCGCCGCCTACACGCTGGCGATGGCCATCGGCCTGATCACCGGCGGGCGCCTCGGCGACATCTTCGGCCGCCGCCGGATGTTCCTGATCGGCGCCGTCGGCTTCACCCTCGGCTCGATCGGCTGCGGCCTCGCCCAGGGGCCCGACCAGCTGATCGCCGCCCGGGTCTTCCAGGGCCTGCTGGGCGCGGTGATGCTGCCGCAGGGCCTCGGCATGCTCAAGGAGATGTTCTCCGAGAAGGAGCAGGCCTCCGCGTTCGGCATGTTCGGCCCGGTCATGGGCCTGTCCACGGTCGGCGGCCCGATCCTCGCCGGCTGGCTGGTCGACGCCGACCTGTTCGGCACCGGCTGGCGCATGATCTTCCTGATCAACATCCCGCTCGGCCTGTTCGCGATCGCCGGCGGCTTGGGCTTCCTGCCCGAGTGGAAGAGCGCCCGCGCCGTCCGCCTCGACCTGCTCGGCGCCCTGCTCGCCGCGGCCGGCTCGGCCCTGATGATCTTCCCGCTGGTGCAGGGCCGCGAGCACGACTGGCCGCTCTGGGCCTTCGCCCTGATCGCCGCCTCCGTCGCCGTCTTCGGCTTCTTCGGTTGGTACGAGGGCCGGCGCAGCCGCAGCGGCGGGGACCCGCTGGTCGAGCCCAGCCTGTTCGCCAAGCGCGGCTTCAGCGGCGGCATGGTCCTCGGCCTGCTGTTCTTCTCCGCGATGACCGGCTTCTGGCTGACCTTCAGCCTGTACACCCAGATCGGCCTGCACTACTCGCCGCTCAAGGCCGGCCTCGCGGGCATCCCGTCCTCGCTCGGCATGGTGGTCGCGTTCATCGCCTCGCAGGCCCTGCAGCGCTTCGGCCGCAAGGTGATGCACGGCGGCCTGGTCGTGATGGCGCTCGGCGTCGCCGGCATCATGCTCACCCTGCACCTGGCCGGCGCCGGGGTCACCCCGTGGCAGCTCGCCCCGGCCCTCACGGTCACCGGCCTCGGCATGGGCTTCGTGATGGCGCCGTTCTTCGACACGGTGCTCGCCTCGGTGGAACCGCACGAGACCGGCTCCGCCTCCGGCACGCTCACCTCGGTGCAGCAGTTCGGCGCGGCGCTGGGCACCGCCATCCTCGGCACCGTCTTCTTCGAGCAGGTGAAGAGCGGCGACTTCGTGCACGCCGAGCAGGTCACCCTCGGGGTCGAGCTGGCCATGATGGCCGTCGTCTTCGCGGCGATCTTCCTGCTGCCGAAGCACGCCCGGCCGCAGGGCGGCGAGGGCGGCGAGGACGCTCGGGACGGCAGCGCCGAGGCCGGCGAGCCGGCCGCCCCGGTGCACGCCTGATCCGCTCCCTCCGAACGGCTGCGGCCGCCCGCGCGGGGCGGGCGGCCGCAGCCGTTCCGCGTGTCCGGCAGGCCGCACGGGACGGCGGTGTGTGGCGCGCCGCGAACCGGGCAGAAGCGCCGCCGCAGAGGAACGCCCGCACGGCCGTCCGCCGCCGGGCCCGTCCTAGGAGGAGCGCCGCCATGACCACCGCGCTGCCCCGGCTCACCGGGGAGTACGTGCTCGATCCCGCCCACAGCCGCATCGGCTTCGTGGCCCGCCACGCCATGGTGACGAAGGTCCGCGGCTCCTTCGACGAGTTCGAGGGCACCCTCCACCTGGACGGCGACGACCCGGCCGGCTCCCACGGCCGCGTCACCGTCCGGGCCGACAGCATCGACACCGGCAACAAGCAGCGCGACCAGCACCTGCGCACCAACGACTTCCTCGACGCGCCGAACCACCCCGAGATCACCTTCGTCTCGACCGCCGTCGAGCAGGTCGGCACCAACCGCTACCAGGTCACCGGCGACCTCACCATCAAGGCCACCACCCGGACGGTCACCCTCGACTTCGAGTACACCGGCAACGCCGTCGACCCGTACGGCAACCTCCGGGTCGGCCTGGAGGGCACGGTCACCGTCAACCGCAAGGACTTCGGCGTGAACTGGAACGCCGCGCTGGAGGGCGGCGGCGTCCTGGTCTCCGACCGGGTCGTCCTGGAGTTCGACGTCTCGGCCATCAAGCAGAACTGAACCGCGCCGCCCGGCCCGCAGCCAGAAAACACCGGCCGCCCGGCCGCTTGGGCCGGGCCCGCAGCGGAGAGACGATCCGTATGACCACCGTGCACGAGGAGAACGAGCGCAAGTACGACGGCGCCCTCGACCGCCCGCTCACCGCCGACGGGCTGTCGCAGGTGTCCGGGGTCGTCCCCGGCGGGACGGAGAAGCTGAACGCCGTCTACTTCGACACCCCCGACCTGCGCCTGCTGCGCAACGGGATCACGCTGCGCCGGCGCAGCGGCGGCCACGACGCCGGCTGGCACCTGAAGACGCCGGGGTCGAACGGCATGCGCGTGGAGACCCGGCTGCCGCTGGCCACCGGGCACAAGCGGCGGCCGCCCAAGGAGCTCGTCCGGCTGGTCCGGGGCGCGGCCCGCGGCGAGCGGCTCGCCCCGGTCGCCCGGCTGAAGACCGAGCGGACGATCACCCTGCTGGTCGACGCCGAACGCCGCACCCTCGCCGAGCTGGCCCGCGACCGGGTGTCGGCCAAGGCGCCCACGGTGGACACCGCCCCCGGTGCGGGACCGACGGTGTGGACGGAGACCGAGGTCGAGCTGGCCGACGGCGACCCCGAGCTGCTGGACGAGGTCGAGGAGCGGCTGCGGGCGCGGGGGCTGCGCAGATCCGCGGCGAGTTCCAAGCTCGGCCGGGTGCTCGGCGAGCGCCTCGAATCACCGGCCGACCGGGCCGACCCGCCGGAGGGGTCCGTCGCCGCGGCCCTCACCGGGTACCTGCGCGAGCAGGTCGCCGCCGTGCACGCCCTCGACCCGGCCGTCCGCGTCGACCGGCCGGACTCGGTGCACCGGCTGCGGGTCGCCGTCCGTCGCATCCGCAGCGCGCTGGCCGCGCACCGCAAGCTGCTGGACCGCTCCGTCACCGACCCGCTGGAGCAGGAGCTCCGCCGGTTCGGCAAGGTGCTCGGCAGGGCCAGGGACGCCGAGGTGCTCGGCGAGCGCCTCGCCGAACAGGCCTCCGGACTGCCCGCGGCCGGCCGGCCCGCCGAGGTGTCCGCCCGGATCTCGGCCCGGTACGCCCGCCGCTACCGCCGCGCGCACCGGACGGCGCTGCAGGCCATGGACGGCGGCCGGTACTTCGCCCTGCTGAACGCCCTCGACGAGCTCGCCGCCCGGCCGCCGCTGCGCAAGCGGGCCCGGCGCGGCACGTCCGAGGCCCGGAAGGTCCTGGAGCGGCAGCGCCGGCGGGCCGTCCGCCGCCTCAGCACCGCGCTCGACCTGCCGCCCGGCCGCGAACGCGACGAGGCGCTGCACCGCGCCCGCAAGGCGGCCAAACGGGCCCGGTACGCGGCGGAGTGCGCCGCCCCGGCCGCCGGCCGGCCCGCCGGGAAGCTGCGCAAGCGGATGAAGCGGATCCAGCAGCCGCTCGGCGCCCACCAGGACGGCGTGGTCGCCGAGCCGGCGATCGTGGACGCCGCGGCCGAGGCCCGGCGCCACGGCGAGGACACCTTCGGCTACGGCCTGCTCCACGCGGTGCAGCGGGCCCACGAGGAGCAGCAGGTGGCCGAGGCCGCGAAGGCCCGGAAGAAGGCGCGGAAGAAGGTGAAGGGCTGACATGCGTACCCGTCCGTGCCCCGCGGTGCTGCGTGCCGCCCGCGGCCCCCGCGGTTAGCGTGCTGCCATGGCCGACCGAGAGCAGCCGACGGAGCCGTACGCCCCGACCGTCCGCGATGCCGTGACGAACTACTTCACCGACCGGGTGACGGAGGCCGAGGTGGCGCTGGCCCGGGCGCTGCGGGAGGCCGAGGCGGTGCGCGAGCGCCGGGCCGCCTGCCTCGACGGTGCCCGGCTGACCGACGAGGAGGCCCGGCAGGTCGCCGAGGCCGCCGAACGCCGGGCCGCGCGGATCGCCGCCGCCACGGACGCCCGCCCCGAGGCCCACGCGGGTGCCGTCGCCGCGGCCCTCGCCGTCCGCGAGGGCCTCCGGTCGGCCGGCCACCCGGTCTGACCCCGGGGCGGGCGGGCCGGTCTCACGGCGTGCAGCCGGTCAGCGGCCGGGTGTCGCCCGCCGCCCGCCCGCAGATCCGTTCGGTGACCGGCGTGCCCTGCGGCCCGCGCCGCACCCGGATGACGTGCAGCCCGTGGCCGGGCTGCGGGCCGGTGGCGAGCGGCCGGGTGTCGCGGAAGTCCACGGTGCCGGTGGCCCGGCTCTTCATCTCCACCGCCCGCAGGCCCGCCATCACCGATCCGACGCCGCCGTGCTGGGAGGCCCCGGCCTTGGCGGCGCCGGCCTGGAGCGCGGCGGTGGCGTCGTAGGCGAGCGCGAGCGCGCCGTCGGAGAAGACGTCGTCCTCGTAGGGGTTGCCGCCGGCGGGGGCGAGTCGCAGTTCGGCGGCGGCGACCGCGGCGAGGTCGGAGTCGCGGGCGGTGACGGAGGGGTCGGAGAGCGCGGTGTAGTAGAGGGTGGCCTGCGGTGCCATCGAGGTGGCGCCGGTGCGGAACTGGGCCTTCGTCAGGTCGTCGCCGGTGAGGACGGTGAGCGGCCGGCTGCAGCCGGCGTCGGCGGCGAGGCGCCGCATCAGCTGGTTGACGTCGTCGGCACGGCCGGCCAGGTAGAGCACGGCGGGCGGGTGCTCGGAGTGGCAGCTGGTGCTGAGCGCCGCCTCGAAGTCGGGGTCCCCGTTGCTGGTGAGCCCGTACTCGAGGGGGTGGCCGCCGATGAGCTGGAAGCCGGCCTCCTTGAGCATCGCGGAGCCGTACTGGGCCTGTTCGGGGCTGTACCGGTCGTCGCGGCCGGCGGTGCGGGTGAGGACGGCGGCCCAGCGGTCTGCGGGCGGCACGGCGAGGCCGTCGACGATCAGCCGCAGTGCGGCGGCCTCCTCCTGGTCGGTGGCGGCGAGGCCGAAGTAGTTGACGTGGCCCTTGGCGAGGTAGCTGCCGGAGTTGGTGGTGCTGACGACGGCGAGGCCGGCCTGCTGGAGGAGGGTGAGCGCGCTGTCGCTGTCGGCGGTGTCGCGGCCGAGGCCGACCACGCCGACGATCGAGCGGTCCCGGCGGGCGAGGTCGACGATCCGCTGCACCATGTCGGTCTGGAAGTACATGTCCTGGCCGCCGTTGGCGACCAGCACCTTGATCTTCAGCGGGTCGCCGGGGCCGGCGTTGTTGCGCATCTGCGCGAGGTGGACGCCGGTGAGCTCCTTGAGGCTGTTGAGGGCGCGGGACTGCTGGCCCGCGACGGTGGTGAGCGAGCCCGCGTAGACGACGGTGACGTAGTGGACGTCGGGCAGGGCGTCGACCCGGGCGTTCTCGCGCCGGATCGCCGCCTCCAGGGTCTCCAGGCCGACGGCGGCGCCGGTGCGGTCGGTGTCCTCGCCGGGCAGGGTGCCGCTGAGGCGGACGCCGCCGCCGTCGCCGGCGAAGGAGACGCCGCCGGTGGCGACGCCGACGCACTCGCGGGTGCCGCCCGGGTCCACCCGCCAGAGGGCGTCCGGGTTGGAGCCGAGCAGCCGGGGCCCGCAGTAGCGGTCGCCGAGCTGCTGCACCCGCAGCAGGCCGCCGCAGGCGGCGAGGACGAGGACGGCGAGCACCGTCCAGCGGGACCACAGGAACCACCAGGAGCGGCCGACCGGCACCGGGGCGAGCCGGGTGGTCTCGCCGGCCCCCAGCTGGTGCCGGGTGAGCCGGACGGGCAGCGTCCAGGCCAGCGCCCGGCCGCGGCTGGGGGCCTGGCGGACCCGCAGGTCGCTGACCCAGTTCTCGTACGGGCCGCGGCGGCGCGAGCCGACGGCGTGCACGGTGACGGGGGCGGTGCCGGCGTCCTCCAGCCAGGCGGCGACGTCGGCGTGGGCGACGGCGGCGAGGACGAGCAGCGGGTCCTGCTCGCTGCGGCGGCTGCGGACGTCGGAGATCGCGCCGAGCACCCGCAGCGCGCCGTTGCGGGCGTCCGCGCGGGGCACGAAGACGACCGGCGGGACGCGGCGCTTGCGGCCGCGCAGGTCCGGCGCCCAGGAGCGGTGCGCCCAGCGGAGGTCCTCCAGCAGGGCGAGGGTGCGCAGCTGCAGGTGGAACTGCTGGGCGCGGTCCTTCTCGTCCTCGGGGGTGCCGGGCAGCTGGGCCTTGAGGATCTCGCCGGCGACCTCGCGGGCGCGGGCCCGGGTGACGTCCCAGGACATCCGGGGCCGCCAGAGCGACCAGGCGGCGGCCTGCCGGCCGGACGCGGCGAGGAAGGTGGTGGTGGCGAACCAGCGGCTGGCCCGGCCGAGCCAGGAGAGCGGCGCGGTGTTGCGGCGGACCCAGCCGGTGACGCCGAGCACCAGCAGGGCGGCGAGCAGCACGAGGACGACGACCTGCCAGGTGGCCTGGGTGAGCAGGCTGGTGAGCCCGGCGAGGACGAAGGCGCCGATCAGGCTGGTGGAGTTGAGCACGGGCGACAGCAGCCGCTGCAGTTCGCCGCCGGCCGGGCGCGGTTCGGGCCGCCAGTGCAGGTCGCGGAGCCGGCCGAGGACGGTCTCGACGTGGTCGTCGAGCGGCCGGCCGGCGGCGTCGGGGGCGGCGAGGGCGTGCCGGGCGGCCGACTCGATCGCGGCGACCAGCCGGGAGCGGGGCGCGGGGTAGCTGCGGTACCAGGCGGGGCCGCGGCGGGCCCAGGGGCCCTTGGCCAGCGAGTCGACGATGGCGACGGCGTTGCGGTGCGGGTCGTCGCCGTCCGCGCCGGCGACCACGCGGTACGGCAGTCCGCCGGCCTCCTGCGCCTCCTGGACGGCGTGCACCACGCCGCGGACCTCGCGGTCCAGCTCCGGGTCGTCGTCCTCGGCGTACAGCACGACGACCGGCATCGGCAGCCGGGCGCCGCTGAACTGGCCGATGAGGTCCTTCACCAGCGCGTCGACTTCGTACTTGGCGGTCGTGCGCACACCACCGATCCGCGCGCTCTCGCGCGCCGAGCCCTGAGCCACCTGCACCCCCGTAGCCGCCCCCCGCGGGGCGCACGCCGCGCCCCGGCCTGACCTGGCGTCAGACCGCGAGTGTAGACCCGGGGTGCGACGGCGCACACGGGATCGCGCAGCCCGCGGGCGGCGGACGACCGGGACGGCCGGCTGCTCCGTCGGAGGGACGGCGCTCACCCCGACGGAGCAGTGCCGCGAGCCGCGCCCTGCGCCCGGCGCGCCGCGCGGGAAGGCTGGCGCGGGCGCCGAATTGGAGGGCATCACCGGGGTGCTGCTGCTCACCGAGGAGGACGACTTCAACGCCCTGGCGTCGACGACCCTGCACGAGACGCTGGAGGGCGCGGTGTACCGGCTGGCGCCTGCGGCGGGCAGCCGGGGCGTGGTGGCGCCGTACACCGGCGGCGAGGCGCTGTTCGGCCCGGGTCTGACCCGGCCCGAGCTGGCCCGGCAGTACGGCGAGGGGGCGCGGGTCACCACCTCGCCGGCGGACGGCGGGCTGCCGGCGGGCCACCGGCTGCTCTTCCTGGTGAAGCCGGACGGCCGGCTGCTGCCCGTCACCGAGGGCCGCACCCCGTCCCGGGACCCCGGGGACAGGGCGGTGCTGCTGAGCCCGCCCGCGTGATCCCCCGGCCGGGCCCGGCGCGTCGCGGCGGGCAGGTGGTGCGACGGCGGTGGTGTTGTGCGAGGACCCGGCAGGCGGACCACGACGGGAGGAGGAGCGGGTGGCGACGATCCACGTCCGGGCGGTGAGTCCGCCGGACCTCACCGGGCGGGCGGTCGCGATGCTGGCGGCCGACCCGTGCGTGCTCAACCTGGTGGTGCAGCCGGGTGCGGCCCGGCACCCGGACGGCGACGCGCTGGCCTGCGACGTGCTGGCGGGCGGCGCCAACGAGGTGCTGAACGGCCTGCGCGGACTGGGCCTGGACACCCGCGGGTCGGTGGTCGTCGAACCGGTGGACCTCGCCTTCTTCGGCCCGGCCGCGGAGGCCGGGCGGCGCAGCCTCGGGCGGCGCGTGCACGCGCCGGTCTGGGCCGAGGTCGAGGCGCGGATCCGCGCCCAGGGCAGCTACGCGCCGAGCTTCTACCTGTACCTGGTGGTCGCGGCGCTGCTCGGCGCGGTCGGGATCGTCACCAACTCGCAGATCCTGATCGTCGGCGCGATGGTCGTCGGCCCGGAGTACGGGGCGATCGTGGGGGTGGCGCTGGGCCTGGACCTCGGTGACCGGCGGGCCGTCCGGCGCGGGCTGACGGCGCTGGCCTGCGGGTTCCCGGCGGCCATCGTGATCACCTTCCTGTTCGCGCTGGTGATCCGGGGGTTCGGCCTGGAGTCGCGGGCGTACGACGCAGGGCTGCGGCCGGTGTCCAACCTGATCGGCACGCCGGACTTCTTCTCGGTCGTGGTGGCCTGCCTGGCCGGCGTGGTCGGGATCGTCTCGCTCACCGAGGCCCGGACGAGCGCGCTGCTCGGGGTGTTCATCTCGGTGACGACCATTCCGGCGGCCGCGGACGTCGCCGTGTCCGCGGCGTTCGAGGACTGGGAGAAGTCCTGGGGCTCGTTCCTGCAGCTGCTGCTGAACGCCGGGGTGCTGGTACTGGTCGGCACGGGCACGCTCCGCACCCAGCGCGCCGTCTGGCGCCGGATCGGCCGGCGGCGCGGGCCACCGGCCGCGGACTGAGTCCGCCGGAGGGAGGCGGGGCCGGGGCCCCGCCCCCTGCGGGACGGTCAGGCGGTGGCGGGCGGCGGTCCGCCCGTCCGGGCTGGCGGGGCGGCCCGGTCGCCCTCGGGACCGGTGTCGAGGAACTCCCGGATCGCGAAGCCCAGCGCCACGAAGAAGGTGATCCACAGGACGACGGCCCAGGTCGGGTAGCTCCAGGTCGCCAGGATCAGCGCGCCGACCAGCAGGATGACCACGCCGATCCAGCGCTTCCAGCGGTGCACGAACGGGCCGACCGGGCCGAGCTTCATGCCGAGCGAGTACAGCGCGTCGCGCAGCGAGCCGATGATCCGGCGGCAGGCGGTGCGCACCGCGACGGCGGGCTTCGACGGCCCGATCAGGAAGGCTCCGACCGCGGTGACCACGGCGACGGCGCCGATGGCCCGGATGCTCGCGCGCATGAACCGGATCAGGGTGTCGTAGACCGTCCCGGCGGCCGCCTGGCTGGCGCCCGGTGGCAGGTGGTCGAGGTAGTACGCCCTGAAGATCGTCAGCGCGACGCCGATCAGCAGCATGGCGATCGCGATGCCGATCGCCGCGCCGATCAGCGCCCGGCGGCGGTTGACGGCGAGGAAGACACCGCCGGCGGCCACGATCACCGTGAGGATCGGCAGCCAGTTGCCCATGATCTCCAGCAGCCGGAAGTACGTCCTGATCTTGCCGACGTCCTTGGAGGAGAAGATCACGAAGTTGGTGTGGACGTCCGGGATCTTCGAGGCGACGGAGAGTCCGGAGTCGACCAGTTGGGTCTTCACCTTCGCGATGACGGGCGCGAGGTCGATGGAGACCTGGTTGTTCTCGAGTTTGACGGTGCCGCCGCCCTTGCCGGTGAGCGCCTTGTCGAGCGTGCTGTGGATCAGGCGGTTGGCGTCGACCCAGATGGTGGCGAACTGGTCGCTGGTGACGACCTTGTGGACGGTGGAGCTGATCAGGTCGGTGAGGCCGCTCTTGATCGGGCCGCTGAGGTTGCCGATCAGGTTGGACAGGTTCTCCGGCACGCCCTGCTGGGCGGCGGTGTCCGAGAGCTGCTTGACCAGGGCGTCGACGTCGATCTGGTCGAGCACGACGTTGGTGACCCGGTTGGTGATCGCGTCCTGGACGTCCGGCTCGGTGGCCAGCGGGGCGACGGTCTGCACGTAGCGGTCGGTGTCACCGACGAAGTTGGCCGTCCAGACCGCCATCACCGACAGCATGGAGAGCAGCGAGGCGATCACGATCAGCACCACGGCGCCCGAGGTCCGCCAGCGGTGGTGCTCCCGCTTGTGCGGCGGGGCGGCCGCCTCCAGCGCGGCGAGGCGCGCCTTCAGCGCGGCCACCTCGTCCGGGCCGCCGCCGGCGGCCACGGTGGGCCGCTCCGAGGAGGGCCCCGGGCCCTGGGCGGGCGGCGGCCCGCCCGGCGGGACGGGCTCCGGCGGCTTGCCGTGGCCGGAGCCGCCGGACGCGGATTCGCCGGAGCCGGGCTCCGGTTCGCTCGACGCCATCTGCTCTCCTCGGGTTTGGGCCTGCGGCCGTTCGCCCTACCAGGAGAAGCGCGGCCCGGCGCGGCCACCACCGGGAATGGGCGTACGGGTGGTTCCGGCGCGCCCACGGCAGGCCGGACGGCGCGGTGGCGGCGATGATCGGAGGGTCCGTGCGAGCCGCCCCGAGCGGAGCGGTGCACGGCCGCACCCGGTCAGGCAGGAGGACCCCATGGCGAAGGACCAGAACCCGGAGACCCGTCCGGTGGCGCAGGCCACCCCCGAGGAGCGCGCGGCCCGCGGGCGGGCGGCCCGGCGGCGGGCACCGCGTTCGAGTCACGCCGAGTACCGGCCGAAGAAGAAGCGGCCGGACCCGCTGGGCATCCTGGAGGCCCAGTCCGCCAAACGGGTGCCGGAGCTGGTGCCGATCCGCTACAGCCGGATGAGCGAGTCGCCGTTCCGCTTCTACCGCGGCGCGGCCGCCATCATGGCCTCCGACCTGGCCGGCAGCCCGGACTCCGGCATCCGCGCCCAGCTCTGCGGCGACGCCCACATGCTGAACTTCCGTCTGCTGGCCTCTCCGGAGCGTCAGCTGCTGTTCGACATCAACGACTTCGACGAGACCCTGCCCGGCCCCTGGGAGTGGGACGTCAAGCGGCTGTCGGCGAGCCTGGTCATCGCGGGCCGGGCGAACGGCTTCGACGACAAGGAGCGGTCGGAGATCGTGCGGGCCACCGTCCGCCAGTACCGCGAGGCGATGGCCCGGTTCGCCGGGATGCGGAACCTGGACGTCTGGTACGCCCGGATGGACTCCGACATGCTGCAGGAGCTGGCCGCCGAGCGGGCGCCGAAGCGCGGTCAGCGCGGGCTGGCCCAGGCGATGGCCAAGGCCCGGACCCGGGACAGCCTGCAGGCCTTCGAGAAGCTCACCGAGGTCGTCGACGGCCGGCGCCGGATCGCCGCGGACCCGCCGCTGCTGATGCCGATCTCCGAACTGCTGCCGAACGTCGAGCGCGACGCGCTGATGACGCTCTTCCGCAGCCTGGTCGAGCGCTACGGCAAGACCCTCCCCTCCGACCGCCGCTACCTGCTGGAGAACTTCCGACTGGTCGACGTGGCCCGCAAGGTGGTCGGCGTGGGCAGTGTCGGCACCCGCTGCTGGATCTTCCTGCTGCTCGGCCGGGACGGCCAGGACCCGCTGTTCATGCAGGCCAAGGAGGCGGACATCTCGGTGCTCGCGCCGCACGTCGGTGCCAGCCAGTACCGCAACCAGGGCGAGCGGGTGGTGTCCGGTCAGCGGCTGATGCAGGCGGCCAGCGACATCTTCCTCGGCTGGGAGCGGGTGGACGGCATCGACGGCAAGCGCCGCGACTTCTACGTCCGCCAACTGCGCGACTGGAAGGGCATCGCGGTCGCCGAGGACATGCGACCCGCCGGGATGCAGGCCTTCGGCGCGCTCTGCGGCTTCACCCTGGCCCGCGCCCACGCCCGCTCCGGGGACCGCATCGCGATCGCCGCCTACCTCGGCGGCAAGGACGTCTTCGACCGCGCGCTGGCGGAGTTCGCGGAGGCGTACGCCGACCAGAACGAGCGGGACCACCGGGCGCTGGTCGACGCCGTCCAGGACGGCCGGCTGCCGGCCGCCGACCCGGTGGCCGAGCCCCGCTGACCACGGGCGCGGCGGGCCCGGACGGCCGGACCCCGCGTGGTATCACCTGACACACAGGCCCGGGTGCCCGGCACTCCGGCCGGGCCCCGACGCCGAGGAGACGATGCCCATGCCGGCCGGACCGACCGAGCAGCAGACCCCGGCGCCGCAGGACCCGATCGCGATCGTCCGCACCCGGGGTTACGTGACCGTCCTGGTGCTGGCGGCGCTGCTCGGCGTGCCGGTCTCGGCCGGCGCGTTCGGCTTCCTCGCCCTCGTCTCCGAACTGCAGTCGCTGGTCTTCACCGACCTGCCGAAGGGGCTCGGCTTCGACGGCACCCCCGACTGGTGGGCGATCCCGCCGCTCGCCGTGGCGGGCGTACTGGTCGCCCTGGCGATCCGCTACCTGCCGGGCGGCGGCGGCCACAAACCGGCCGAGGGGCTGAAGACCGGGGACACCCCGTCGGTCACGGCGGTGCCCGGAGTGGCGCTCGCCGCGATCGCCTCGCTCTCCCTCGGCGTGGTGCTCGGCCCGGAGGCCCCGCTGATCGCGCTCGGCGGCGGCGTCGCCGTCGGCGCGATCAAACTGCTGAAACGCGACGCCCCGGACACCGCGGTGGGCGTGCTCGGCGCCGCCGGCAGCTTCGCGGCGATCAGCGAACTGCTCGGCTCGCCGCTGGTCGGCGCCTTCCTGCTGATGGAGGCCTCCGGACTGGCCGGGCCCATGCTCGGCGTGGTGCTGGTGCCCGGGCTGCTCGCCTCGGGCATCGGCTCACTGATCTTCACCGGCCTCGGCCACTGGACCGGCCTCGGCACCTACTCGCTGACGCTGCACCAGGTGCCGCAGGCCGACCGGCCCACGCTCTCCGAGTTCGGCTGGGCGCTGCTGGTGGGTGCGGTCGCGGCGCTGCTCGGCGAGGGGATCCGCCGCTCCGCGCTGCGGCTGCAGCCGGTGGTGGAGCGGCGGCGGCTGCCGCTCACCGTGCTGATGGGCGTGCTGGTCGGTGTGGTCGCCCTGGTGTACGCGACGATCAGCGACAAGCCGATCTCCGACGTGCTCTACTCCGGCGAGAACACCATCGGACCGCTGCTCGCCGACAACTCCTCCTACACGGCGGGCGTCCTGGTGCTGCTGGTGGTCTGCAAGGCGCTCGCGTACGGGCTGTCGCTCAGTGCCTTCCGCGGCGGTCCGGTCTTCCCCGCGGTGTTCCTCGGCGGGGCCGGCGGCATGGCCCTGGCGCACCTGCCCGGGGTGGACACCACCACCGCGTTCGCGATGGGCGTCGGGGCGATGAGCGTGGCGATGCTGAAACTGCCGATGACCTCGGTGCTGCTGGCCACCCTGCTGCTCGGCACGGAGAGCCTGACCGTGATGCCGCTGGTGATCGTCGCGGTGGTGGTCTCCTACGTGGGGACGCTGCGGCTGGCCCGGCGGCCGGCCCCGCAGGCACCACCGACGGCTCCGCCACCCGGGCCGGCCGCGGCCTGAGCGCGCCGGACTCCCCCGAACACGCCCCCGACGAACGCCGGTTCCCCGTACCGCGCCGGGCGGGCGGGGTACGGGGAACCTGCGGGGCGTCAGGCCGCGGCGCGCTCCGCGGCGGCGAGGCGGACGCAGACGGCGACGCCCTCCATCGCGGAGCGCACCTCGTCCACCGACGGGAAGGACGGGGCCAGCCGGATCTGGCTGTCGCGCGGGTCGTTGCCGCCGGGGAAGGCCGCACCCGCCGGGGTCAGCGCGATGCCGGCCTCCTTGGCGAGACGGACGACCTCGGAGGCGCAGCCCTCCGGGACCTCCAGGCTGACGAAGTAGCCGCCGAGCGGCCGCGTCCAGGAGGCGATGCCGAGCGGGCCGAGCTCGCGCTCCAGCACCTCGTACACGGCGGCGAAGCGGGGCTCCAGCAGCTCCCGGTGGCGCTCCATGTGGGTCTCCACCGCGGCGGCGTCGGTGAAGAAGCGGGCGTGCCGCAGCTGGTTCACCTTGTCCGGGCCGATGGTCTGGGCGGCGGCGAGCCGGGCGTACCAGGCCATGTTGGCGGGCGAGGAACCGAGGAAGGCCACGCCCGCACCGGCCGCGGTGATCTTGGAGGTGGAGGCGAAGACGAACGCCCGGTCCGGGTGGCCGGCCTCCTCGCAGGCGGCCAGCACCGGCAGCAGCGGGGTGCGGTCGTCCGTCAGGTGGTGCACCGCGTAGGCGTTGTCCCAGAACAGCCGGAAGTCGGGCGCGGCGGTCGGCATGGCGGCCAGCCGGCGGACGGTCTCGTCGCTGTAGCTCTCGCCGCTGGGGTTGCTGTACTTGGGCACGCACCACATGCCCTTGATCCGCGGGTCGGCCGCGACGAGCTCCTCGACCACGTCCATGTCCGGGCCCTCGCCGGTCAGCGGGACGGGCACCATGGTGATGCCGAAGCGGTCGCAGATCGTGAAGTGCCGGTCGTAGCCGGGCACCGGGCACAGGAAGCGGACCTCGTCCTCGTCCGCCCAGCGCTGCTTGGCGCCCGGCAGGACGGCGAGCATGGCGTGCGCGACCACGTCGTGCATCACCGTGAGGCTGGCGTTGCCGCAGGCGAACAGCTGGTCGGCGGGGACGTCGAGCAGCCCGGCGAAGACCGCGCGGAGCTCGGCCAGGCCCTGCAGGCCGCCGTAGTTGCGGCAGTCGGTGCCGTCCGCGGCGCGCACGTCGCCCGGCTTCAGGATCGTCAGCAGCGCGTCCGAGAGGTCGAGCTGCTCCGGCGAGGGCTTGCCGCGGGTGAGGTCGAGGCTGAGGCCGCGGGTGCGGAGCTGCTCGTAGGCGGCCCGGGCGGCGGCGAGTTCCGCCCCCTGCTCCGGACCGGCCGACGTGGTGGTGGACGGCTGTGACACGAGGTTTCCCTCCGGTGTGGGTGCGGTTCTACCGGCGTTGCCGGGGCACTGCTGCGCCGACAATCTACCAATCCGCGGGGGCCGCCCGGCCGGCCGCCGCGGGTCCGGGCAGCCATGCGGTGACCCGCTTGGCGCCCAGCAGGACGCGGTAGCGCTCGCGGGCGGCGAAGTCGGCGAGGCTCCACAGCGCGGGACGGCCGACCTCGGCGCACAGGTGGAGCACGGTGTCCCCGCCGGCGTGCACGCCGACGTGCGCGCCCCAGGGCTCCTCGTCCCGGCCGAAGAAGAGCAGGTCGAGCGCGTTCGGCTCGGCCACCCGGACGGTGCTCGCGGTGTCCTCCCACAGCTCGCTGGAGCGCAGCGCGGGCACCAGCAGCCCGGACCGTGCGAGCACGGCCCGGGCGAACAGCTGGCAGTTGGCGCCGTGTTCGAGGCCGGGGCGCTCGGCGACCGCGCGCGAGCCGGGGAAGCGCGCCCCGGCGTACGGCACCTGCCAGAAGCCCGCGGGCAGCTGCCCGACGAAGTCGGCGGTGGTCACCGGCGGGCCCGCAGCCAGTCGGCGAAGGCCTGCAGGGCCGGCTCCGGGTTGCTGCGGCCGACGCCGATCCGGAAGCGGTCGGCGGGGGTGTCGGTGAGCTCGGAGCGGTAGATGCCGGACGGCAGCAGCAGCACGCCGGCCTCCTCGACCAGCCGGGTGCAGAACGCCTCGACGCCGTCCGCGCCGAGGTAGCGCGGGTAGGCGACGCAGCCGCCGTCGGGGGCTTGCCACTCGAAGAGGTCGGCGTGCTCGGCGAAGAAGGCGTCGAAGAGCGGCAGGTTGGCCGCGATGATGCCGCGGTTGCGCTCCAGGATCGTGGCGCGGGCCTTGATCGCGATGCGGGCCAGGACCTCGCTGGGGGCGGCGTTGCAGATGGTGGTGTAGTGCTTGGCCCGCTCCAGGCGGCTGCGCACCGCGCGGTCGCGGCAGGCGATCCAGCCGATCCGCAGGCCGGGCAGGCCGAGCGACTTGGAGGTGACGTTGAGCGAGAGGGCGCTCGGCGCGAGGTCTGCGGCCTGCGGCAGGATCCGGGCCGGGTCGCGCTCCAGGCCACGGTAGACCTCGTCGCTGAACAGGTGGATCCCGCGCTCCTCGCAGAGCGCGGCGAGCGCGGTGAACTCCGCCCGGTCGATCACCTTGCCGGTGGGGTTGTGCGGGAAGTTCACCGACACCACCTTGGTGGTGGGGCGCAGCGCGGCGGTGACGGCGTCGAGGTCGAGCGCCCAGTCCTGCTTCTCGTCCAGGGCGACCCCGGTGACCTCACAGAGGGCGAGCGGGACGGTCTCGGCGGACTGGTAGTTGGGGGTGAGGACCACGGCGTGGTCGCCGCGGTCGAGCAGCGCCTGCATGGCGATGTACAGGCCCTCCTCGGCGCCGGCGAAGCAGACCACGTCGTCGGCGCCGACGGTCTCGTACATCCCGGCGATCGCCTCGCGCAGTCCGGGGTCGCCGAAGGTCTCGGTGTAGCCGAGGGCGAGCTCCTCCCACGCCCGGCGGTCGTCGGCGTCGGCGAGGCCGAGGAGTTCGGCCATCGTCATGGTCTGCGCGTCGGAGGCGGTGAGGTGGTGGCGGGCGGTGAACTCCCAGCGGGAGAAGTAGGTCTCCAGGCGGAAGTCGGGCAGGCGGGTCATCGGGGGCTCCGGGGGTCCTTGAGGTCGGCGAGCAGCGCGTAGACGGTGGAGCGCGAGGCCTTGAGGGCGGTGGCGACGACGGGGACGGCGCGGCGGACGGAGAACACGCCGGCCCGGTCGAGGTCGGCGAGCACCTCCATGCGCTCGGCGCGGCCGAAGCGTTCGACCGCGCGGCCGCGTTCGCGGACGTGGGTGCCGACGATCTCCTGGATGCGTTCCGTCCAGTCCTGTTCGAACAGCGCCTCGGGCCGTTCCACGGTCGGGGCGGCGAACCGGCTGAGCACGGCGGCGGCCTGGTCGAGCGGGGTGCGGTCGAGGTTGACGCAGAGCACCGCGGACGGGCGGCCGTCCTCGGCGCGGAGCACCGCGCTCACCGAGGAGAGCCGCCGGCCGTCGGCGAGCAGCTTCTCGTAGGGGCCGAAGACGTCCTGGGCGGCGGGCTCCAGCCGGTCCAGTTCGCCGAGCAGCGAGGGGTCTCCGGGGGCCCGGCCGGCGTGCGGGTTCCAGATGGCGAGCACCCGGTCCCGCTCGGCGTCGTGCAGCACGACCTCGGCGTAGGGGCCGAGCAGCAGGGCCACGGCCTGGCAGACCGGGCCCCAGAGCCGGACCCGCGGGTCGGTTTCGCGCGTCTCCATGTTCTGGACTATACGTCCGATCTGGACGGAAATTCCAGACGCAATGCCGGGACGGACGGACTCAGGTCCTGCGGGCGACCGCGAGGACCGCCATGTCGTCGTCCCGCGGGCCGCCCGTCCACCGCCGGACGTCCAGCACCAACGCGTCGATCAGCCCCTGCGGCCGGTCGAACGGACCGAGCGGCGCCAGCCGCACCGCCGGGTCGTAGAACTCCCCCGCGCCGTCCCGGGCCTCCGTCACCCCGTCGGTGACCAGCAGCAGGGTGTCGCCCGGCGCGAACGGCCAGGCGTCCGGCGCGGACCGCGGCACCCCCAGGCCGCCCATGCCGAGCGGCAGCCCGGGGTCGCGCGCCGCCAGCAGGTCGACGGCCCCGCCGTCCGCGGGCAGCCGGTACGGCCCGGGGTGGCCGCAGTTCAACAGCCGCAGGTCGCCGTCCACCCCGTCGACCTCGCCCAGCAGCGCGGTGACGAAGCCCTCCGTCCGGACCTCCTCGTCGCTCCCCGTGCTCTCCCGGGCCAGCGAGTGCTCCAGGGCGTCGGCCAGCGCCCGCAGGTCCGGCGCCCGGTCGGCGTTCTCCCGGAAGGCCCCCAGCAGGACCGACACCGCGGCCACCGCACGCAGCCCCTTGCCCCGGACGTCCGCGATCAGCAGCCGCACCCCGAACGGGGTCTCCTGGACGGCATAGGCGTCCCCGCCGATCAGCGCCTCCGTCTGCGCCGCCCGGTAGCAGGCCGCCACCGCCAGCGGACCCACCCGGGCGGGCGGCGCGGGCAGCACCGCCCGCTGCGCCGCCTCCGCCACCGACCGCACCACCGCCAGCCGGCGGCCGTGCAGGGCGATCACCCGGTTGACCCAGACGCCGATCAGCGCCGCGAACACCGTGTTGGCCAGCTCCAGCCAGCCGGCCGTGGTGCCGAGCGTGCCGTCCCGGGAGGTCAGCACCAGCACCCCGACGGCGCTCGCCGCACCGACCGCCACCGTGTCCCGCAGCGGCAGCAGCGCGCCCGCCAGCACGGAGGCGGCCGCCATCATCGGGTCGCCCCAGTAGTCGGCCGTCGCCAGCGAGTCCCAGACCAGACCGCCGACCACCAGCACCCACGGCACGAGCCGGACGTAGCGGGGCCACTGCGTGGACAACGTCGCCACCGGCAAGCACGACTCCCGGTCGGAGGGTCTGAGGGGCTTTCGACGATATCCGCCGACCCGCCGCCCGCCCGCAGGACACCCCGGCCGACCGGACCGTCGACGGCCCGTCATCCGCTCGGCCCAGAACGGGCGGTGGGCGCGGCGGCCGGCGGTGCGGGGGCCGGGCGACCCGCCGATCGGCGGGTCCGGAGCCCCGCCCTCCTCCCCTAGCATCGGCCGGGTGACCAGGTGGCGGCCCTTCCTCGACGACGACACCCTCCGGCCCAAACCGGAGCTGGTCGCCGCGCTCAGCGCCGACCTGCGCTCACCCGACCCAACGATCCGCGACGAACAGGCCTACGTCCTGCTGCACCGCTGGATACCGCGGCTGCCCGACGCAGAACGCCACCGCCTCGGCGACGAGATGGCGGACCGCTTCACCGACCCGGAGATCCAGGCCCGCACCTTCGCCCCGCTCGTCCTCGCCCGGCTCGTCCGCCTGGGCGACCACGACCCGGCCTGGCAGTGCGCCTTCGACACCTGGTACCGCACCGAACCCGACCTGCGCGGCCACGATCCCGAACTCGGCTGGCTGCACGCGGTCGCGCACGGCGCCGACCTGCTCGGCGCCCTCGGCCGCAGCCCGCACACCGAGCCCGCCGACCTGCTGGACCTGGCCTGCGCCCGGCTGATCGCCCCTACCGAGCACCTCTTCGACGCCATGGAGGACGACCGGCTGGGCCTCGCGATCGCTCTCACCCTGACCCGCCCGGAACTGACCGAGTGCCAGTCCGTCGACTGGCTGGCCCCCGTCGCCGCCGACTTCGCCGCCGGCCAGCCCGGCCCCGTCCCGGCCCACGCCTCCAACACCATGCGGACGCTGCGGGTGCTCCACCTGCTCGCCGTCCGCGGCGTCCGGCCCGCCCCGGAGGCCGCCGCCGTCCCGCTCACCCACGCCGGGGCCGTCGCCGAGGCGGTCGCCGCGACCCTCGCGCTGCCGTCCCCGTACGCGGGCTGACCGGCCGCCGCGGTCGGGCGGGCCTCAGGCGGTCGGCAGCGGGCGGTCGTGGAGGAGCTTCTGGAACAGCACGTGGTCGCGCCAGGCGCCGTCGAGGAAGAGCAGGCCGCGGGCCGTGCCGATCCGTTCGAAGCCGCACTTCTCCAGCACCCGCTGCGAGGCGAGGTTGGCGGCGGCCGCGCCGGCCTCCAGACGGTGCAGGCCGAGCTCGGCGTCCGCGGCGCGGCAGGCGAGCAGCGTGGCGGCGGAGGCCAGGCCGCGGCCGGCCTGGGCGGCGTCCACCCAATAGCCCAGGTTGGCGCTGCACAGGTGCAGCCGGACGATGTTCGACAGGGTGACGCCGCCGACGATCTCCTCGCCGCTCGCCAGCACCCAGGGGGCGAGCCGGCCGGTCTCGGCCTGGACGAGCTGGTCGTGCAGCCGGGCGCGCTGGCCGGCCACGGTGTACCAGTGCTCGTCGCGGGGCGGGTCCCAGGGGCGCATGTGCTCCCGGTTGCGGATCATCGCGCGGCTCAGCGCCTCGGCGTCCTCCGGGACGGCGGGCCGCATCAGGACGTCGCCGGCGACCGGCGCGGAGAAGGTGATCACCCGGACAGCGTAGGCGGTGCCTCCGGACGTCCGCCCGCCGCACTCCGCCCGCCGCCCGGAGGCACACCGCCCCGCGCCTGCGCAGCGATTGACCCGAGCCGGTTCGGAGGGCCGCGATCGCTGCCACGCCGCGCGCACGCCGGATGCGGGGAGTCGCCGGGGCCGGACGGTCCCGGGGCGTGGGAGGGGTGGGCGACGACCGGACGGAGACGGTGTGCACGGTGGGGCGCGATGTGGAGTGCGGTGGCGGCGGTGCTGCTGCTCGCGGGGTGCGGCAGCGGGGGCAGGCGCGGCCCGTCTCGCCCGGCGTACGTCGAGGCCGACGGCTCGACCGTGACGGTGCGGCCCTACTCGCTCCCGGCCGGGACGCTCGCCCGTAAGCCGTCGCGGCGGTCCCCGGGCCACCGCGCGTCGACGACAGGGGCGCGGCCGTGCAGTCGGGGCACCGGTCGGGGTGGCCGCCGAACCGCCGAACCGGCGGATCAGCACGGGTCAGCATGCCGGAGGGCTCGGACAACCGGTGCGCTGGGGCTGCCGGCCCCGGGCCGTGGCGGTGTGACGGCGGGGCCCGGGGCCGGCAGGTCTGCGGTGCCGGGTGTCAGCCGACGTTGGAGCAGGCGTTGCCGGTCGCCGGGTTGAGGATGCTGACGACGCCGATCGAGTTGCCGCAGACGTTCACCGGGATGTGGACCGGGACCTGGATGACGTTGCCGGACAGCACACCGGGCGAGTTGGTGGCCAGGCCCTCGGCCCCGGCGCTCGCCGAGGCCGGGCCGGCAGCCGCGCCGAGGACGAGGGTGCCGGCGGCGGCTGCGAGGGCCAGGGCGGTGCGCAGTGCGGTCATGGTGGACTCCTGTCGTGTCGAGCTGTTCTGATGACGCGTCGGCCGCGCGATCGACGAACGGCCGTCATCACCTTTTCGGCACGAACGGCCTCCGGGGTTGGCCCGGCCACGACAGTCCACCCGATCGGCGCAGCGGTCCGGCCGTCCGTTGAGCGGTGCGGGGGAACGGGCACGGCCCGGACGGCCGCGGACGGCGTGCCCGGTAGTCTCCCCGACGGTGTGTCGGCGGACGGGCGGCCCGGAGCAGGGTCGGCGGGTGCCGCGGTCAGGGGGCTTGTCATGGGTCTGGTGCTGCTGTTCGTGTCCCTGGCGGGGTCGGTTGCCGCGCTCACGCTCGCGGCGGTGGGCACGGCCGCGCTACTGGGGCGGAAGGGGAGGCCGCTGCGCGGGCTGGCGCTGGTCGCCGCGGCGGGTGCGGTGGCGGTGTACGTCTGCGGGCTGGGGCCGGTCGGGCTGGATGCGCTGGACGCGGGCAGCGGCGGTACGGACTCCGCCCCGCCGCACCCGTGCCGCACCGGCCCGCGGGAGCGCTGGATGCAGGTCGTGGACTGGGAGGCAGGGTTCGTCCCGGTCCGGTTCGAGTGCCGTCTGGCGGACGGCGGCTCGTACCGCAACGGCTCGGTGCCCGGCTGGGTCAATCCGGCGGCGGCGGTGCTCGGGCTGGCCGCCGCGGCGTGCGGGATCGCGGCCGGCGCCCTGGAGGAGCGCGCGGCCCGCCGGACGCCCGCGGGGGCCTGAGGGCGGGGGCGCGGCCGGTCGTTACGGCGCTCCGTCCTGCGGCCGGACGGCGCGCCGCATGCAGACCCGCGGCCACCGGTCGAGTCCGTGGGCGGCCTCGCGCTCCCGGACGGCGCGCAGTTGCGGTCCGATCTGCGGCCCGTCGAGGACGGTGAAGCCGCAGCGGGCGTAGTAGGGGGCGTTCCACGGCACCTCGGCGAAGGTGGTGAGGGTCAGCGCGGGCAGCCCCTCGTCGGCGGCGCGGCGGGCGGCCCGGTCGATCAATGCCCGGCCGAGGCCCTGCCGGGCACTGCCGGGGTGCACCGACACCTGTTCGACGTGCAGGTCGCCGTCGACGCGCTCGGCGAGCAGGTACGCCACCGGGCGGTCGCCGCCGTCCGCGGCGACCCAGGCCAGGCCGGCCGCCAGGAAGGGCTCGAACTCCTCGTCGGAGAAGGGCTCGTCCGCGGCGATCTCCGGCATGCCGACCTCGCGGAACACCTCCCCCGCCGCCCGCTCGATCTCCTGCAGCACGGGGACGTCCTCAAGGCGGGCGGCTCGGATGCGCATGCGCCCATTCTGCCGTCCCCGCCCGCGGCGGCGGGCGGGGCTGCGGGCGTCCGCCGAGCGGATGACTTCGCCGCGGCGCAGCGCGCGCCCGGGCCGCGGGACGGGCAGTGTCGTGCGAAACGGCCGCCGGAGCGGGAGCGGGACGGGACCGGGGCGGCACCGGGACGGCACCGGGACGAAAGGAGAGCGGCATGGCTGCCGGCAGTGGCGGACGGGACGGCGGCACCAGCGAGCGGCTGGCCCTGGCGGGCATGCTGTTCGCCGTCTCGATGACCTTCATCGACCAGACCATCGTGTCGATCGCCGCGCCGAGCATCATCCGCGAACTCGGGCTCTCCGCCGGTGCGATGCAGTGGGTGGTCAACGCCTACCTGCTGGCGCTGGCGGCGTTCTTCGCGCTGGGCGGCCGGGTCTCGGACATCCTCGGGCACAAGCGGGTGATGCTGGTCGGCACGGTGGTGTTCGTGGCGGCGTCGGCGCTCTGCGGGGCGGTGCCGACCGGCGGCGCGGCCGAGGCCTGGCTGATCTCCTTCCGCGCGGTGCAGGGGCTCGGTGCGGCGCTGATGTTCCCGGCCGCGCTGGCGGTGGTGGTCGAGGTGTTCCCGGTCGAGCGGCGCGGCCGGGCGCTGGCGCTGTTCTTCGCCGTCGCGGGCGGCCTGACCGCGATCGGCCCGATCCTCGGCGGCTGGCTGACCAGCTGGACCTGGCGGGCGATCTTCTGGGTCAACGTGCCGGTGGCGGTGGTCGCCCTGGTGCTGACCTTCCTGGCCCGGATCCGGAACACGCCGCGCCCGGAGCCGATCGACTGGCCCGGCGCGGTGCTGGTCGCGGCCGGCATGGGCCTGAGCGTGCTCGGCCTGCAGCAGGCCGCGGTGTGGGGCTGGGGCAGCGCCGCGACCTGGGGGTGCATCGTCGGCGGACTCGCGGTGCTGGTGCTGTTCGTGCTGGCGGAGCTGCGCAGCCGGGACCCGCTGATCACCATGCAGGTCTTCGCCGACCGGGCGTTCTCGGCGGACAACGCGGTGCTCTTCTTCGCGATGATGTCCTTCGTCCCGGTGTTCTTCTTCGCCTCGGTGTACGCGCAGGTCGCGCTCGGCTACTCGGCGAACGAGGCGGGCCTGTACCTGCTGGTGTTCTTCGCCGGGTTCGGCCCGGCCTCGCAGGTCGGCGGCCGGATCCTGGACCAGCGCGGGGCCCGGCCGGCGATGCTGCTGGGCACGGTGGTCGGCGCGGTCGGGTTCGCCGGCTGGGCGGCGAAGATCACCGATCTGTCGTTGGGGGCGCAGTGGGTGTGGATCGTCCTCGCCGGCGCCGGGATCGGCCTGCTGCTGACGCCGGCGTCCACGGACGCGGTGAACCGGGCGATCGGCCGCTCGTACGGGGAGGTCACCGGGATCACCCAGACCGTCCGGAACTACTCGGCGAGCGTGAGTCTCGCGGTGCTCGGGACCGTCCTGCTGCACACCGCGGCCAACCGGATCACCGACACGCTGGAGCAGCGCGGGCTGCCGCCGCAGGCGGCGCGCGACACGGCCGAGCAGATCACCAAGAGCCTCACCGGGCCGAGCACCGGCGGGTCCGCGGCGAGCGGTGTGGACGCCGGTCTGCTGGCCTCGCTGCGGGCGGACTTCGCGGCGGCGAACCGGCCGGTGCTGTACGGGATGGCGGCGGCGCTGGCCGTGGCGTTCCTCTGCGCGCTGTGGCACCCCGGCACCCGGATCACCGCGGAGGGCGGGGCGGACCGGTCCCGTCCGGGGGCGCGTCCGGCCGGCCGGGAGCCGGAGCGGGAGGGCTGACCGTCCCGTCGGCCGGGGCCTTCGCGGCGGGCACCGCCGCCAGGTCGTCGACCAGGCCGACCAGCCAGACGGCGGTGTCGACGGCGTGCAGCGCCGCCGGGTCCGGCGGCAGGCGGGCCGCCATGACGCGTTCGTCGAGCAGCGCGGCGCGCGCCTCGGCGAGCAGCGGGTCCGGCGGGACGGGCGTGTCCGGGCCGGCGAGCAGCGCGGCGCCCTCGTGGCGGAAGGCGGCGGCCGCGGTGTCGGCGTCGCGGACGAGGGCGCCGGCGGTGTCCGGCCAGCCGGAGAGGGAGTGCGGGGCGATCCTGGCGAGCAGTTGCTCGGCACCGCGGACGGTGTGCTGGCCGGTCAGCAGCGCCGCCTGCCAGTCCGGGGCGCCCGGCGGTGCCGTGTGGTGCTCGGAGCGGAACTGGGCGTAGGTCGCCTCGGCGAGGACGGCGGAGCGGCGGGCCCGGCGCACCGCCCGGCCCGCGGCGGGTCCGCCGGTCAGCACGGCGACGGTCTCGTGGAGCGCGGCGGCGCTGTCGGCGAGCAGTTCGGCCGCGCGTCGGCGCAGTTCGCGGCCGCCGCCGAGCGGCCAGGCGCACAGCCCGGTGAGGATGCCGACGGCGGCGCCGGTGGCCACGTCGAGCAGCCGCGCCTCGGCGAGTTTCCAGCTGGCGGGCGCGAGCTGGGCGAAGACCATGGCCACCACGACGGTGAAGGTGCCCTGGGCCCAGGCCAGGCCGAGGACCGGTCCCACGGTGAACGCGGTGAGCATGGTGACGGGCAGGGCGACGGCGTAGAACAGCGGCCGGTCGCCGACCAGCATCAGCATCGCCGCGGTGGCGGCCGCCCCGCAGAGCGTGCCGGTGAGCGCGGGCCGCAGGGCCATGCCGGTGTCGGCGGCGGTGGTCCGCATCAGGGTGAGGGTCGCGAGCAGGACCCAGAAGCCGTGGGTGAGGTCCAGGCCGCCGACGACCAGGCGGGCCGCGGCGAGGGCGACGGCGGTGCGGACGGCGTTCTGGAAGTACACCGAGCGTGGGGTCAGGTTGGCCAGGAACCGTGCCCACCAGAGCCGGAGGGCCGGCTCGTGGCCGTACCAGAACGGGCCCGGCCGCTCGGCGGGCGGTGTCGGGTCCGGGGGCAGCGGTGCGCGCCGGCTGATCCGCACGGCGAGGGTGAGGAAGCGGGCCCCTTCGGCGGCCTCCAGGGCGATGCTGCCGAGGCCGAGCCGGGCGGCGGTCGCCGCCTCCGCCGGGTCGGTGGTGCGGTACGGCCCGATCCGGCCGGAACCGGCGGCCGGGGCGGGGCCGGGGCGGTGGCCGCCGTCGGGGTGGAACGGTGTGGTCCGGACGGTCTCGAAGTCGGCGATGGCGGTCTCGATCGGGTCGGTGCCGGGCACCGGCCCGCCGTCCCGGACGCCCTCGCCCGCGGCGCGGACGGCCCGCGCCGCGGCCCCGACCAGCGCGGCGGCCTGCGGCAGCGGGCCGGCCAGGTCGTTGACCCGGCCGATCCGCAGCAGCTGTGCGCGGGTGTGGCGCAGGGCGGTGGCCGCGTGCGAGAGGGCGCGGTCGGCGGCGCTCGCCGAGGCCGGACGTTCCATCAGGGGGATCCGGGAGAACCTCAGGTCGTCCATCGCCGCGGCGGCCGGGTCGGGACGGCCGTCCGCGGCGCCCGGCGGGGCGCGGTCCTCCACCGGACGGCCGGGGGGTGCCGTGACGGCGGCCGCGGTGCGGTCGGCGAGGTCGGCGACCGCGGCGGCGGCGCGGGCGAGCCGGTCGCGGTAGTCGACCGGCGGCGGCACCGGCCACAGCAGCCGCTCGGCGGCGGCGAGCAGCACGATCCCGGCGGTGACGCCGATCAGCCGCAGCGGCAGGTCCTCCGGCCGGTACGGCGGGAAGCACGGGAGGATGTAGAGGAGCTGCAGGCCGTTGGCGAGGCCGACCAGCCGCGGCCCGCCGACCGAGCTGTAGGCGACGGCGAACCCGATGCCGAGCATGCCGAGGGCGGCCGCCCAGGGGCGCACGGCGAGCAGGGTGCCGAGGGTGATCAGCAGGTAGGCCGCGGGCAGCGTGTGGAGCAGGGTGCGGGCCCGGGCGCGGGCGCCGCCGCCGATCCGGGAGAGCAGGCCGAGCGAGATCGCCCCGAAGAGGGCGTAGGTCGCGGCGGTCGGCCGGTCGAGGCCGTACCGGAAGGTGTAGAAGCCGGTGCAGGCGACCAGGGTGACCCGGACGGCGCGGTGCGCGATCCGCAGGCCGGGGTCGCGGGCACGGAGCCGGTCGAGCAGTGCGCGCGTCCGGCTCATCGGCACCCCGTTGTCCCTGTCGGTGTCCCCGGGGCCGCCGCACCCGGCCGGGCGGTGGGCCCGCGGGCGTGCGGCCGGGGCGGGCCGCGGCCCGTCGGCCGTCGGCGGCCGCCCGCCCCACCAGGCTAGGACCGCCCGGCCGGCTCCGCAGGGGCGTGCGTCACCTGGGCAGCTGGGCCCGGATCGCCCGGTCGGCCGTGGCGACGGCCGGCTCCACCGGATCGCCCTTGACCGCCGAGTAGAGCAGGGCGTTGAACGGTCCCCAGACGGCGGACATCTGAGGGAGCGACGGCAGCGGCACACCGGTCTTCGCGGCCTGCTCGAACGCGGCGAGGTCGGGGTCGGCGGCGCGCGCGTGGGCGAGGGCCTCCTTGAGGGCCGGCATGCGGGGCTCGGCCTTGTACAGGGCGTCGGCGAGTTCGACGGAGCCGAGCGTGGAGAGGACGAACTTCTGGGCGAGCTCCTTGTGCGCGCCCTTGCTGGCGACGAAGAACGACTGGACGCCGACGAACGACCGGGCGGGGCCGTTGCCCTCGAAGCCGGGCACTGGGGAGACGGCGTACTTGGTCCCGGCGGCCCGCACGTCCGCCAGCCGCCACGGGCCGGACACCAGGAAGGGCGTCTTCCCGGAGGTGAAGGCGGCGGCGGTGCTGTCGGAGGTGTAGGAGCGGCGCAGCACCCCCTTCCCCTTCTCCCCCAGCGACGCGATCTTCTCGATGGCGGCGACCGAGGAGGGGTGCCCGACCCCGAGGTCGGCCGGGTTGGGGTTGCCCCGCCCGTCGTCGCCGAACAGGTAGCCGCCGGCGGAGCTGAACAGCGGGTACATGTGGTACGTGTCGCCGGACTTCGCGTCCGCCTGGCTGACGGTGTATCCGACCGCCTGGGACACCTTGCCGGCCTTCCTGAGCTCCTCCCCGGTGGCCACCAGGTCGTCGAAGGTCGCGGGGGCGTCGGGGACGAGCGCGGTGTTGCGGAACAGCACCAGGCTCTCGACGGCGTAGGGGATGCCGTAGAACTCGCCGTTGTACATCACCGCCCTGCGGGCGACGTCCAGGTAGTCCTCCATCTTGTTGTCGAGCACCAGGACGGGGTCGATGTAGCCGTTCAGCACGAGGTTCCCGATCCAGTCGTGCGCGCCGATCATGACGTCCGGGCCGGTGCCGGCCTTGGACGCCTCGACGAACCTCTCCTGCTGGTTCTCGGTGACGGCGACGATCTCGGCCTTGGCGCCGTGGGCGGCGGCGAAGGCGTCCGCGAACGGTCTGAGCGCCTCGGCGCGCTTCTCGTCGGCCCAGATCACCAGTGTCCCGTTCGGGGTCGCGCCGGAGGCGGAGCCGAAGAACGAACCCGAGCCGCAGGCGGTCAGGCTGAGGGACAGGCAGATCGTGGCCGCGATGAGGGGGAGGCTTCTGCGCACGCGTCGCTCCGGGTCGATGAGGGTGGGGGCATCCGCCGAGCCGGCGTGCGCAGAAGTTAGCAACGCCCCTCCGCCCTGGCAACGCTTTTCAGCAACTTTCACAGCGGCTTCCAATCTCCTTGCATCGCCGGGGCGCCCGGCGACGGGAGTCCGCACACGTCGTTTCCGTGCGGGCGCCCGGATTCCGCCGTTCAGTCACGCTGGGTGAGAACGTGTGCGGCCTGAGTTGCCGCCGGTGGGGGCCCGGACCAGGGTGGTCGGCGGGCCGCCCCTCCCCGGAGCGGCCGTCTCCGCGATCATGAAAAGGATCGACCCATGTCCGTGACCCGGACCCTCCGCACGGCCGCCCTCGCGGCCGTCCTCGCCACCGGTGCGCTCGCCGCCGCGGCTCCCCAGGCCTCCGCCCTCGGAGAGGGCAGCATCCGCATCGTGGACGGCCGGATCGTCGAGGACGGCGCCGCCGTCGACGTCACCGTCTCGGTCTCCTGCCCCGCCGGCGACGTCCGCGCCGTGCTCGTCCGCGCGATACAGGGCGTGACCGGCTCGGTGGACGCCGCCGGTCCGCAGCTGCCGATGGTGACCTGCACCGGCGATCCGCAGGACGTGGTCGTGCGCCTCGCCGCGACCCCCTACGTGGCGGGCGTATCGGAATGGCAGCCGGGCACGGCCTACGCGACCGCGTGGCTGTCCGGCGCGGCGACCGACAACGACCTGTTCGAGGAGATCGAGCTCGTCTGAGACCCGCTCCCCGACCCGTTCGGGGCCGCCCGGCCCGGGGACCGCACCCCGGACCGGGCGGCCTGCGCCGTCCCCGCCCCGGGCGCGCCGCCCGCGGAGGCCTACCGGCGCCCGGTCGACAGCGCCTGCTTCTGCAGGTCGCCCAGGACGTCCTCGGGTCTGCGCAGGGCCAGGCCGGCGTTCTTCTTGATCTCGGCGGAGATCGCGTCCCAGCCGGTGTCGCCCAGGGGGTAGAAGGTCGCCTGCGGGAGCAGCGCGAGGAACGGTTCGAGGTCGCGGTGCCGGCCGCCCGTGGTCATCTCCTGCAGGGTGTCGTGGGTGACGGGCATCAGGTTGTACGCCTCGTCGAACTCCAGCGTGTTCTCCCCGGTGTACACGAAGTCGAGGAACTTCTTGATCTCCTTGCGGTGCCCCCACTTCTTGAAGGCCATCATCCAGTCCGCGACGCCGAGCGTGGACTTCAGCGGGCCCGCCCGGCCGGGGATCGGGACGATTCCGTAGTCGATCCCGCCGTCCCCGGAGAGCTTGATGAGCGACGGGTGGCCGTTGAGCATCGCCACCCGTCCGGCGGCGAAGTCCGCGAACGCCGTCCGGCGGTCGGTGCGGGCCGGATCGGGATAGGTGAGGCCGGGGGTGACGAGATCGTTCCGCAGCCAGGTGAAGGTCTCGGCGTTCTGCGGGGCGTCCAGTGCGTAGCGGCCCGACCGGTCGGTGAATCCGCCGTCGTTCCCGAGCTCCCAGATCAGCGTTTCGGCCTGCGCCTCCTCCGGGCCGAGCGGAAGGGCGTACGGAACGGTTCCCGGCACCTTGTCCTTGATGCGCTGGGCGTCCTTGCGCAGTTCGTCCCAGGTGGTCGGCGGTTCGGTGATGCCGGCCCGGCGGAAGATCGCCTTGTTGTAGAAGAAGGCGCGGGCCGAGGAGACGAACGGGATGCCGTACTGGATCCCCTCGACCTGTCCGGCCTTGGAGAAACTGTCCAGGAAATTCGCCTGGGTGCCGATCGACAGGACGTCGGAGGCCTTGTAGAGCAGGTCGTCGGCGACCTTGTCGGCGTACCCGCCGGTCTGCAGCAGGTCGGGGACGTCGCCGCTGCGGATCATCTCCTTGACCTGCTTGTCGATGTCGTTCCAGTTCACCACCCGGACGTCCACCCGGACATCGGGATTCGCGGCGGTGAAGGCCGCGGCGAGCCTGTTCCAGTAGTGCTGGGAACTGTTCGCGTCCTTGTCGCCGTAATCGGCGGCGACCATGCGGATGGTGACCGCCGCCCCGGATCCGAATCCCGTCGCCGAACAGGCGGTGAGCGTCAGGGAGCAGGCCAGCGCCGCGGTTAAGGCGCGCGGCAGATGTCGTTCCATGGGGGATCGCCTTCGAGTGGTGCCGCACGGGCGGCAGGGCCGGGGACAGGGCGACGCCCGGGAATCCCGCCGGGTGTCGGCGGGGAGTCCACAACCGGTCGGCCACGCGCATTCCTGGTCGAGGAGGGCGGCGAAACGTGCAGGGACGGCCGGGCGAATGGGCGAAAGTCTCGACCAGTCCCGACCGCGGACTCCAGCGCGGTTACCGAATCGTTGCCCCTCGTGACCGTCCCGATGCGCTCCGCAGCGGCCTCGAACCCGGCGCCCGCCCCTGCGGACGCCGGGCCGTCGGTATGCGACGGGGTGTCAGAAATGCTCCGGGCGAACGGCCTTGGGCGCGCTGCGGCCGGTCGCGGATGTGATGCAGGCTACGCGGCGGTACGTCTTGACCGGCTCCGCCCGCCGCTGCCACGGTGGTCCACACCCGTTCGGCCGGCCTCGCGGCGGAGCCGTCCACCGTCGACGCGCCCCGGGAGCCCCCGTGCCGTGGCACAGCGCGCGGACGTGCCGGGGCACGCCGGGCGCTCCGGGCAGGCCGGGGGCCGCGGTGTTCCGACGGGCGCCGGTGTCAGGAGGTGACGGAGGCCGGCAGCACCTGGGAGACCTGCACCGACCCACCGCACGGCTGGAAGGCGAACGGCACCTTCTTGTCGGCGTCCGCCAGCGGGTCCAGCGGCGCACGGAAGGCGAAGCCGGCCGCCTTCGGGCAGGGCGCGTCACCGGTCGGCACGTTGCTCCACTTGAGGAAGAACGCGGCGGTGCCGCCCGGAGCGAGCACCAGCGTGCCGCCGCTCCCGCCGAGCCCGCCGAAGCCGGCCGGGATCGCCCCCACGGCCACCGACAGCGCCGGCGCGCCGGGGGGCGCGTACGGCGCGAGGGTGGGCCGGCCCGTCAGCGAACAGGGCGCCGAGGAGACGTTGGTGAGCACGAAGCGCTGCACCATGGTGCCGGCGGCACCGTCGGAGGTCGAGGCGGTCACGCCCAGCATCGGGTTGACGCAGTGCTCCACCTCTCCCCCGCCCCCGCCGGGGGTGGCCGTCGGGGTGGGCTTCGCGGAGGTCTTGGCCGAGGGCGTGACCGTGCCGGCGCCCTTCCCGGGCGAGGCGGAGACGGTGGCGGCGGAAGCGGAGGCCGCGGCCGAGGGGGCGGCGGAGACCGCGGTCGTCCCCACGGCGTCCCCGGCCGTGCCGGTGCCGTCACCGTCGCACCCGGCCAGCACCAACGGGGAGGCGAGGGCGAGCAGCACGGCGAGAGCTCGACGGCGAGTGTCCACGACAGGGCCTTTCGTTCGGTCGGTCCGGCCACCGGGACGGCGCCGGCCCGCGGCGCCCGCCGGAGCCCGCCGGACGCCACCGCCCGGAAGGACGCGCACCGCGGACGGCCGGTTGCCGCCACGGCACACATCCCACACCCCCGAGAGGGCTCCGATCCAGCACGGAACGATCACCGCTTCCGCACGGAACCGCGCACGGACGGGCCCGAGCTGAAAGGTCGTCGACGAACCGACCGGTCGGCTCCCGCCTCAGGTGCGGAACGGCGCGACGATCCCGAGCACCCTCGCGCCGCCTCCTGGGACGGCGCCCTCGTACGGGGCGAGCAGGTCCCCGACCGGGAGCAGGGTGAACGCACCGGTCATCCGGCCCATGAGGGACCACCGCCCCGCCGCCGTGATCACCGGGCCGGTGTCCTACGGTGGGCGGCTCGGAGAGGAGGTGCCGACCGTGGACGTTCCGGTGCGGCTCGTGGTGGACCTGGTGCGCGACCGGGTGGTTCCCGCTGCCGTCCGCCTCCGTGCCGGGCGCCGCCGTGCGCTGCTCGGCGGCGGCGCGACCGTCCGGGTGCCCGGACGGCTCGCGCTGCGCTCGCGGCTGGAGCTGCTGGACGACGCCTCCACGGGTCGGCTCACCGTCGAGCCGGGCGGCGCGACCGTCCGCTTCGACTTCGGCAGGGCGGCGCCCCCGGTGGAGATCACGACCGGCGGCCCGGTCGTCGTGGCCACCGCGGCCGAACCCGACCGGTGGGCATCGGCGGTGGCCCGGACGGTGCTCCGCTACGAGTCCTCCCCGGGCGGCCGGTCTGGATCGAGACGACGGCGGCCGACGCCCCGCTCGTCCGCCGGGCCCTCACCGGCGACCGCTGAGCCCGCCGGAAGCCCCCGTCACCACGGGCCGGGCGGCGCCTTGACCCTCACACCGTGTCAGGCGGTGCACTCGGAGACATCATGTTCACCATCGGAGACTTCGCCCGGCACGGCCGCGTCTCGGTCCGGATGCTGCGGCACTACGACGCGATCGGCGTGCTGCGCCCGGCCCGGGTCGACCCCGTCACCGGCTACCGCCACTACACGGCCGCGCAGCTCGCCCGCCTCAACCGCGTCATCGCGCTCAAGGACCTCGGTCTCACCCTCCAGCAGGTCCAGGCGATCCTGGACGAGGAGGTCGGCACCGAGGAGCTGAGGGCCATGCTCCGGCTGCGGCGGGCCGAACTCGAGGCCGCCGTGACCGCGGCTGCGGCGCGACTGGTCCAGGTCGAGGCGAGGCTCCGAGCGATCGAGAGCGAGGGGCACATGCCCACTGACGACGTCGTCCTGAAGCACGTCCCGGCCGTCCGGGTGGCCGAACTGTCCGCCGTCGCCGCGAGTTACGGGCCGGAGGACATCGGGCCCGTCATCGGCCCCCTCTACGACGAGCTCTTCCGGCGCCTGGCCGCCGCCGGGATCACCCCCACCGGCCCCGGCATCGCCCACTACGAGGACGCCCCGGAGGGCGGCGGCCGGATCGTCGTCCACGCGGCCGTCGAGGTCTCCGCCCCGCTGCAGGACGGCGAGGTCACCGTACTCGACCTGCCGCCCCTCGAACGGGCTGCGACCATCGTCCACCGCGGCCCGATGGACACCGTCCTCCCCACCGCCCAGACCCTCGTCCGCTGGATCGACGCCACCGGCCACCACGCGCCCGGCTACCCCCGCGAAGTCACCCTGGAGTGCCCGGCCGACCGCAACGACTGGGTCACCGAACTCCAGGCGCCGGTGACCCCGGCCTGACGGCCGGTCGCATCCCACCGGGGGAGCCCCGGCACGGGAGCCCTTCCCTGCCGTCCCCCGATCGGGCAGAGTGCCCACCGTGCTGATGATCTTCTTGGTGCCACTCGCGTGCTGGCTGCTCGCCGCCGGAACGGGCCGGGTGCGGTGGGCCGTGGCGGCGCCACTGGCGGCGTGCGCGGGTCTGCAGATCGCGGCGGTGGAGCGGTGGACGCCGGCAGGGCTGCGGCTGACCGCGCTGGTGGCGGGCGGGATCGCCGTCGCGGCGGTCCTCCTGGCCGGCCTGGCGGTCGACCGGCCGTGGCGGGGCACCACCGGGCCCCGCAGGGCGGCCGGCACCGCGGCAACGGCGGCCTGCGCCGTGCTGGTGGGGACGGTGAGCGTGCTGGGGGCCTTCGCCCTGGGGCTGGGAGGGCCCCGGCCGAAGTGCCCCCGGCGGCGGAACTGCCCGCGCTGCCGACCGGGCTGGCCCTCTCCGGCGACGAGGACCTGGGCTGCGGCGGCGGCTCCTCGACCTACTGCAACCGCCGACTGCACGTCCGGGGCACCGCCGGCCAGAGCGGTGACGAGGTGGCCCGCCGACTGCACGACCGGCTGATCGCCACCGGCTGGCCACTCGTCCCGGGCGACCCGGGCGAGTGGCGGGGCTGCCGCACCCGCGGCCTGCTGCTCGACCGCCACGAGCTCTGCCTGTCCCTGGAGAGCGCCCAGGACGGCGTCACCGTCCTGCTGGAGACCGGCGACACCTGGAGCTGAGGACCCGTGGGTCGGCGGTCAGAGCCTGGTCGCCCAGCCGAAGGTGCGGAGGTAGCTGCGACGGAGCAGCTCGCGGCGGCGGTGGCCGCGGGCGGCGAGGGTGGCGAGAGCGGTCAGGAAGAGGGCCAGGACGAGGCCGAGGACCGCGGCCGCGGCCGGCGGTCCGGCGAGCAGGCCGGCGCCGACGGCTGCGGCGAGGACCACGGCGAGACCGAGGTGGGCGGCGGGCGGGTCGGTGCGCACGGCCTCGCGGTCGCGCAGGACCCGCACCGCAGCGGGCTCGGTCATCGGCCCTTCGGGCCACTGCTTGTGCACGGCCACCACCCTTCGTCGGTCGGCACAGCTTAAGGCCGGACGTCCTGGTGGCCTCCGCCGCCCGGGCCGGACCGGTCGGAGCGGTCACGGTCGAAGCGGTCCTGGGCGGCGAGCACGGCGTCGCCGTGGGCGGCCGACCGGACTCCGAGGGCGCGGACCGGGTGCACGGTGCCGATGGCGCCGGGCGCGGTGGACGACGGGGAGCTCCGACGCGGGACCCCGCGGCGGGACGGCCGAGGGCGAGACCGCCGGCGCGCG
>NZ_JBFBDW010000015.1:112429-154125 GCF_040683455.1 Kitasatospora sp. NPDC093679
ACGCGGGGGTGCGCGGCCGCGGGCCCCGGGGCCCCCCGGCCGGAACGGGCAACGGCCGGCCGCCGCGGGGCAGGACGGGGTGTCAGGCCAGGTCGAGGCCCGGGTAGAGCGGGAAGCCGGCGAGCAGGTCGGCGGCGCGCTTGGCGACGGCGTTCCGGACCTGGGGGTCCAGCACGTACTGGGCCTTGGAGGGTGCGCCGGCGGCGGTGGTGGCCGGGGCGGTGCCGCGCAGGGCGGTGTCGATGAGGTCGGCGATCTCGTCCATCTCGGCGGTGCCGAGGCCGCGGGTGGTGAGGGCGGGGGTGCCGATCCGGACGCCGGAGGTGTACCAGGCGCCGTTCGGGTCGTTGGGCACCGAGTTGCGGTTGGTGACCACGCCGGAGTCCAGCAGGGCGGCCTCGGCCTGGCGGCCGGTCAGGCCGTAGCCGGAGACGTCGATCAGCACCAGGTGGTTGTCGGTGCCGCCGGTGACCAGGGTGGCGCCGCGGCGCAGCAGGCCGTCGGCGAGGGCCCGGGCGTTGTCGACGACCTGCTGCGCGTAGCTGCGGAACTCGGGGCGGCGGGCCTCGGCGAGGGCGACGGCCTTGGCGGCCATCACGTGCGAGAGCGGGCCGCCGAGGACCATCGGGCAGCCGCGGTCGACGTGCTCGGCCAGTTCGGAGGTGCACAGCACCATGCCGCCGCGCGGGCCGCGGAGCGACTTGTGGGTGGTGGTGGTGACGATCTGGGCGTGCTGCACCGGGTCGAAGTCGCCGGTGAGGACCTTGCCCGCGACCAGGCCGGCGAAGTGCGCCATGTCGACCATCAGGGTGGCGCCGACCTCGTCGGCGATCTCGCGCATCAGGCGGAAGTTGACCAGCCGCGGGTAGGCGGAGTAGCCGGCGACCAGGATGAGCGGGCGGAACTCGCGGGCGGTGGCGCGCAGCGCGTCGTAGTCGACGAGGCCGGTGGCCGGGTCGGTGCCGTAGCTGCGCTGGTCGAACATCTTGCCGGAGATGTTGGGGCGGAAGCCGTGGGTGAGGTGGCCGCCGGAGTCCAGGGACATGCCGAGCAGGCGCTGGTTGCCGAGTTCGCGGCGGAGTTCGGCCCAGTCCTCGTCGGTGAGGTCGTTGACCTGGCGGACGCCGGCGCGGTGCAGGGCGGGGCTCTCGACCCGCTGGGAGAGCACGGCCCAGAAGGCGACGAGGTTGGCGTCGATGCCGGAGTGCGGCTGGACGTAGGCGTGTTCGGCGCCGAAGAGTTCGCGGGCGTGCTCGGCGGCGAGGGCCTCGACGGTGTCGACGTTGCGGCAGCCGGCGTAGAAGCGGCGGCCGACGGTGCCCTCGGCGTACTTGTCGCTGAACCAGTTGCCCATGGCGAGCAGCACCGCCGGGGAGGCGTAGTTCTCGCTGGCGATGAGCTTGAGGGAGGCGCGCTGGTCCTGGATCTCGGCGCCGATGGCGTCGGCGACCCGGGGCTCGACGGCGCGGACGGCGTCGACGGCGCTGCGGAAGGCGGTGCCCGCGGTGGGGTCGACGGCGGTGTGGGGTGCGGCGGGGTAGCCGGGCGTGGCCAAGGCTGTCTCCTCGTGACGACTCGGACGGCCCAGGCGCACGGCGACAACGTGAGACACGGAGCCGCTCCCCGATGGTCGAATCCATCCCTGCGCGCCAGTCACGGCTCACCGGGAGCGTACCAACCGTGCGGGGCGGGCGGCGCGGGGGTCCGTTCCGCGGACGGGCTTGCCCTGCGGGCGGGATGGGAAGGGACGCTGCGGGGGCCCGTGCACCGGGGGCGGGCGACGGGGACGAACGGGGGACGGCATGACGAAGCGTGATGTCCGCAAGGGCGTGGTGCGGCGCGGGGTGCTCGCGCTGGCCGTCTGGTGGCTGTGGATGCCGCTGGTGGCCCTGCTGGTGTGGGTGGTGAAGCACTTCCTGTTCGGCGGGTTCGGCCAGCAGGACCAGAGTTACGTGCTGCTGGTCGAGCAGGAGTTGTTCCCGCACGGCGGGCCGCTGGACGCGGCGCCGCTGTTCTGGCTGTGGGTGGCGGTGGGGCTGCTCGGCACGGTGTGGGGCGTCGCCTTCGTCGCGGACGAGTCGGGGGCCGGGTTCCGCGGGTGGCGGGTGCGGCTCGTACTGGCGGTGGTGGTGCTCGCGACGGTGGGTTCACTGGTGCGGGCGGGCACCGGGATGTGGGACGACGACAAGGACGCCGGCCGGTACTACGCCCGGGCGACGGTGCTGGACGTCCCGGCCGGCGGATCGGCCGTGCCGCGTTCGGTGCTGGCGGTCACCGAGCACACCCGCACGGGCGACGGCGGCCGCTGCGACCTGGTCGGCACCGCCGACGTGCCGGCCTGCGTGAAGACCGCGCCGATGCCCGACTTCGACTTCGAGGCACGCACCGCCTCGTACGCGGCGGCGACCAAGGCGCTCACCGACAGCGCCGGTCTGGCCTCCGGGGTGCACCTGATGGGGCACAGCCTGCACTACCTGCCGGACGCCTCGCAGGGCGGCGGGGTGTGGACGGCCCTCCTGGACGGCTCCGGCGAGCAGCCGATGGAGGGCGTCGCGGTCTGGGACGGCCGCTCGAACACGGTGGCCACCTGCGCGTTCGGCGGCGACCGCGCCTTCGACCGGGCCTTCTCCGGGACGGGCGCCAACAGTTTGCGCAACCTGCTCGCCGAGCGGTTCCCCGGGCTGGTCTACAGCGAGCAGGACATCTGGGGGTACTGCGACGGCCCGGACCCGCGGACGGCCCGGCCGGTGGTGGTGATCTCGGTGGCCCGGCAGATCGGCTGGATGCAGCGCACCGTGGTGGAGCCGGCGGGGGTGCTGGTGCTGCGCGGTTCGGCGGACGGCAGGCCGGACATGACGTACCGCGAGGAGGTCGCGCCGGGCGAGCTGCCGGGAGCGGTGTACCCGGGCTCGGTGGTGCGCGCGCAGATCCACGAGGTGCAGTGGCTGGGCGGGCGCGGCGCGAAGGACGACCGCGGCTTCGGCTACTCCCACACCTCGGCCTCGACGAACGCGGACAACCCGGGCGAGTTCCTGCTGCGGTCGAAGAAGGACGGCCACCTGTACTACGTGACGCCGCTGGTGCCGCGGGAGAGCTCCTCGCAGCTGGTGGTGGCCTTCGCGGTGCTGCAGGCGGACCGGACCGGCGGCGGCCTGAACGACCTGCACGTGTACGTGCGCGGCGACGACGCCCCGTCGGTGAACCTGGACGTGCTGGCGAGCCGGATGGTGTCCTACATGGCGCAGCAGACCTCGATCACCATCAGCGCCGGCGCGGGCGGGGCCTTGCAGGAGATCGTCCCGTTCGGCCGGGACATGTGGCGCGGGTTCGTGGACTTCAACGGGCAGACCCAGGACTACATCGACCTGTCGGGCGACGCCACGGTGAAGCCGAACCTGGTGTCGCTGAACGGCAGCATCACCGCGCCCGGCGGGCAGCCGACCCCGGCCCCCGCGACCCCGGCGCCCTCGGCGACGGCGCCCGCGCCGTCCGCACCGGCGCCCACCGCGCAGGCGCCCGCGTCCGGCGGCGGGTGCGGCGGCGATCCGGCGCAGCTGACGACGGCGCAGCTGGCGGCGTGCGTGGCGGAGCTGTCCCGGACGTTGCAGGGGCGGGTGCAGGAGTCGGGGACGGCTCGGCCCTGACGATCGCGGTGATCGGCGGCGCGCTGCCGTGGGAGGATGCCCGTGGGGCTGTTGACCAGGGTGTTCGTCCGGCACGGCGGCGGCCGCCGGCGTGCGAGGGGTGCGCCGGGCGGTGTGGCGGGCGGCGCGGCGGTCCGGCCCGGGCCCTGCCGCTCCCGCCCGTGGAGGAAGACCTGCCATGACGACCCGACGCGAACGCTGGGAGCGGCACACGCAGCTCCCGCTCATCGCGCTGTCCGTGCTGTTCGCCGTCGCCTACGCGGTGCCGGTGCTCGCGCCGCAGGCGCCCGGGTGGGTGCTGCAGGGTGCGGCCTGGGCCGAGTGGGCGGTGTGGGCGGTCTTCGCGCTGGACTACGCGACCCGGCTGGTGCTGGCGGAGCGGCGGTGGGAGTTCGTCCGCCGCAGCCCGCTGGACCTCGCCTCGGTGCTGTTGCCGCTGGTGCAGCCGCTGCGGTTGCTGCGGCTGGTGTCGACGCTGCTGCTGGCGGGTCAGCGGGTGCGGATGGCCTCGCAGGTGCGGCTGACGACCTACGTGGCGGGCGTGGTGCTGGGGCTGCTGGTGTTCGGTTCGCTGGCGATCCTGGAGATCGAGCGGAGCTCGCCGCACGCGTCCATCCGCACCCTCGGCGACGCCCTCTGGTGGTCGTTCACCACCATGACGACGGTGGGCTACGGGGACCTGACGCCGACCACCGGCATCGGGCGGCTGCTGGCGGTCGCGCTGATGCTGTCGGGTATCGCGCTGCTCGGTGTGGTGACGGCCAACATCGCGGCCTGGTTCGTGGCCCGGTTCGAGGCGGAGGACCGGCTGGACCACCTCAACCACCGGGCGATCCAGGACCTCACCGCAGAGGTCCGCGAGCTGCGGCGCGAGCTCGCCGAGCTGAGCCGGCAGGCGGAGCCCGGCGGGGAGCCCGCCGAGCGCGTCCCGAGCGCCTGACCGGCCCGCGCGGGCGCCGTACGGCCGGCCGGCCCGCGGGGCGGCGTGCGGCCGTCGCGGCGTCAGCCGCCGTTCAGCGCGGCGCCGAGCAGCTTCCCGGCGGACTCCTCCAGGGCGGTGTGGAGCTCCTTGTCGGCGATGCCCTCGGCGTAGGAGTACAGGACCATGCCGGCGGTGGCCTGGACGGCGGGGCCCGCCCACTGCGGGTCGATCGGGTACGGCTCGCCGGGCGGCCAGGGCAGCGGCCACTTCTTCGGCCACGGGATCACCTGGTAGGGCGGGGTCGGGCACCAGTCCCCGTCCGCGTCCTGCAGCACCGCGCGGGCGTCCCCGCCCGCCGCGTGCACGGCGACGGCGGCGTCGGCGACCGCGGCCGCGGTGCGGCGCGCGGCGGCGCCGAGCAGTTCGGCCGGCGGCAGCGGCTGCGGGTTGAGGTCGGACGCGGCGCGGGCGGTGAGCGGCAGGTGCGGGAAGAGGATCTCCCAGAGCCTGGCGTCGGTGCGCGCCATCAGGCGCAGCAGGCGCGCGGAGTCGAGTCCTGCGTGCACGGTTCCCTCCTCGGGGTCCCTGGGTGACGGACCGTCAGACTCCCCCCATTCAATGTGATCTGCGGCACAGTCGCCGGGCGGCGCGCCGGGCGGCGGCGGGGTTCTCCGCGTGGCGGCGACCGTCTGGTGCGTGCAGCGACGAACCCTCGGACGCGGGCCGTGCGCGGGCCCGCCGCACACCGCGTCCGGCCGGCCGCAACCCCGCGGACCGGCCCGCCGTCTCCCTCCGCGACCCCTGCCGGAGCGCCGCCCGGCGGTCCGTGTACCGCTCGGCGGGAAGCGTTGTCCGCGGGTGGCGCTAGGTTTCCGACATCACCGCGGCGGGGTGTCGTGACCCCCGGTCGGCTGCGGGGGTTTCCGACGACTTGGCAGAGCACGAGGTGGGGCCGTAATGGGTTGGGTGGCGGCGGGCGACGGGTACGAGGTCGCCCTGGTGGAGGGCCGGGTGACGGCGCGGTCGACGTCCGGCCGCTCCGCGGGCAGGCAGCTGAAGTCGCTGCCGAAGGCGGTGCGGGAGCACCCGGAGACGGATCGGCTGCGCCGGTTCGCGACCTGGCTGGAGCGCCACGCGGCTTCCTGCCGGGAGCAGGTGGACGCCTGGATGGTGTCCTCGCTGCCGGTACCGACCGGGCTGCTCGCCCGGGTCTGGCCGGACGAGGCCTGGCAGGCCGCGCTGCGCGACCTGGTGGTCGTCGGCGACGGCGAGGACGAGGTGGGCTTCCTGCGCGACGCCACCGCCGACGGCGAGCTGCGGCTCGTCGACCTGGACGGCGAGACCGTCCGCATCTCCCCCGCCACGGTCACCCTGCCGCACCCGGTGCTGCTGGAGGACCTGGAGGACCTGCGGGAGTTCGCGGCCGAGCTCGGCGTCGTCCAGGGCGTCGACCAGATCCACCGGGCGACCTTCCGCAAGCCCGACGAGGTGGCGGAGAAGGCCACCGAGGTGAAGGACTTCGCCGGCGGCAAATTCCCGTCGCGGTTCGGCCTGGCCGCCCGCGCCACCGCGCTCGGCCACCGGGTCTCCGGCGGCTACGCCACCACCCGGGTCCGGGACGGCGAGCGGACGGTCGAACCGGCCGTGTGGATCGGCGAGCCCTACTGGGACGGCGATTCGGAGACCGGCGCGCTGTGCTGGCGCGACACCGAGGGCCGGGCGCTGACGCTGCCCGAGGTCGGGCCGGTCGCCTGGTCGGAGGGGATGCGGATGGCCGCCGCGCTGTACGCGGGCCGCACGGTCCAGGAGGGGAAGAACGCATGAGCACGCACGAGGACACGGGGACGGGCCGCACGATGACCGAGGAGCAGGCCGCCGAGCTGCTGCAGGCCGGGGCCGTGCTGCCGCCCGGCACCGCCGGCGCCGGCGAGCGGGCGGTGCCGCTGACCGCCCGCACCTACCGCCACCCCGGTCTGGACGGCCGGATCGTGGTGCGGCTGGTGCCCGCCGAGCTGGGCGCCGCCGAGGACCAGGCCGTGGGCTTCCTCGGCCTGCAGCCGGACGCCGAGCCGGCCGAGGTCGGCCTCGGGCTGCGCCAGGCCCTGGGCTTCCCGGAGTGGGTGCTCGCCCACCACCCGGAGGACGGCCACCACGCGCTGGGCATCGTGCCCGAGCTGGAGCGGATCGCCAAGCAGGCCGCCTCTCGCCCGAAGGCCGCCCTGGAGGCCTACCAGCAGCTCGCCGAGCGGCTGGCCGAGGCGGTGCCGCACTTCCTGCCGACCTACTACGAGCAGGCCGGCCGGGTCTTCCTCGGTGCCGAGAACAGCCAGTTCGCCGCCCAGATGTTCGCCCGCGCCCGCAAGGCCGAGGCGCAGCACGGCCTCGTCCTGGACGAGCAGCGCCTCGACGCGGTCTTCCTGGAGTTCGCGCTGGCCGGTGCACTGCCCGTCAAGGTGCTGTCCGGGTACGCCAAGGAGCTGAGCGCCCGGGTGCCCGCCGCGGAGGCCTTCGACCGCTTCCGCCGGCTGTGCGTGCGGCGCACCGCGGGCGGCCTGGAGCCGTCCGCCGTGATGGCCACCGACCTGCGCCGGCTGGCCCGCGCGGCCGGCGCCGACCCGGAGGCCGCCGAGGCCGCCTACCTGGACGAGCTGCTGGCGCTGCCCGCCACGCTGCGCGCCGCCGCCGGCTGGTGGAAGCGCCACCGCGACGCCCTGGTGGCGCTCGGCCGCACGCCGTCCGCCCGCGGCCGGCTGCTCGACCTGATGCCGACCGGGTACGACCCCGAGCTGTCGGGCCTGTGGCTGGACGTCCTCGTCGAGTCGGGCGCGGCCGCCGGCCTGTACGAGGACGTGCCGGACGAGGAGCGCCCGGCGGACGGCACCGCCGGCTGGTTCGAGCGCTTCCTCGGCTGGCGCAACCACCGCTGGGGCACCCGCGCCCGGATACCCGCGCTGCTGCCGCTGGTCGAACGGGCCGCGGAGCGCCTGCGCGCCGAGCACCTGGCGGCCGGCACCGCGGTGCGCGTCACCGAGACCGACGTCAACCTGCTGGACACCCTGCTCGCCCTCGGCGTGCCGGTCGCCGACCCGGCCGAGCACACCGCGCTGCGGCTGGACGTCTGGGCGCAGGAGGACGAGCAGCGCGACCTGACCGCGCTGGAGGCCGACCCGCGCTTCCGGCCGGCGTTCCGCAACGGCGCCGACCGGATCAACAACGACGTCGACGGACGGCGCGCCTTCGCCCTGCTGGCGAGCTCGCCGGGCGGCCGGCCGATGCTCGCCGAGTGGATGGCCGGTGTCGCCCGGCAGCCCCGCGCCGCCGGCCTGCCCGAGCTGCCGAACGCCTTCCAGAAGCTCGGCTGGCTGCCGGGCGAGGTGCTGGTGCTGGCGGAGGAGGAGGTCCGCGCCGCGGCCTCCACCGACCTGTCGGCGGTGGTCGCCCGTTCGCTGCGCGCCGGCGTGATCGACGAGCTGGGCTGGCCCGCCTGGGACGAGGCCGCCGCGGAGCTCGTCGCCCGCAAGGACGTCGACGACATCGTCGTCGCCGACGCCTGGCCGCACCTGATCGCGGCCGGTCCCTCGCAGGCCCGGGTGCTCGGCGCCGACGGCACCGTGCTCCGCCACGACCTGCGGATCCCCGCCGGGGACTCCTCCGAGACCGGCTTCCACTACGTGGACGGCTCGCTGCTCGTCCACTGGCAGTCGCAGGCCAACAACCGCCGTTTCCTCGGCTACTGGCACACCGCCGCGGACCGCGTGTTCACCATGCCCGAGAACACCTCCCGGCGCGGTACCCGCACCTACTGGCTGGGCTCGCTGAACAGCCACGGCCTGCCGCTCGACGGCGGCGGGCGCACCGGCGGCAAGGGCACCGTGCACGCCGGGGACACCGCACTGCCCGGCGAGCGCCGGATCATCGGCGACGGCCGCTCCTTCTGGGTGTGGGCCGACCCGGGCGGCGACGCCCCCTCCACCTGGCACGAGTACGACCCGGCGACCGACACCGTCGGCCGGGCCGCCGACCCCGCCTTCCTCGCCGACGCGCTGAAGGACGCCCCCGCGGGCAGCAAGGCCTGCGGCGGCTGGGTGATGCCCGCGCCGACCGGTGACACCACCCCCTCCGGCGCGCCGGTGGACGGCCTGCTCGGCTGGCGCACCCTCACCCTGCCCGACGGCTCGCACCGCGGCGAGGACCTCGCCGGACGCGGCATCACCCTGCCGCCCGGCCGGGGCTGCCCGCTGCGCCTGGTGCAGTTCCCCGGCGCCGACCGGCCGCAGGCCGTCGTCCGGGACGGCACCTACGGCGTCCGGCTGGTCGACGCGGACGGCGCCACCACCGCGACCGTCCGCACCGACGACGTCCCCGGCGTGTTCGCCGAGGGCACCCTGATCCTGCCGCCGCTGCGCTACTGGCACTACCTGCAGCCGCGCGACCCGCAGGGTTCCGCCGCGCTGCGCCGGCTCGACGACGGCACGGCCGCCGCCCTGCTCAAGGCCGCCGCCGAGGACGACCCGCAGCGCCCCGCGGAGCTCACCGCGGCGATCCGCGCGATCCTGCCGGAGGTCACCGACGAGCGGCTGCTGGCCGGCATCGCCGGACTGCTGCGCTACGCCGCCGCCCCGCAGCAGCGGCTCACCGCCGTCGCCGAGCGCCTGGAGCTGGAGCTCTCCGGCGGCGCCGCCCCGGTCGAGGAGGCCCCCGGCCCCGGCGACCAGGAGCTGCAGACGGCGCTCAGCGGCCTCGGCATGGCGTCCAACTGGTACAACACCCAGCAGAGCCGCTACACCGCCGAGCAGGTGCGCTTCCTGGCCCGGGCGGCCTCCCCCGAGGCCGAGGCCGCGGCCCCGGGCACGGTGCACCTGGACGCCACGGAGACCCCGTACGTGCGGGTGGACTGGGAGCAGCTGCCCCGGCTGACCGCCGCGACCGCGCTGCGCGCGGTGTCCGCCACCAGCACCCCCGAGGACCGCGCGGCGCTGCGCGGCCTGTACGAGGTGCTGTCCGGGGTGGGCCTCACCGACCCGACGGGGACGGCGCACTGGCGCACCGCCAGGCTGCACGTCGGGGCCGTCCACCTGGCCGACCGCGACGGCTCGACCCGCAACGGCGACCGCGACATGCTGCTGCCGCTCGGCGGCGGCGCGTTCCTGCTGTTCGTCGACGGCGACGTGGCGGCCAACGGCGACACCGAGTCGACCGTGCTCTTCCACGACCCGTCCGGCCGCTTCGAGGCGCCGGCGCCGTACACCCTGCTCTCCTGCGAGCCGCTGGAGGGCACCGGGAACGACCGGGCGGCCGCGCTGCTGGCGTACGCCGCGGACCGCGAGCCCGCCCCGTGGTTCCCGGAGGCCGCCGAGCGGTTCGCCGAACTCACCGGTGTCACCGGCACCATGGCCGCCCTGGTGGTGGCCGGTCTGCCGCAGGTCGAGAAGTGGGAGCGCAACTTCCTGCCCGCCGACACCCGGGCGCTGCTCGGGCTGAAGGTCGCCGACGCGGCGGTCGCCCGGGACGAGCTGCGCTCGCTGGGCGCCGCCACCCGGCGCCAGCTGCTCACCGCCCTGGTGCCGGCCGACCCGGCGCTGCTCTGGACGGTGGGCCCGGACGTCGAGGCCGCCGCGGCGGTGTGGAACGAGAAGCTGGGCCGCCGCGTCGCCGTCCCGGAGGCGCTGCTCGCGGAGGCCGTCCGCGCGGTCCGCACCGGCTGGGCGTCCCGTGCGGCGCTGGGCGCCGTCCTGGACCCGGCCGCTTCGAAGGACCTGACGACGGACCTGGAGTGGCACGTCCAGCGGGACCGGGTGGTGCCGGTCGAGCCGGGCTCCGGCTTCACCGCCGCGACGCTGGTCGGCGCGGTGGCGATGGCCGGGTGGCTGGCCCACCGGCTGCCCGCCGGCGACCCGCTGCGGGCCTCGCTGCCCGCCGCGCTGGCCGCCGTCCGCGACCGGCTCTCCCACCCGGGGCTGATGCTCGACCTGGGCCGCTACGTCAGCCTGCCGAGCTTCCGCAAGGTCGCCGGCGCGCCGACCGAGGTCGGCGAGGGCTACGAGCGGTACGGCGCGGTCGTCATGGCGACCCACGACAGCCAGCCCGCGCCGGGCATCCGCACCGCCCTGCTGGACGCGGCCGGCGAGGACCCGTACCTGCCCGCGCTGCGGGAGAACGCCGGCGAGCCCTTCCCGGCGGAGGCGGCGCTGAAGACCGTCCGCTCGCCCGGCTTCGAGGCGCTGCTCGGCGACCCGGGCGACCCGGCGGCCGGCGAGCGCGGTGCGGACGGCACCTGGTGGCCGCAGGACCCGTCCCGCTCGGTGCCCGACCTCGTCGAGGAGGCCGCCGCCCGGCACGGCCTCGGCGCGGACGCCGCCGCGCTGTACCTGATGCTGCTGGCCATGCCCGACCCGACGGACCGCAACACCGCCCGCTGGACGGGCTGGAAGCCGGCCCGTCTGAAGGCGGCCCGGGCCGAACTCGCCGCGACCGACCTGGTCGTGCAGGCCTCCCGCACCCGCGCCGGCCGGACGCTCTTCCTGCCCGGCGGCTGGACGGAGCAGCGCAGCCCGCACCTGCCGCTGGAGACCTGGAAGCTCCCGCTGCTCGGCGGCGGCTCCACCGCGCTCGGCGTGCTGCTGCCGGCCGAGCCGGCCGCGGAGCTGTACCGACGGGCCTGGCAGCGCCTGCTCGACGGCGACCTGCCGCGCTTCGGCGAACTGAAGGCGCCCAAGGCCCGCCGCGGCCGCCGCCGCTGACCGAGCGCCGGCGACCCCAGGGGTGCGGCACACCGCCGCACCCCCGGCCCCACCCGTTGTTCCCCTTTCCCCGGACCGAAGGACCGACGCTGTGTCTCCGACGAACCCGACGTACCCGACGACCCCGACCGACCTCTCCGAGCCGACGACCGGTCAGGCCGCCCCGCCTGCCCGGCAGATCCTGCCCGCCGAGGAGCGGTACGCCCAGGAGCTCGCCTTCCTCGCCGCGTACGACGAGGGCCCCCGCCCGCCCGGCTGGGCGCTGACCCCGGCCGCGGTGGTCACCTTCGTGTGCGGCAGCGACGGCGAGGCGCTCGCCCTGCCGCCGAAGCGCCGCAAGGACGGCGCGCTGCCCGCCAAGCTGGTCCTCGCGCCGAAGTTCGTCGGCGAGCGCGCCCTGGTGGAGCGCTGCGTGGTCACCCTGGCGGGCGAGCGCGGCCTGCTGCTCGTCGGCGAGCCCGGCACCGCCAAGTCGATGCTCTCCGAGCTGCTGTCCGCCGCGGTCAGCGGCACCAGCGAGCTGACCGTGCAGGGCACCGCCGGCACCACCGAGGACGCCTTCCGCTACGGCTGGAACTACGCGCTGCTGCTCGCCCAGGGCCCCACCCCGCAGGCGCTGGTCGCCTCGCCGGTGATGACCGCGATGCGCACCGGCCGGGTGGCCCGGATCGAGGAGGTCACCCGCTGCCTGCCCGAGGTGCAGGACGCGCTGGTGTCGATCCTCTCCGACCGCCGGGTCAGCGTCCCGGAGCTCGCCGGCACCGCGGACGCGACCGTCGCCGCCGTCCCCGGCTTCACCGTGATCGCCACCGCGAACCTGCGCGACCGCGGCGTCTCCGAGATGTCCGCCGCGCTCAAGCGCCGCTTCAACTTCGAGACGGTGCACCCGATCGCCGACGCCGGCGCGGAGACCCAGCTCGTCCGCACCCAGGCCACCGCCGCCGTGCAGCGCGCCGGTGCCGCGTTCGGCGTCGACGACGCCGTCCTCGACGTGCTGGTCACCGTCTTCCGCGACCTGCGCACCGGCCGCTCCGCCGAGGGCTGGGACGTCGAGCGGCCCGGCACCGTGATGTCCACCGCGGAGGCCGTGCACGTCGCCGCCTCGCTGGGCCTGGCCCGCGCCTACCTGCCCGGCGGCGACGTCCTCGACCTGGTCCCGGGCCACCTGCTCGGCGCCGTCCGCAAGGACGACCCGGCCGACCACGGCCGCCTGCTCGGCTACTGGGACGGCCCGGTGCGCCGCCGCGCCGAGGACGGCTCCGCGATGTGGCGCCGTCTGTGGGACCTGCGGGAGAACCTGCGGTGACCGACCCCCGTACCACTGAGGACACCACCGTGGGCACCACCGGGAACCCCCCGGCGGACACCGCGGACCCGCGGGAGGCGGTGGAGGCGCTCGCCGCCTCCGCCCGGCCCCACCTGATCGGTGTCCGGCACCACAGCCCGGCGCTCGCCGCGGTGGTGCCGGCGCTGCTCGACAAGGCCGACCCGCAGGTGGTCTGCGTCGAGCTGCCCGCCGACTTCCAGCGCTGGCTGCCGCACCTCGCCGACCCGGGCACCGTCGCCCCCGTCGCCCTCGCCGGGGCCGACGAGGGCGGGCACCTCGGTTTCTACCCGTTCGCGGACTTCTCGCCCGAGCTCGCCGCCCTGCGCTGGGCCCGCGAGCACGGCGTCGAGGTGCGCTGCTGCGACCTGCCGCTCGCCGACAAGGGCTGGGCGCCGTCCGGGGCGGCCGACGCGCCCGGCCGCCCGGCCGCGCCGGCCTACGCCGACGCGCTGGAGGCGGCCGGCACCGGCCGCGAGGGCGACGACCTGTGGGACCGCTCCGTCGAGGTGCGGGCCCCCGGCAGCGAGCCGGAGGCCGTCCGCCGTGCCGCCCTGGCCGTCGGCTGGGCGCTGCGCCGCGACGCCGCCGGACGCGGCGGCGTGCCCGCCGGGGACCTCGCCCGCGAGGCGCACATGCGCCGGGTGATCGCCGCGGCGGCGGCCGGCGGACGCCGGGTCGCCGCGGTCGTCGGCGCCTTCCACGGGCCGGCGCTGACCGCCCTGGAGGAGACCGCGGCGGAGGTGGCGGAGGACGCGCCCGAGGCCCCGGCCGAGGGCGGTCCGGTCACCTCGCTCGTCCCGTACACCTTCGACCTGCTGGACGCCCGCTCCGGTTATCCGGCGGGCATCCGCGACCCCAAGTGGCAGCAGGCCGTGCTCACCGCCCAGGGCGACCCGGAGCAGGTCGAGGCGGCCGCCGCCCGGGCGATCACCGACATCTGCCGGGAGCTGAGGAAGGCCGGGCACCCGGCCGGCACCGGCGAGGCCGCCGAGACCCTGCGGCTGGCCGGCGACCTCGCCCGGCTGCGCGGCCTGCCCGCGCCCGGCCGCGGCGAACTGCTGGAGGCCGTCACCGCCGTCCTCGGCCAGGGCGAGCCGCTCGGCCGCGGCCGGGCGCTCGCCAAGGCGCTGGAGGCGGTGCTGGTCGGCGCCGACCGCGGCCGGCTCGCCCCGGGCACCCCGCGCTCCGGCCTCGGCCCGTCCGTCGAGGCCGAGCTCGCCGCCCTGCGCCTGCCCGACCCGGAGGACCCGGACTCCCGCGAGCTGCGCCTCGACCCGCTGCGCTCCCCGCTGGACGGGCGCCGCGAGGTGCTGCTGCAGCGCCTCGCGGTCTGCGGGATCGGCTACGGCAAGCAGATCGAGGTCTCCGGCACCGGCGACGGCTCCGCGCTCAGCACCCGCTGGCGGATCGCCTGGACGCCGTCCGCGGCCGCCCGGCTCGACCTGGCCGGCGTCCGCGGCGTCACCGCCGAACTCGCCGCCGCCGGCACCCTGCGGGAGACCGCCCGCCGGCAGTCCGCGGACGGCGGACCGACCTGCACCCAGCTGCTGGAGGGGCTGCGCGCCGCGGCCCGCTGCGACCTGCCCGCGCTGGTCGCCGAACGGCTCGCCGAGGCCGAGCAGTTGCTGCCCGCCTCCGCGACCCTGCCGGAACTCCTCGACGCGCTGGACCTGTTGGAGGCGCTGCGGCTCGCCCACCTGCCCGGCACCACCGAGCGGAGCCGGGAGCGGGCCGCCGAACTCGCCACCGTCCTGCTGGACGCGGCCGTCCGCGGCCTGCCCGGACTGGCCGGCAGCGAGGACCCGGCGGACGCCACCGCCCTGGTCGCCCTCGCCACCCGGGCCGGCGACCACCGGCTCGGCCTGCGGATGGACGACGCCCTCGCCGAGCTCGCCCGCACCGGCTCCCCGCTCGTCCAGGGCGCCGCGCTCGCCGCGCGGGTGCTGCTCGACCTGGACACCGCGGACCGCCTCGGCGCCCGCGCCGCCGGCTGGGTCGACGCCGCCGCCGATCCCGAGGGCCGCCGCCGGCTCGCCCGGCTGCTCACCGGCCTGCTGACGGCCGGCGGGCCGCTGCTCCAGTACGCACCGGACGCGCTCGGCCCGCTGCTGGAGCGGATCGACGCGCTGCCCGACCGCGGTTTCCTGGACCGGCTGCCCGCGCTGCGGGCCGGCTTCGACGCGCTCAGCCCCGCCGGCCGCGGCCGGCTGCTGGACACCGTCGCCGAACGGCTCGGCGAGCGCCCCGACCTGACGCTCGCCGCCCCGGCCGGACTGCTCGCGCTCTGGACGGCCGCGGACACCGCTGCCGCCGAGGCGCTCGCCGCTCTCGGCCTGCCCGGCGCCGGCACCACGGCCCCGGCCCCGGCCCCGGCCGCCACCCCGGCACCCGACGAGCCCGAGACTCCCCCGGTGGAGACCGCGGGCACCGCTGCCGACGCCGCGGCCGAGGCCCGGCTGTCGGCGGCCGACCGGTGGCGGCTGCTACTCGGCCGCGAGCCGGAGCGGCTGCCCGACGGCGCCCGCCGCTACGCCCAGGCACTGGACGAGCTGTACGGCCGCGGCCGCGGCGAGGGCGCCGCCGACCTCGACGGCGGCTCCGGCAGCGGCGGCGGTCAGGAGGCGTCCTTCCCGACCGCCCGCGAGTGGTCGGAGGAGCTGGAGGCGCTGTTCGGCGCGGACGTACGCGAGGAGGTGCTCGCCGCCGCCGCGGACTCCGGCCGCACCGACGTGCTCGCCGAGCTCGACCCGGCGTCCGTCCGGCCCTCGATGGAGCTGCTGACCTCGGTGCTCAACCTGGCCGGCGGCATGCCCGAGCACCAGCTGAACCGGCTGCGCCCGCTGGTGCGCCGCCTGGTCGACGAGCTCGCCCGCGAGCTCGCCACCCGGCTCCGGCCCGCCCTCACCGGCCTGGCCACCCCGCGGCCGACCCGCCGCCCCGGCGGCCGGATCGACCTGCCGCGGACCCTGCGGGCCAACCTGGCGCACACCCGCCGCCTGGACGACGGCCGGACGGTCGTCGTACCCGAGCAGCCGGTGTTCAGCACCCGCTCGCGGCGGGAGGCCGACTGGCGGCTGATCCTGGTGGTCGACGTCTCCGGCTCGATGGAGGCCTCGGTGATCTGGTCCGCGCTCACCGCGGCGGTGCTGGGCGGCGTGCCGACCCTGTCGACGCACTTCCTGGCCTTCTCCACGCAGGTCGCCGACCTGACGGAGCGGGTCTCCGACCCGCTGTCGCTGCTGCTGGAGGTCAAGGTCGGCGGCGGCACGCACATCGCCGCCGCACTGGCGCACGCCCGCTCCCTGGTCACCGTGCCCAGCCGGACGCTGGTCGCGGTCGTCAGCGACTTCGAGGAGGGCTACCCGCTGGGCGGCCTGCTCGGGGAGGTGCGGGCGCTGGCCTCGTCCGGGGTGCACCTGATGGGCTGCGCGGCACTGGACGACACCGGGACCCCGCGGTACTCGGTGCCGGTCGCCCGTCAGCTCGTCGCCGCCGGCATGCCGGTGGCCGCCCTCAGTCCCCTCGCCCTCGCCCGCTGGGTCGGCGACCGCCTCCGCGGGGAGGCCCGATGACCGGAGTACAGGCGATGACCGCTGCCGAGGACCTCCAGCTGCCGCCCGTCGCACCCGAGGTGCTGGCGGCCGCGGTGGAGTCGCTGACGTCCCGTCTGCGCAAGAAGCTCGACGCGGCGATCGAGCAGTACGCCGCCCTGCCCGTCGCCCCCGCGGCGGACGGACCGGGCGTCGGCGTCCGCTGCGGCGAGGACGCCGTGGTCACCCTGCTGCCCGGCCCGGACGGTGCGGTGACCGAGGAGGGGCAGGCGCGGTGCAGTTGTCTGCTCGCCCCGCGCTGCCTGCACCGGGCGGCGGTGCTCGGCTGCTGTCCGATCGCCGACCCGCCCGCCGCCGGGGCCGCGGCACCGGCCGGGCCGGCGGAGCAGTCCGAGCCGGATGCGGCTCCGGCGGCGACGGCGGCTGCGGGCGGCTCCGGGGCCGAACCCGCCCCGGAGCCACCCGCCACCGTCGAGCCGACGCCCGCCCAGGTGCAGGCCGCCGCCGGACTGTGGGCGGCCGCCGCGGCGGCGCTCGCCGCCGGCGTGCCCGCGGCCGGGGCCGTCCCGCAGGCGGAGCTGCTGCGGGCCGCGCACACCGCGCGGCTGGCCGACCTGCACCGGGCCGAGGCGGCCGCGCTGCGGGTCGTCCGCGGACTGCGCAGTGCCCGCGCCCGCTACAGCAGCCACCGCACCGCCGACCTCGCGGCGGCGCTGCGCGAACTGCTGCTCACCACGGCGCTGCTGCGGTCCGGCCCGGCCGACCGGGCGGTGCTCGGCACCGCCCGGCGGGCGTACAAGCCGGGCGGCGCGCTGCGGGTGCACGGCGTCTGCCGCGAGCCGGTGCTGACCGCCACCGGGTACGGCGGCGTGGTGACGCACCTGGTCACCGAGGACGGCCGCTGGGTGTCGATCGCCGACATCAAGCCCGGCGGGCCGTCCCGCGCCCGCGGCGCGGGCACCGCACCGGTCTCGGTCGGCGCGGCGGCCCTGGACCACTCCCAGCTGTCCCGCGGCGGCCTGCTGATCTCGGGCGCCACCGTGTCCGCGGACGGCCGGCTCGGCTCGGGCCGCGGGGTCCGGGCCAATCCGGTGGGCGGGATGGACTGGGGCTCCGGCCCGCTCGCGGAGCTGTTCGCCCGCCCGCTGGCGGAGGCCGTCGCCGAGCGGCTCGCCGACGGCCCGCTGGCCGACCCGGAGCAGACCGAGCTGCTGCGCCGGCCGGTCGGCTGCGAGCTGGTGGTGCTCGGCGCGTCCGCCGACAGCGTGCTCGCCCGTGAGGTGGACGGGACCACCGGCGAGCCGCACGGCCCGCTCGTCCGGCTGGTCGCCGTCAACCGCCACCCGGACCTGGCGCACACCGCCAACCTGACCCGGATCGGCGCCCACCCCGGCCTGCGGCTGCGGGTGCTCGCCCGGGTCGACCCGGACCGGGCCGCCACCCTGCGTCCGCTGGCGGTGGCACCCGTCCCCGGGGCCGCGTACACGCTGCGGCTGCCGGCCGAGTGGCAGGGCCGGGCCGACCTCGGCTACGACCTGCTCCAGGGCACGCACGTGCCCGCCCCGGACGGTGACGGGCCCCGGCTGCCGGGGCCGGTGTCCGCGGGGCCCGACCCGCTGGGCGACTCGCCGCTGTGGCGGGTCCGCCGCCAGGTCGAGCTGGCGGTCGCGGGCGGACGGCGCGCGGTCGCCGAGGCGGCCCGCAGCGGCGGCGCCCGGACGGACGCCGCGGCACTGCGACGCACCGGCTTCCGGGCGGCGGCCGAGCTGTCCACGGCCCTCGCCGAGGAGGCCGACCGCCGGCAGCGGGACGTCTTCGGCCGGCTCGGCGACCCGAGCGCCGACCGCTACGCCGAGCAGTGGCTGGCTGCGGCCCTCCACCTCACGGCGGCGGAACGGGAGCTCGTCCGGGCGACCTGGCACGCCCCGGACGCGGCGGCCGGCTGAACCGGTCCGGGCCCGGCGGCGCCCCTCGACCGAGGGGTGCCGCCGGGCCCGGCACCGTCGGCGCTCCGCGGACCACGGTGCTCCACCGGCTCCGGCACGGCGTCCGGGCGGCGGCGGCGCACCGGGCGGGACCCACATGACGGGCGTAGATTGAGGGCACCCCACGGGATGATCACGACCGAGGAGCGGTGTGGACGCGCCGGCTGTGGACTACGGGGCGGCGTTCCGGGCGACGCCCAGCCCCATGCTCGTCCTGACCCCCGGCCTGGTGATGGCGGACGCCAACGAGGCCTATCTGCGGGTGTCCGGCCGCAGCCGCGCGGAGCTGGTGGGCCGCCTGCTGTTCGACGTCTTCCCCGGTGACCCGGCGCACGGGGAGGCAACCGGGGCCGTCCCGCTGCGCGCCTCGCTGCAGCGGGTGCTCACCACCCGGCAGAGCGACAGCATGCCGCTGCAGAAGTACGGGGTCGACCACGCCGACCGGCCGGGGGTGTTCGAGGAACGGTACTGGAGCACGCTGAACACACCGGTGCTGGGCTCGGACGGCGAGGTGGTCGCGATCGTGCACCGGGTCGAGGAGGTCACCGCCCTGGTGCGGAGCATCCTCGACGGCCGCGGCCCGGCGGACGGCACGGTGCTGACCGGCCTCACCCGGGAGGCGCACATGGCCGCGGACCTGCTGGCCCGGGCGCAGGAGCTCGCCGACCTCAACGAGGAGCTGCGGCAGGCGCACGCCCGCGAACGCGAGGTGGCGCTGAGCCTGCAGCGGTCGCTGCTGCCCGCCGTGCCGCCGGCGCACCGCTCCTTCGCGGCGGTCCGCTACCGGCCCGCGACCCGGACGCTGAACGTGTGCGGGGACTGGTACGACCTGGTCGACCTGGACCGGTCGCTGCTCGGTGTCGCGGTCGGCGACGTGGTCGGCCACGGACTGGAGGCGGCCGGGATCATGGGCCGGCTGCACAGCGCGCTCAACGCCGCCCTGCGCGCCACCCGGCAGCCGGCGCAGGCGCTGAAGACCCTGGCCCGCTACGCGGTGACCGTCGAGGGCGCGCTGTCGACGACCGCGGTGCAGACCGTCGTCGACCGCTCCACCCGCACCGTCCGCTACAGCAGCGCCGGGCACCCGCCGCCGGTGCTCGTCCACGCGGACGGTTCCGTCCAGGTGCTCGACGGGGCCACCGACCCGCCGCTCGGCGCCTGGGAGAACGAGATCCCGCGCTCCGAGGCGGCCGCCGGGTACCGGCCGGGCGCCACCCTGGTGCTCTACACCGACGGCCTCATCGAGCGGCGCGGCGAGGACATCGACGTGGGGCTGGAACGGCTCACCGCCAGCGCCGCCCGGCACCGCGGGCTCGACCCGGAGGCGCTGGCGGACGCCGTCCTCGCCGACCTGGGCGCGGACGACGGTCAGGGCACCGACGACATCGCGCTGGTCGCCGTCCGGCTCTGATCCGCCCCGCCGTACCGCACGCTCCGCAGCGGGTGCGCGGGAACGGCTCCGGAGGGAGGCTGGTCTCCCCCGAGGTCAACCAGTCCACCAGTCCATGAAGGGACGACACCGTGGCCACCGACTACGACGCCCCCCGCAAGGGCGACGACGAGAGCTCCGACGACAGCATCGAGGAGCTCAAGGCCCACCGGGCGGAACGCGCCGACGGCAAGGTCGACGTCGACGAGTTCGACGCGGCCGAGGGACTCGAACTGCCCGGAGCCGACCTGTCGGGCGAGGAACTCACCGTGCAGGTCCTGCCCAAGCAGCAGGACGAGTTCACCTGCGCGAGCTGCTTCATGGTGCGGCACCGCAGCCAGCTCGCCGGCGAGAACTCCAGCGGTCAGCCGATCTGCAAGGAGTGCGCCGACTGAACGCGCCGACGAGGCCCGCTGCTCCCCCGGAAGGCCTGCGGTCACGGCCTGCGGGTCACTCCGGGGGGAGCAGCGGGCCCAGCGGCCCGAGGTCGATGTTGAGGTCCTCGGGCCGCAGACCGAAGTGCTCGCGGAGCTCGTCCATCCGCTCCTCCAGCGCCATCAGCGTGCGGCCGAGCACCTCGATCCGGTCCTCGGTGAGGTCGCCGGCGTCCATCCGCCGCAGGGCCTGGCGCTCCATCAGCTGCCGCAGCAGCTCGACCACGGTGAGGACGAGCGCGGCGAGGTCGCGGCCGACCGCCTCCGGGTCCAGCTCGATCCGGCGGCCCGGGACCGCGGGGCGCGGCGCCCGGCCGTCTCCCGGTGCGGTCACGGCGCGACCTCCGCGTCCGGCGCGTCCGGCGCGTCCGGCGCGGACTCCCCGGCGGAGTCGACGTACTGGGCGGCCAGGGTGCCGACCGAGGAGATCAGAGCGCGCAGGCTGATCCGGACGAGGTCGACGTCCGCGATGCCGAGGGTGATCTCGCCGGTGACGACCACGCCGCCGGCGAGCAGCCGGTCGAGCAGGTCGACCAGGGCGATCCTGCGGTCGTCCACGGGGTACGGGGACGTCCGGGCGACCTCGCCCGCGGTGGTCACGGCGCCTGGGGCGGTCACGGCGGCTCACCCGCCCTCGGCCGACGGGGTCTTGGCCGACCACCCCTGCTCGGCCCGTCCCGCCGGCACGTGGTCCGGCGCGGCGTCCGGTGCGGTCTCCGGTGCCGGCTCGGGCTGGATGTCGGCGAAGGAGTACGGCGGCCACGGGCCGGTCAGCTCCAGGCGGACCCCGGTGAAGCGGCGGCCGAGGTCGGTGACGGCCGCGCCGAACTCGGCGGCCCCGTCCTGCTCGACCAGATAGGCGCCGTTCAGCAGCATCGGGTCGGACCGGCCGCTCGCCTCCGCGGACTGCAGCGGGTGCTCGGCGGCCCGGCCCGCGCGGGCGGCGAGCGTCGCGTGGATCTCCCGGGCACCGGCCGCGGCCTCCTCGAACCGGCGGGCGAGGGCGTCGCGTTGGGCGCGGCGGCGCAGCAGGTACGCGGTGCCGGGCCGGTCGGCGGGGGCTCCGACGTCGGCGGGGTCCGGGGCGGCGGCGTCCAGGTACACCTTGACGCCCCACTCGGCGTGGTCGGCGACCCGGTCCAGGGCGGCCCGGAGACGGGGGCCGGCGCCGCGGAGGAACGCGGCGGCGCCGCGGTCGTCCCGGTAGAGGGTGGCGAAGCGCAGCGGCAGGGTGTGGCCGGACCGGGCCAGTTCGGCGATCACCCGGTGGTGCGCCCGCACGGCCGCCTCCAGCCAGGGCAGGTCCGCCAGGCGGCGCTGCAGGGCCTGCTCGTCGAAGTCGCCGCGCGGCACCGAGCCGACCACCAGGACGAGCCCCGGGGCGGTGAGCACGCGCAACGGCTCGCCCGCCACCCCGGTGAGGCCGGCGAGCGTTCCGTCCTCGACCTCGCGGACCACCGCGTAGAGCCAGGTGAGGTCCGGGGTGGTCATGATGCACCTCCGGTGCGGCGGCGCCGGACGGGCGGCGCCTCGTCGTCCTCCGGTTCGGCGTCCCGGTCGTCGGCCCGGCTGTCGGCCCGGTCGTCGGCCCGGCTGATGGTGCGCCGGCCGGTGCGGCCCGCCTCGAGTTCGCCGATGCGTTCGCGCAGCCGGCGGTTCTCCAGGGCGAGGTCGCGCTTGCCGGAGGAGAGCGAAGGGTCGTGCTCCCACCAGTCGATGCCCATCTCCCGGGCGCGGTCGACGGAGGCGACCAGCAGACGGATCTTGATCGTGAGCAGTTCGATGTCGAGCAGGTTCACCCGGATGTCACCCGCGATCACGATGCCCTTGTCCAGGACGCGCTCCAACAGGTCGGCGAGGTTGGCGCCTTGGGCGCCCGCCCCGCGGGACTGCGCGGCGAGGAACCGGTCGCCGGGCCGGACGGTCGGCTGGGTCATGACGGGTCCTCCTCGGGCCTGCCCCGGTAGTAGCGGCGTTCGCGGCGGTAGGAGACGAGGTCGCCGTCGTCGTCGAGGGCGACCAGGTAGACGGCCAGGATGTCGGCGGAGTCGGGGACGCGGCGGGACTCCAGTACCTCGACACCGATCCGCCAGCCGTCCTCGGTGCGGTCGATCGAGGTGATGCCCTCCGGTGCCCGGCCGGTGAGGTCGTCGACGTCGTCGGCGGCCACGGCCGCGGCCCGACGGGCCGTCAGCTTCCCACCCGCCGGGCGGCGCCGGGGCTCCTCGCCCGCGCCCCGGGGACCGGCCGTGCCACCGCCCCGGCGGCGCACGGGACGCTCCTCCGGCTCGTCCGACGCCGGGGCGGACCGGGAGGTCTCCTCCTGCGGCGCGCGGCGGGCACGGCCGTCGACCGACTCGACCCGGTGCTCATCCGCACCCGAACCCGAATCCGACGTCCCCACGGGCTTGCGGCGACGCACCGGACGGTCCTCCGGGTTGTCCGGAGGGTCTTCCGCGGCCCGGCGGCGGGCGGTGCGCGGCGGGTCGGCCGGGGATGTCCGGCGGGAACGGCGCTCGATCGGTCGTTCCGGCTCGTCGCCCTCGGTGGGGCGGGATCTGCGGACTGGCACGGCTCACACCTCCCGGTGCCTGGCGGATCCGGCGCGACGCGGGTGTCCCGCCGCCCCGGCCGCGCCGGTGCGGTGGGCCGCCCGGCCGGGGAACTCCCCGCGGGCGGCGAGCGGCGGGGCCGCCGGTGCGGACAGGTGTCGCATCGCTACCCGATCCCTTCCGCCGCCTCCGCGAAGGCGGCGGCGAAGTCGTAGGGCGCCAGCGGGCCGAGCAGACGGACCCGCAGTCGGCCGGCCCACCGCCGGGCCAGTCCCTCGGCGGCCTGCTCGAACGCCGTCCGTTCGGTCTCCCGGACCAGGAAGGCCGCGCTGAAGCGCTGTTCGACCACGCCGGAGCGGGCGGGCGCGACGGCGGTGGCGTGCCGGGCGAGGCTGTCCGCGAGGACGGTGGCGTCCTCGTCCCGGCGGGCGGCGATCTCGTCGGCGATCAGCTCGCCCAGCCGGACGCGGAGGTAGCGGCCGGCAGCCTCGCCCTGGGTGGCGACGTCCTCGCGGAGCCGGGCGATATCCGCCCGGTCGGCGACGATGTCGCGCAGGAGTTCCTCCTCCTGGTAGTCGCAGTGGACGGTGAACTGGGCGTGCCCCGCCAGTTCCTCCAGTGCGGCGTGGAACTCCTCCTCGTAGGGCGCGAGCAGGTCCTCCTCGACCGCGTGGCTGTCGCGGACGACCGCGCCGAAGCGGATCGGCAGGACGGCGGTGTGCCGCGCGGCCAGGGTGTCCAGCACGCCGGCGTGGGCGCGCAGGTCGGCGGCGGTGCCGAGCGGCCGGTCCACCGGCACCTCGCTGACGACGGCGGCCACCCGGCCGCGGCCGACCACACCGATCCGCGCCGGCGGATCGGTGACGCCCCGCAGGTCGTCGGGCGTCCGGGTGCCGGCGGGCACGATGCCGTAGACGTAGCAGGCCCGGGCGGGGACGCCGCCCCCGCCGTTGCCGGTGCCGGCCCGGGCGGTCATCGTGCCTGCTCCCTCCGGTGAGCGGCGGGGCGGGTGTGGCGGCGCGGCCGCTCCTCGTGCTGCCGCTCCCGCTGACCGTCCTGCTCCTGCGCGCCCTCCGGCGCACCGGCGGACCGGTCGCGAGCCCCGTCGTCGTCGTGCACGCCGTTCACCAGCTCGGACGGGCCCGGGCTGCGGCCGTCCGCCAGGTCGAGCCGGTTCACCGCCTCGGCGAAGCGCAGATAGGTGTCGACGCTGGCGGCGACGATCCGGGCGTCGACCGTCAGCAGTTCGATGCCCACCAGGGAGACGCGGACGTAGACGTCGATGACCAGGCCCTTGTCCAGGATCAGGTCCAGGACGTCGGGCAGGCCGCCCGCCGGGGGGCGGTCGAGATGGCGGCCGGTCTGCATGGCGCCGGCGGACACGGTGGATCACCTGCTCCCCGCGGGGACCCTGCGGCGGGACCGCGGAGCGGGCTCCTCGTCCTCCTCGGGCTCCTCCTCCTCGGGCTCCTCCTCGTCATAGGAGTCCTCGTCGTACTCCTCGTCCTCGGGCTCGTCCTCGGGCTCGTCCTCGTAGGAGTCCTCGCCGCGGTCCTGCTCGGCGTCGGACTCGTCCTCGGGCTCGTCCTCGTACGGTTCCTCGTCCTCGTCCTCTTCGTCGTAGGACTCCTCCGGTTCGTCCCCCTCGTCCTCGTCCTCCTCCTCGTCGTCGTACTCGTCCTCGGACCCCTCCGGTTCGTCGCCCTCCTCGCCCTCCGGGGGCTCCTCGTCCTCGTACTCGTCCTGCTCGGCGTCCCGGTCGTCCTCCGGGGCCTCCTCGTCCTCGCGGCCTTCGGCCTCTTCCTCCTCCTTGAGGGCGTCCTCGTGGGACTTGACCACCTTGCTGTCGCGGATCTCGCCGCGCCAGCCCTCGACCGAGTCCGGGTCGAGGATCGTGTGCGTCATGACGTGCCGGCGGAAGTGCTTGAGCTCCAGGCGGGCACGGCGGCCCTGGGCGCGCCAGATGTTGCCGGTGCGCTCGAACAGGCCCTGTGGGTGGTACTCGAGCACCATCAGGATCTTGGTGAGGTTGGGCGCGAGTTCGTGGAAGGTGACGGTGCCGTCGACATGGCCCTTGTTGCCCTTGGAGCGCCAGACGATGGTCTCGTCGGGGACCTGTTCGACGATGGTGGACTCCCAGGTGCGGTGGGAGAGGAAGATCCCCGCCTTCCAGGAGACCTTCTGCTCCGACTCCTGGTTGGCCGACTCCACCCGCTTGGTGAACTTCGGGAAGTCCTGGAACTGCGTCCACTGGTTGTAGGCGACACGGACGGGCACGCCGACCTCGACGTCCTCGACGATGTTGGTCAGCTTGAGCTTCTTGCCTCCGCCCTTCCCCTTGCCCTTGCCCCCGCCGGTGAGCTTGTTGGAGACGAGCTGCTTCACGCCGGAGGCTCCCGCGGCGAACATCATCTTCATCGGCGACACACCGCCGCCGTCCCCGCCGAGCTTCTCGCCGATCTTCTCGACCGGTCCGTGTTCGACGTAGTCGAGCAGCCGGTCGGTGACGTCGCCGATCTTGTCACCGGCCTTGACCATCGCGCGTTCGCCCAGTGCGGTGGCGAATTCGCGGGCCTGGTCCTTGAGGCGGTCGGTGGGCAGCTCGTCGAGCAGCGCACCGATGCCGCCGCCGTCGCGGTCCGTGGAGGTGCCGGCCATCGCCATCACGCTCGCTTCCGTGCTGTGGTGCTGCGCGCCGTCTTACGGGCCGTACCGGTGGCCTTCTTCGCCGTCTTCGTGGCCGCGCTCTTCGGCGCGGTGCTCTTCGAGGCGGTCGCCTTCTTGGCCGTGCCGCTCGCCCGGGAGGCGGTCTTCTTCGCGGCGCCGCGGGCCGCGGAGGCGGTCTTCTTGGCGGCGGGCCTGGTCGACTTGGCGGCGGAGGCGGTCTTGCGTGCCGTCCCGCGCGCGGTCCGGCCGCCCTCGGAGGTTGCGGAGGTCGCCCGCGCGGCCGTGCTGCGGGTGGCCCGGCCCGTGGATGCCTTGGCCGTGCGGCGCGACCGGGCGGGCTTGCCCTCCTCGGCCTGGTCGTCCTCGTCCGACGTGTCCTCGTCGTCCGACGTGTCCTCGTCGTCCGACGTGTCCTCGTCGTCCGACGTGTCCTCGTCCGAGGCGTCCTCGTCCGGCTCGTCGTGCTGCGGCTCCTCGTCCTCCGGTTCCTCCTCGTACTCGTCCTCGGGTTCCTCGTGGTCCGCTTCGTCACCGGAGTCGCCGGAGGAACCGGAACGCAGGGACTCCGTCCGGCGCTGGAGCGAGTCGGTCAGCGCGTTGACGCGGTTGCCGGCCGCGGCGACCGCCGCCTTGCGTCCGGCGTCGGCGAGTTCGCCGCGGACGCTGCCGGCCAGCTGCCGGAGCTGGGGCGACGACTCGAGCAGGCCGCCGAGCAGCGCTGCGGGATCAGTGGTCAGGCGTTTTCCCGCAACCGCTCCGGCGAGGGCCATCGCCCACCGGGCCTTGTGGAAGCGCCCGAGGAGGTAGCCCGCGCTGACGGCTGCGGCAAGCTTGGCGTTCTTCATGGTGTGTCCTACGGAGGTGGTTGTCCCCGTCGTCGATCCGTCGGGCATCGAGGATCCGTCCGACGAAGACTCTGGCCCGCCTACCCGGCCATGTCGATCACAAACGGTGAGCTCAGAGTGGTTGAAATGTCCCAATTGACCGACAATGAGCGACCATTTGTCACTCTGAGCAGCGAAGGCGGCGCGCCGGTGCGGGCGGCGGTCGGCGCTTGCATCCGGTACCCGGGTACGGGTTTACCGTCGAAGACGTCCCCGCCCGGGGACCTGGCGACGGGAGTGGGCGCGATGGGCGACGGGGAGTGGGTGTCGGCGTCGTGCACGCTGCCCACCGAGGAGCGGCCGCTCCGGGTGGCGGAGTGGGACGGCCTGTTCGCGGACCGCCTGAACGGGCTGTCGCGGCCCGGGCTGCTCCGGCTGCGGCTGGAACTCGACGCCGGCACCGAGCAGTCGGTGCGTGACCTGGCCGAACGCGAGCGCGGCTGCTGCTCGTTCTTCGCGTTCACGGTCACCGTCCGACCGGACGCCGTGCTGCTGGACGTCGCGGTGGACGGCGCGCACGCGGCCGTGCTGGACGCCCTCGAGACGCGGGCGCGCTCCGCCGGGAGGCCGCGGTGAACGAGGGCCTGCGCTCCGGGCAGGTCGCCGAGGCGGCCGGGGTGAACGTGCAGACGCTGCGCTACTACGAACGCCGGGGCCTGCTCGCCGAGCCCGACCGCTCGCCGGGCGGCCACCGCCTGTACGGCGAGGAGGCGGTGACGGTCCTTCGGGTGATCAAGGCGGCGCAGCGGCTCGGCTTCACCCTGGACGAGGTCGCCGACCTGCTGGAGGCCGGCCGCCACCGGCACGGCCGTCCGGTGCCAGGCCTGCAGGAGCGTGCCGCGGCCAAGCTCGCCGAGGTAGACGCCAGGATCGCCGACCTGACGGTCATCCGCGGGGCGCTGGTCGCCGCCGTCGACGCGGGCTGCAACGACCTGATCGCCTGTGCGGGCAGCGCCTGCTGCCCGATCCCGTTCACCGATCTCGCCGAGGAGAAGCGCCGTGACCGACCCTGTTGTTGACCGGACCCCGCGTTCCGCCAAGGTCCTGTCGGGCCTGGCCGGTCTGACCTGCGCGGCCTGCTGTCTGCTGCCCGCCCTGATCTCCGCCGGCGCGGTCGGCACCGGCGCGGGTGCGGTGGTCGGCTGGCTCCCCGCGGTGGCCGCCGCGCTCGCCGCGGGTGCGGGCGCGGCGTGGTGGCCGGGCCGCCGCCGGGCCGCCCGCGGATGCGGCTCCGGGGGATGCGGGGGCGGCGGATGCGGCTGCCGGGGCACCGCGGAGGCGGTGGACGTCGCCCCTCCGGTCCGCCGGTAGCGACGCTCCGGCGGGACTCCCCGGCGGGACGCTGCGGCGGAACCGGCGGAGGTGCCCGCCAGCGGGCGCTCGGGGGCTCGCCCGCCGGTGGGCGGTGCACCGGGCCGGCCGCCCGGGGAGGTGCCGGCCCGGCCCCGCCCACCGCGCTGTGCGCGGCGGAGGCCGCACACGACCTGGAGACCCTGCTCGAACTGGCCAAGCACGCGGCCGCACACGGCTGAGGCCCGCCACACCTCGACGGCAGGCCCGGCGCCGTGGCGGTCAGCCGGCCGCCGACGGCGTCGCCGGCGGCGCGTCCAGGATGCCCAGCAGGATCCGGACCAGTTCGGCGACGACCTCGTCGAGGGTGGCCTCCACCCAGCCCTCGGCCCAGTCGTGCAGCAGGCCGTTCACCCCGCCGATGAACGCGGCGGCGGCGACCCGGTAGTCGCGCGGCACCGCCTCGCCGCGGGCCACGGCCGCCGCGGCCTCCGCGCACAGCAGGTCCACCCAGCGGGAGCGGCGGGCCAGCCGCTGCTGCTCCAGGCGCGGACTGACACCGATGATCTCCACGAAGGTGATCCGCAGCCGGCGCCGGTCGCCGGTGACGTGCGCCGCGTAGGCGCCGAAGACGGCCGCGGCGCGTTCGGCGACCGGTAGCCCCCCGGCCTCGGCGAGGGCCGCCAGTGCGGCCTGTTCGGCCCAGTCGTTGACCTGGAGGTGCAGCTCGGCCAGCACGTCCTCCAGGGTGCGGAACTCCTCGTAGAACTGACGGCTCGACAGCCCGGCCGCCTCGCACAGCGCGGCGACCGTGGTGGAGCGGTAGCCCGGCGCGTCGCCGAAGAGCTGCAGCGCCGCGGCCAGGAACCGCCGCCGGCGCTCGGCCTGCCGGTCCTCCGCGGACCGGCCCGCGTACCGCCCGGTCGGCTGCCTCAGCCTGCCTGTCACCGCACCCCCCGTTGTCGACGGTCCCTCATTTTCCCGCGCCCGCCGTCTTGTCGGGACACCCACCCGTCGTTACTTTCAAGTAGCAAATCTGAATGTGCTCGTTTTCAGATCCTCCCTGGACCACCACCCGGAAGGAACGACGATGCCCCGACCCGCCCACCGCTCCCCCGCCCGCCCCGCGCGCCGCGCCGCACCGCGCCGCGCCGGACTGCGCCGCGCCCTGCTCGCCACCGGCGCCGCGCTCGCCCTGACCACCGGGGCGGCCGGCGCCGGCGCCACCCCGCTGCCGACCGCGGCCATGGCCCGGGCGGACGGACTGCGCGAGGTGCTCTTCGTCGGCAACAACTGGGACGGCACCGCGGACGTGGTGGAGTCCACCGGCGCACTCGCCCGGATCGGCCGGATCGACGTCGTACCGGACAAGGCGCAGCGGCTCGCCGAGATCTACCTCAACCCGGTGAAGCTGGCGTACTTCCTCGGGGTGCGGCTCGGCCCGGGCGAGGGGCACGACCAGTTCGTCGACGACATGTACTCGACGCCGGACGGCTCGGCCGTGGTGGTCTCCCGGCCGAGCTTCGCCGACGTGGTCTCCGTCGACCTGGCCACCGGACGGATCAACTGGCGCTTCCCGGTGTCGGGTTACCGCTCGGACCACATGGCGGTCTCGCCGGACGGCACCCGGGTGGCGGTCTCCGCCTCCACCGCCAACACCGTGCACGTGCTGGACATCCGCACGGGCCGGCAACTCGGCTCCTTCGCCACCGGCGACAAGCCGCACGAGAACGTCTTCACCGACGGCGGCACCCGGATCTGGAACATGGCGATCGGCGAGGTCACCACCGCCCTCGACGCGCCGTGGCTCGACTGGACGAAGGGCGACCGGCGGATCACCGTGGTCGACGCGCAGACCTTCCGCCAGGTGAAGGTGATCGACATGCGGCAGCGGCTGGACGCGATCGGCCGCCAGGACCTCTCGGACGCCGTCCGCCCGGTGGCGTTCAGCCCCGACGGCTCGATGCTCTACTTCCAGGTGTCGTTCTTCAACGGCGTGCTGGAGTACGACGTCGCCGCCGACCGGATCACCCGGGTCGCCGACCTGCCCGGGAACCCGGCGACGAACCCGGACCGCACCACCTGGGTCAACGACTCGCGGCACCACGGGCTGGCCATGAGCCCCGACGGCGCGCATCTGTGCGTCGCCGGGACGATGGACGACTACGCCACGGTCGTCGACCGCGCCACCCTGAAGGAGGGCCCGCTGGTCGCCGCCTCGAAGCCGTACTGGGCGACGGTCAGCGGGGACGGCGCCTCCTGCGTGATCTCCGAGAGCGGGGCCGACCGGATCACCGCGATCGACTTCGCCACCGGCCGGAAGATCGCCTCGACACCGGTCGGCGACCACCCCCAGCGGGTCCGGCTCGGTCACGTGGCGGCCGACTGGACCTCCCCGCCCGTTCCCTGACGTCCGTTCAGTGGGCCGCGGCGTCGCGGGGGCGGGAGCGGTGGGCCCGCCAGGCGTCCAGCGCCTCGGCACGGGTGCCGGCGGGGTGCTCGGCGTGCCAGCTCCGCTGGAAGCGGTTGAACTCGAACTGGGCGCCGACCTCCTGCGGCTCGGCCGCCTCGGCCCGGGTCGCGTACCAGTGGCCGACGCCGTCGGCCAGGGTGCGGCCGGCGTTCTCCGCCACGAAGGCGCGCATGTGCGCGTCGAAGTGGAAGGACGGCCCGATCCGCGCGGTGAACCAGGCGCGCAGCACCTGGCTGCAGCGCTGGCCGGCGGGGATCACGGTGTCGCCGTCGACCGGCGCGGCGAGCTGCCGTGCCGTCCGGGCCGGGCGCGGCGGCGGCGCGTCCGGCAGCGGCCCGCCGTCCAGCGCGGCGGCCAGCCGGGCGGTCAGGGCCGGCTTGCCGCCGCCCCGGCGGACGCCCGTCTCCCGCGCCAGTGCGGTGAGTTCTTCGAGCGTCCAGTACCAGCGCAGCAGTTCGGCACCGCTCAGCGCCGGCGTCAGCGGCGGTCTCGGTTCGTGTCCTGCGGTCGTGGTGTCTCCGTCCCCGCTCATCAGGCCATTCTGCCCGCCGCCCGGCACGCTCCGTGGACGGGGGTTGACGACGGAGGGCGCACCGGGCCCATGCGTCGGCAAGGGCGGGCACGGCAGCGCGCGGTGCGTCGACGGGAGGGCGGACAGGCGCCGCCCGCGACGGGCCCGCCCGGAGAACGGCTGCGACCCGGGGCCGAGGGCCGGGCATCGTCCGCCTGCCCGGGGCGCCCGCGTGTCGGCGACAGCAGCGCGGAGCCGGCACCGTGGGGAGCGGCCGGGCACGGCAGCGCGCGACCCGCCGGTCAGGCGTGCGGGAGGGTGGGGCCGCCGGCGGTCCGGGGGCCGCCGAGCGGGGCGAGGGTGCCGGCGGCGGCGGCCATGGACTCGGCGAGCAGGGCGGCCGTGCGGCTGGCCTCGTAGAGCTGCTCGCGGGCGTCCCGGGCGGTGCGGATGGCGTCGTACGCGTCGGCGCCCGCCGGGTCGGGGGCGATCCGGCCGGCGGCCTGTTCGCTGCTGAGGAAGGCTTCGAGCCGGTCGAGGAGCTCGGGCAGCCGGGCGGTGAGGCCGGCGAGCGCGCCGACGGCCTCGGCGGCCTCGGCGGTGTGCAGCAGGCCGGGGCCGCCGCCGCGGTGCGGGGCGTCGGCGGCGACGCGGAGCAGTTCGGCGGCTTCGGCGGCGAGTTCGGCGACGGAGAGGTGCTGCGGGACGGTCGGGTTCATCGGTGGCCCTCCTCCGGGCGGCTGACGGTGCGTCGGGCAGGTCGGGCCGCCGCGGCGGCCGGCCCCGGGGAGGCGTCTGCCCGCGCGGCGCGCCGCCACACGGGGGAGTCGGGCCAGACCCGACGGGCCGTCAGTCCTTGCGGGCCACGTAGTAGACGTTCAGCGGGTCGCCCTCGACCGACCGCACCTCGACCTCGCCGAATCCGGCCTCGGCGAGCATCCGGCGGGCCGTCTGCTCGCCCCACACGGTGCCGAGTCCGGCGCCGCCGGTGCTGAGCGAGGTGGTCATGCAGTAGAAGACGGAGAAGCAGTAGAGCGCCGGGCCGAAGGGGTGCCCGACGTTCTCCTCCAGCCGGCTGGACGCGGCGATGTCACCCATCAGGAAGGTGCCGCCGGGGCGCAGTGCGGCGGCGATCGCGGCGAGGGTGGCCGCCGGTTCGGCGAGGTCGTGGATGACGTCGAAAGCGGTGATCAGGTCGTACGTGCCGGCGATCCCGGTGGAGTCGCCGACGGCGAGGGTCACGTTGGCCAGGCCGCGGCGTTCGGCCTGGGAGCGGCCGACGGCGATGCCCTCCTCCGACTGGTCGAGGCCGTGGAAGCGGCTCTCGGGGAAGGCCGCGGCGAGGACCACGGGCGCGTGGCCCTGGCCGGTGCCGACGTCGAGCGCGTCGATGCCGGCCCGCAGGCGGTCCGTCAGGCCGGGGACGAGGGGCACGATGGTGTCCACCAGGGCCAGGTCGTAGACCCGGGCGCTCTCCTCGGCCTGCAGCGCCTGGAAGCGGGGGTAGGCGGAGTAGGGGACGCCGCCGCCGTGCCGGAACGCGCCGACGACCTGCTGTTCGACCTCGCCCATCAGTCCGACGTACTGCATGATGCCGGCCAGGTTGTCGGGGCCGGCGGCCGCGGTCAGCGAGGCGGCGTGTTCGGGCGGCAGCCGGTAGGTGCCGTCGGCCGGGTCGTACTCGACGATGCCGCCGACGACCATGCCGCCGAGCCATTCGCGGACGTAGCGCTCGTCGAGCGTGGTGCGGGCGGCCAGGTCGGGGCTGGTGGCGGGCGGGGAGCCGGCCATGGCGTCGAACAGGCCGGCTTGGTGGCCGACGCTGGTCATCAGGGCGAGGGCGGCGCCGTTGAGGACGTCGACCATCCGGCCGGCGAACGCCTCGGCCTTCGTGGGGTCGAACTCCCCGCCGCCGTTCTCCGGACTGCCGTTCTCCGGGTTGGCCATCGGGCACCTCCTGCTACCGGGGCGGCGGGGCCGAGCGGACCGCACCTCCAACGTACGCTCGGCCAGCGCCGGCGGCGCTTTGTCCGGGACCGGCCGTCCCGCCCCGGCGGGCCTTGACTGCGGCGAAACCGCCGCCGTACGGTCGGACCGGCCTGATCGGAAACATTTCCGAAACTTTTCGACCCCATGACCCCATGACCCCATGACCCCATGACACCGTCCGCCGTCCGCCCGAACTCTCGGAGGCACCCATGTCCGCACCCGGGGACCGGGCCGCACCGCGCCACCAGGACGCCCGCAACCCCGTCCTGCCCGGCTTCCACCCCGACCCGTCGGTCTGCCGGGTCGGCGAGGACTACTACCTGGTCACCTCCTCCTTCGAGTACTTCCCGGGCCTCCCGCTGTTCCACAGCCGGGACTTGGCGCACTGGCGGCCGATCGGGCACGCCGTGGACCGCCCGGGGCAACTCGCCCTGGACGGCGTCCGTCCCTCCGGCGGCCTCTACGCCGCCTCGCTGCACCACGCCCGCGGCCGCTTCCACCTGGTGTGCACCCTGGTCGACGGGCTGCAGCAGGACGGCACCTTCCTGCTCACCGCCGACGACCCGGCCGGCGCCTGGTCGGACCCGGTCTGGCTGCCCGGGGCGCCCGGCTTCGACCCGTCGCTCTTCTTCGACGACGACGGCTCCGCCCACCTGCTCGGCACCCGCCCGACCGACGAGGAGGGCCGGACGGAGATCTGGCTGCGCGGCATCGACCTCGACCGGGGCGTGCTCACCGGCGAGGAGCACGTGCTCTTCCGCGGCGCCCTGGTCGACGCCCGCTGGGCCGAGGGCCCGCACCTGTACCGGCACGAGGACCACTACGTGCTGGTGCTCGCCGAGGGCGGCACCGAGCACGACCACGCCGTCACCGTCGCCCGCAGCCGCCGGCTCACCGGGCCGTACCGGAACAACCCCCGCAACCCGGTGCTGACCCACCGCCACCTCGGGCTCGGCCACCCCGTCACCGGCGCCGGGCACGCCGACCTCGTCCGCACCCCGGCCGGCGACTGGTACGCGCTGCTGCTCGCCTCCCGGCCGTACGGCGGCGGCGGGCACGCCAACCTCGGCCGGGAGACCTTCGTCGCGCGGGTCGTCTGGGAGGACGGCTGGCCGGTGGTCAACCCCGGCAGCGGCCGACTGGAGGAGTCCACCCGGATCGCGCTGCCGCCGCACCCCTGGCCGGAGCCCGGCCCGGTCGACCACTTCGACACGCCGGAACTGGGCCCGCACTGGAGCCTGTTGCGGACCCCGCGGGCGGCCTTCCACAGCCTGGACGAACGCCCCGGCCACCTGCGGCTGCGACCGCTGCCGCAGACCCTCGCCGAACGGGTGACGCCGAGCTTCGTCGGCCGCCGCCAGCAGCACGCCGACTTCACCGCCGAAGCGGCGCTCGACTTCGCACCGGCCGCACCCGGCGAGCAGGCGGGCCTGGTGGCGTACTACGACCCGGACCACCACGTCCGGCTGCTGGTGGACGGCGACGGCGCGGGCGGCCGGGTCGCCCGGCTGACCGTCCGGGACGGCGGGCGGGACACCGTCCGGGCCGAACTGCCGCTCGCCGCGGGCCCGCTGGTGCTGGGCGCGGTCGCCCGCGGCCAGCAGTACGCCTTCCACTGCGGGCCCGCCGACGGCCCGGCCGTCGAGCTCGGCACGGTGGACGGCCGCATCCTCAGCAGCCGGCACGCGGGCGGGTTCACCGGCTGCCACCTCGGTCTGTACGCCACCGCGCCGCACCCGACGGCCACCCGGGCCGACTTCGACTGGTTCCGCTACGCCGCGTCCTGACCGCCGCCGCCGCCACCACCGCAGCGGGTCGCGACGAACTCGGCGAGGTCGGCGGCGGTGCGCCCGGGGTCGTCCCACTGGACGACGTGGCCCGAGCCCTCGTGGACGAGGAGCTCGGAGCGCGGCAGGGCGGCCGCCAGCCGCTCCTGGTCGGCCCGCGGCAGGATCCCGTCCCGGTCGCCCCGGATCAGCAGGGCGGGCACGGTGATCCGCTCCAGGCCGTCGAGCCCGGTCTCGCCGAACAGCCCGTCGACGGTGTCCCGCCACACCCGGGCCGGCACCCGCAGGCCCTCCCGCACCATCAGGTCGGCGAAGTCCGGCGGCAGCGGCCGGGCGACGACCGACTCCACCATCGTGCGGACGGCGGCCGGGTCCGGCGGCTCGGTCATCCGGGAGACGGCGTCCCGGACGGCGACGGCCTCCGGTCTGTCGGCCAGCAGCGCGGGCGTCCCGAGGAGGACCAGCCCGCGGACCCGCTCCGGGTGCTCGGCGGCGTACCGGCGGACGGTGAAACCCGCACTGGACGCACCGACGAGCACGGGCCGGTCGATGCCCAGCAGGTCGAGGAAGGCGGCGAGGTCGGCCGCGAAGTCCGCGGGCCGGTAGCCCGCCGGCGGGCAGTCGGCGCCGCCGTGCCCGCGCTGGCTCGGTGCGAACACGTGCAGCGCCGCGGGCAGCCGGGCCATCAGCGGCCCGAAGGCGCGCCAGGAGTCGCCGACGGCGTGCACCAGGACGACCGGCGTCCCGGCGGGATCGCCCTGCTCGGCGTACGGCAGGGCCGGCCCGCCCGGCAGGTGCGCGACCCGGGTGGCCGGTTCCTCCATGCGGCACCTCCCCGCAGCGGCCCCCACTCGATGGTCCCGCGGCGGAGCGACCGGCGCAGCGCCCGCGACGGGGCGCACCGGCGTCAGCTCGGGCGGTACCGCAGGATCCGGTCGTCGCCCGGGCGCGGGTCGCCCCGGCCGTCGGTGTTGCTGGTGGTGACGAGCAGCGTGCCGTCCGGCTCGGCGACCACCGTCCGCAGCCGCCCGTCGGTGTGGTCGAGGACGGCGGCGGGGGTGCCCGCCGTGCCGTCGCCGTTCACCGGGATCCGCCACAGGCGCTGGCCGCGCAGCCCGGCCGCCCAGATCGCACCGTCGGCGTAGGCGATGCCGCTCGGCGAGGCGTCGGCCGGCCGCCACTGGACGACCGGGTCGGTGTACCCGGACCGGCCGGCCCTGCCCTCGACGACCGGCCAGCCGTAGTTGGCGCCGGGCTCGATCAGGTTGAGTTCGTCCCAGGTGTTCTGGCCGAACTCGGAGGCCCACAGGTGTCCCTGCGCGTCCCAGGCGAGCCCCTGCACGTTGCGGTGGCCGAGCGAGTACACCGGGGAGCCGGGGAAGGGGTTGCCGGGCGCGGGTGCGCCGTCGGGGGTGATCCGCAGGATCTTGCCGCCCGGGGAGTCGCGGTCCTGGGCGAGTTGGGAGCGTCCGGTCTCGCCGGTGCCGACGTAGAGCAGGCCGTCGGGGCCGAAGGCGATCCGGCCGCCGTCGTGGTTGTCGCCCTTGGGGATGCCGGCGAGCACGGCTGCGGGGTCGGTCAGCTGCGCGCCGGCCGGCCGCGCGGGGTCGTAGGCGAAGCTGACGATCCGGTTGTCGTCGGCGGCCGTGTAGTAGGCGTACAGCCGGCCGTTCGGGCCGAGGGCCAGGCCGAGCAGTCCGCCCTCGACGAAGGCGTCCACACCGGGGACGCTCCCGACGTCGGTGCGCGCACCGGTCCTCGGGTCGATGCGCAGGATCCGCCCGGTGTCCCGGGAGCCGACCAGCAGGGCGCCGTCCGGCAGCCGGGCGACGCCCCACGGCGTGTTCAGCCGGTCTGCGACCGTGGTGGCGGCCGTGCTGCCCGAGGCCACGGGGCCGGAGCCGGTGGCGGTGGCGGTGGCGGTGGCGGCCGGGGCGGACGAGCCGCAGCCGGCGAGGGCCGCGCCGAGGACGGGCAGCAGGGCGATTGCGGTCACGGTGCGCGGCTTCACGCGGGCCTCCCGGCGGGGCGACGACCGTCCGGTCCGCGCCGGGCAGCCCCTCCAGCTCACCACATCCGGGTCGACGCTTCGCACGTGACGCCGGATGGCACCATATGACGCCATGCTGGCACCACGAAAGCGGCGCGACCATCGTGCGACACCACCGCGGCCAGGCTCGCGCCACCCTTGTTCCCGCAGGTCAGGATGGTCGAACGCCGACCAACCGCGCAGGTGACGCCAGGAGGACTTGCGCATGGCACCACGATGGTGCCACTATGGCGTCATGGATCTCACTCCGTATGTCGACTCCCTGCGGCGCGAACTCGCGGTGGCCGCCGAGGCCGGCGGCGACCAGGCCCGCGAGCTGGCCGAGCGGCTCACCGCCCCCCTGGAGTCGGCGACCCGCCTGACGATGCTCAACGTGCTCTCCGCCGCGATGGACGAGATCACCCGCGAGCTCGCCCCCGGCTCGGTCGACGTACGGCTGCGCGGACTGGACCCGGACTTCGTGGTGACGCTGCCGCCCGCCGGCAGCGGCCCCGCGCAGCCCGCCGCCGCGCCCGTCGAACCGCTCGCGGCGCAGCCGCCCGCCGACGGCGACGAGGGCGGCACCGCCCGGGTCAACCTGCGCCTGCCGGCCCACCTCAAGGCGCGCGCCGAGGAGGCCGCGGCCCGCCAGGGCCTGTCGGTCAACGCCTGGCTCGTCCGGGCCGTCTCGGCCGCGCTCGACGGCGGCACGCCGCCGCGCACGGCGGAGCGGACCCGCAGCGTCGGCCAGAGCTTCACGGGCTGGGTGCGCTGACCGCAGCACCCCACCCCCGCACCGCCCCCACCCCCGCACCGCCCCGCAGCACCCACCCGCACCACTTCACCCAGACCGCGTCCCATCAGCGGGGACGTCCTGACGAGCCAGGAGGACGGGACAGCCATGCCTTCGTACGACACTCCCGAACCGATTTCCGCCCACGCCCACGTGGCCGCCGGCTCCGTTCGGCTGACCGCGGGCGACCGCCCCGAGACGGTCGTCGAGGTGCTGCCCCTCGACCCGAAGAAGGACCGGGACGTGCGGGCCGCCGAGCAGGCCGAGGTGACCTTCGCCGGCGGCGTCCTGACCGTCAGGACGAAGCAGCGCGCACTGATCGGGCCCACCGGCGCCGTCGACGTGACGGTCGAACTGCCCGCCGGCTCGGACGTCGACGTGACCGGCTCCTGGACCCAGGTGCTCGGCGAGGGCCGGCTCGGCGAGGTCCGCGTCAAGACCTCCGCCGGCGACGTCCGCCTGGACACCACCGGGCCGCTCAGGCTGACCGCCTCGCACGGCTCGATCACCGTCGACCGGGTCGAGGGCGCCGCCGAGATCACCACCAGCTCCGGCAGCGTGCGCGTCGGGACGGTCGAGGGACCGGCCGTGCTGAAGAACTCGCACGGGAGCACGACCGTCGGCGCCGCCTTCGGCGAGCTGCGGGTGAGCGGCGCCAACGGCGACATCGACATCGCACGGGCCGAGGGCCCGGTCACCGCCACCACCGCCCACGGCACCCTGCGGGTCGCCGAGGTCGCGAGCGGCGCCGTCCAGTTGGAGACGGCCTACGGCGCCATCGAGGTCGGTATCCGCAAGGGCACCGCAGCCTGGCTGGACGTCAGCTCCGAGCGCGGGCAGGTCCGCAACTCGCTCTCCGACGCGACGCCGCCGGAGGAGGCCGAGGACACCGTCGAGGTCCGGGCCCGGACCCGCTGGGGCAACATCGACGTCCGCCACGCCCGCGCCTGAGCCGGTCCGTACGGACGCACGAACGCACGTGACACGGGCGGGGCCGTACGGCCCCGCCCGTGTCACGTGCGCATGTGGATCAGCAGCTCAGGTTGTTGCCCGGGACGGTGCCGAGGATCTGGGTGAAGCTCTGGTAGGCGTTGATCCGGCTCTGCACCTGGGCCGGGTTGCCGCCGTTGCACTCCAGGCTGCCGTTGATGCTGCGGATGGTCTCGCCGAAGCCGGCGCCGTTCACCATCGCGTTGTGCGGCGTCATAGTGCCGGGGCCGGACTGGGTGTTCCAGTACCAGAGGCCGGTCTTCCAGGCGACGGAGGAGTCGGTCTGCACCAGGTTGGGGTTGTGCAGCAGGTCGATGCCGAGGGCGTCGCCGGCCGCCTTGTAGTTGAAGTTCCAGCTGAGCTGGATCGGGCCGCGGCCGTAGTACGCGGCCTGGCCGGCCGGGCAGCCGTACGGCTGCGAGGAGTCGCAGTAGTGCGGGTAGTTGGCGGTGTTCTGCTCGACCACGTACACCAGGCCGCCGGTCTCGTGGCTGACGTTGGCGAGGAAGGCCGCGGCCTCCTGCTTCTTCACCGTGTCGCTGCCGGTGTTGGCGAACGCCGGGTAGGCGCTCAGTGCGGCCTTGAGGCCCGCGTAGGTGTAGAAGGAGTTCCGGTTCGGGAACATCTGGTTGAACTGCGCCTCGCTGACCGGGAATCCGCCCGGGTTCGAGGTCTGGGTCGGGGTCGGCGTGCTGCCGCCGCCGGAGCAGTTGTACGGCTCCCAGTACCAGGTGGAGATCGTCGGGTCGTAGCCCGGGTTGTCGTGGGTGGCCCGGTACAGGTTGCCGTTGGAGTACTTGACGACCGTGCCGGTGGTGTAGGTGCGGCCGGCCACCCAGGCCGGGTAGTCGCAGCTGCCGCCGCCGGTCGGGGTCGGGGTGGAGCCGCCACCGCCGCCGCACACGCCGTTGTCGGCCCAGACGCCGGAGGCGCCGCCGGGGGTCTCGTTCTGGGTCCACCACTTGGCGGTCCAGTTGTGGCCGTTGTAGGAGGCGGACATGCCCCCGGTGTAGACGGAGGAGGAGTTCCACGCCGAGGCACAGGTGCCGGCCGAGGCGGACGTGGGAATCAGGACGGCGAGGCCTATCGCGGCCGCGCCCGCGGCGGCGGCCGCGATGAACCGGCGCTTGGCCGGAAGACGGTGCTTCACTGACACGTGATCACCCCTTGGTGCGGTGGGGGCCGCACGGGATCGAGGACGGAGGGGACCGCGCACGCGGGCCTGCGGACACCGTCGGAAGAGGGGTGCCGGGCCACCGTTGCGGGGTTGACGAGGACTCAACCAAACTGGTCTATACCTGTCAAGAAGGCGTGGCTGAGCGGAGGTTCAACGGAACCCTAAGAACTCCTCAAGGCGCGCGGCCCGACCCCTCGGGCGCCGGTTCAGGTCTTCCGGCCGGCCGTCCGGCGGCGCTCGCCGCGGGCGAGGCGGCGCAGCCCCGCGAACCGGCCGAGCCGGTCCATCCGTTCGGCGTTGGCCATCGACGCCCGGTCGAGCTCCTCCATCAGACGGCGCGAGCGGTGCTCCAGGGCGAGCTCGTCGAGCATCCGGTCGATCTCGGCGAGCACCGACCCGTAGAGCTGCCAGGCCTCCGGGTCCTCCTGGACGTGGCGCAGCAGCTGGTGCGCCACGTTCTCGCGGACGGCCCAGGCGGCGGCGAGCTCGGCGGTGAGGCGGTCCTCGGCCTCCTCGGCGCTGCGGCTGACCTGGGTGGTGACCAGCACGGCGAAGCTCACCAGGGCGCCGCCGACGTGCTCCAGCAGCTCGCCCAGCGAAATGGTGACGTCGGAGGGGAAGAGCCGCTCGTCGCCGTTGCGGCGCTTGGCCAGGTCGGTGAGCGAGCGGGTGAGCACCCGGATGACGACCACGCAGATCTCCAGCGTGTCCAGGCCGGTGCGCAGCACGATGCGCGAGAGCAGTCCCTCGCTGACCCTCGGATTGAGCCGCAGGCTGTCTTCGGCCTGACGCAGCGCGGCGTCCACGTCGGCGATCGCCTGGTCCAGCCGGCGGGCCTCGTGCAGCCGGGCGGCCGCCTGCTCGACCGGCGCCGGACCGCCGAGCTCCTCGGCGATCTCCAGCAGCAGCTGACGGGCCCGGCGGGCGAGGTCCTCGATGGACTCGCCCGCGGTGTCGACCCAGACGGGCGGTGCGAAGACGAAGTTGAAGGCGAGGCCGACCCCGGCGCCGATCAGGGTCTCCAGGACGCGGTCCCAGGCCTGCGAGGCGAGGCGGGTGACGCCGAGCACCAGCATGGCGCTGATCGCGACCTCGTTGACGAACTCGTCGACCCGGACGAAGTGCCCGACCACCAGCGAGGCCAGGATGATCAGCCCGAGGCTCCACCAGGAGAGGCCGACCACCGCGCTGAAGCCGATCGCGATGAGCACGCCGACGATGACCGAGTTGACCCGGCGGATGCTCGTCTTGAGGGTCGAGTACACGGTGACCTGGACGACCAGCAGGGCCGTCAGCGGCGCGGTGAGCGGGGCCGGCTCGGCACTGAGCTGCACGGCGACGGCGTAGGAGAGCGTGGCGGCGACCGTCGCCCGCAGGTACAGGGCGACGGTCGGGTCCTTGATCCACCGGCGGGCGGCACTCCTGGTCCTGGTCCACAGATCGCGCATCACTCCCTTGTACCCGCCGCGCCGCCCGGCACCCGGACGGCGCGGCGCACCCCTCCGGGTGCCGTGGCCGGCGCCGCGGCACCCGGAGGGGCGGGACGTGCTGCGCAAGGGTCAGGCCGAGACGAATCCGCGCACCTGCGCCGGCACCGACAGGTCGGTCAGGAAGCCGATGCGGGTCCGGCAGGCGACCAGGGTGTTGGTGGCGCCGCCGACCGTGCCCGATGCCTGCTCGACCTGCTGGGCGCGGCGGCCCGCCACCGTCCCCTGCTGCTCGTCGTCGACGACGTCCAGCACGGGGACGCCACCTCCCGCACCGTTCTCGGCCTGCCCCCCCGCCGCCTCGGCCCGCACTGCCCGGCCGCCCTGCTGCTCACGGCCGACACCCACCACGGCACCGCACCCGACCGGCCGGACGCGAGCGGCCCGCCCGCCCCGGCCGACCACCTCGCCGGGCTGCCGCACCTCGTACTCGGCCCGCTGCCCGACTCCGCCGCGGCGGCGCTCGTGAACGAAACCGCCCCGGGCGGGCCCGGCACCACCTGCAGAAGGCGCTGGACGGCTTCGAGCGGTGCGGGGCCCGGCCGTGGGCGGAGGAGGCCCGGGGTGACTGCGGGCCGTCGGCGCCGCACCGGACGGTCCGGCCGACAACGGCTCCACCCGCGGCCGCGACCTGACCGCCCTCACCGCCCGGCAGACGCACCTCGCGCGGCAGGCCGCCGAGGGCGCCACCAACAACGAGATCGCCGGGCAGCTGTCGCTGAGCCCCCGCACGGTGGAACACCACCTGCGGAACGTCTTCGCCGTCCTCGGCATCCGCTCCCGGACGCAGCTCGGTCCCGTCCTCGCCGGCCGCCACGGCTGACGGCCCGCGGCCGTGTCCGGGTATGGCGACGGCCCGCTTCCCGGGTGCGGGGAGCGGGCCGTGCGGGGGTGCGGGGGGCCGGATCCGGGGTCGCCGGTCCGGCCGCCGAAGACTGCCTGCGGCAGGCGGGTGTTACTTGGCCAGGCCGGCCTTGACCGAGCACACCGGCCAGGCGCCCGGGCCCTGCGCGGCGAGGACCTTCTCCGCGACGG
>NZ_JBFBDW010000016.1:0-146911 GCF_040683455.1 Kitasatospora sp. NPDC093679
GGCGGGCCGGTGCGGCCCGCCCGCGCCGGGTCAGATGCGGTAGCCGGAGCCGGGCACGGTGACGATCACGGCCGGGTCGCCGAGCTTGCGGCGCAGGGTCATCACGGTGACGCGGACGACGTTGGTGAACGGGTCGGTGTGCTCGTCCCAGGCCTTCTCCAGGAGCTGTTCGGCGGAGACGACGGCGCCGCCGGCGCGCATCAGCACCTCCAGGACGGCGAACTCCTTGGGGGCGAGCTGGACGGGCTTGCCGTCGCGGAGCACCTCGCGGCGGCCGGGGTCGAGGCTGATGCCGGCGCGCTCCAGGACCGGCGGCAGCGGGACGGTGGCGCGGCGGCCCAGCGCCCGTACCCGGGCGACGAGTTCGCTGAAGGCGAACGGCTTGGGGAGGTAGTCGTCGGCGCCGATCTCCAGGCCCTCGACGCGGTCGCTGATGTCGCCGGAGGCGGTGAGCATGATGACGCGGGTGGCGAGGCCCTGCTCGACGACCCGGCGGCACACGTCGTCGCCGTGGACGAGCGGGAGGTCGCGGTCGAGGACGACCACGTCGTAGTCGTTGACGGCGATCCGCTGCAGGGCCGCCTCCCCGTCGTAGACGACGTCGACGGCCATGGCCTCGCGGCGCAGCCCGGTGGCCACGGCCTCGGCGAGCAGCTGCTCGTCCTCGACGACGAGTACCCGCACGGTGGTTGTCCCTTCATCCGATCGGCCCCGCCGTGCTGTCCGCCCGTGCGGGCCGTGGTGCGCCGGGCACGGAGCCGCGCCCTGCGGCACGGCCCCGACGGTGCCTCCATCCTGCCTGGTCCGCGGGTAAAGCAGCTGTAAGCGGCCGATTCCGAGCCGTTCCCGGCCGCGGCGGGCCGCTTCCGGTAGGTTGACCTGCGAGGACGCCCCGGGGTGGGGGCCGGGTGCCGGGGCGGAGCGAAGGCGTTCCCTCCGGTTGGACTGTGACACGGGCAACTTTCCGGCGGCGGGGAGGTTTCCCCGGCCCGCGGTTGGGGAGGACAAGCTCACACGCGATCGCGCCGTGCGCGGATCGCACCCACCCGCCGCGTGCTCATCCGCACCGGATCGGGGGTCACGTCATCGGGAGCGGCCGACGAGCCGTCTCCGCGCCCACCGGGGCCGGCAACGTCCGGATCGTGCGGCGTCCCGTGGCACGTCCACCGACCGGGGAGCACGCGGACCCGTGCCCGTCCGACACAGCAAGGGGGCCGTATGGACGCCTTCACCGCCGGAATCCTGCAGCGCATACAGAACGCCGAGCAGGACCTCCACCGCGCTCTCGAGTCCGGGGACGAGTTCCTGGCCGAGGTCGAGCAGTCCGAGCTGGAGGACCTGCGCCGGCTGGCTGCCGAGCACGGCGTCGACCCGGTGCACGAGATGCACCGGTCGGCTGCCTGACCCGGCCGCAGGACCGACACCCGCCCCGCCCCCGCGGGGCCCCGCAGGACCGAACCACAGCAGCACCACATCGCAGTTCGAATCAGCGAGCCCTGGCACCTCCCGCGTGCCAGGGCCCATTCACTGCCCGGGCGCGCCCGGCCGTACGGCTCCGTCCGACGGCCACGAGGGCCCGCCACCGCCCCCCGCGGGGTGGTGGCGGGCCCTTCGCCGTGTCCGGGCCCCGGGTCAGCCGTGCCAGGCGCCGAGGGCGTCCAGGCGGGCCTGGAGCGGTTCGAAGACGCCGGGGGCGGCGGCCACCGCGAGGTCGCCGTCGGCGGGCCGGCCGGGACGGCCGCCGGCGAGCGCGCCCGCCTCGCGGGCGATCAGCAGGCCGGCCGCCATGTCCCAGGGCTTGAGGCCGCGCTCGTAGAACGCGTCGACCCGGCCGGCGGCGAGGTCGCACAGGTCGACGGCGGCGGCGCCGGCCCGGCGGATGTCGCGGACCTCGGGCATCAGGGTGAGCAGCACTTCGGCCTGGTGGGCGCGCTCGGCCTGCACGTAGTTGAAGCCGGTGGCGACCAGCGCCTGCCCCCAGGGCGGGGCCGGGCGCACCGCGAGGGGGCGGCCGTCGAGGTCGGCGCCGCCGCCGCGGACGGCCCGGAAGAGCTCGCCACGGGCGGGCACGGCGACGACCCCGACGATCGCCTCGCCGTCCAGTTCGGCGGCCACGCTGACGCCCCAGGAGGGCAGTCCGTACAGGTAGTTGACGGTGCCGTCGAGCGGGTCGACGACCCAGCGGACGCCGCTGCGGCCGGGCCGGTCGGTGCCCTCCTCGCCGAGGTAGCCGTCCTCGGGGCGGCGGGCGGCGATCAGCTCCTGGACGAGCTTCTCGGAGGCGAGGTCCATCTCGGTGACCACGTCGACGGGGCTGCTCTTGGTGGCGGCCACGCCGAGGTCGGCCGGGCGGCCGCGGTGCAGCAGCTCGGCCGCCGCGCGGGCGGCCTCCTCGGCGACGGCGAGCAGTTCGGCCGTCAGCGCGGCGGCCTGCGGGTCGGTGGGCGCGGTGCCGGTCACGCGGGGTCCTCCCGGGTACGGGGTGCGGGTCACTGTTCGGCGGCCGCGGGCCGCGGGGCGCGCGGGTTGGGGCAGCAGGCCGCGGCGCAGACGTCGTGGCTGGGGCCGAGGGTGCCGAGGGCGCGGCGGTCGACCGCGACCCCGCGTTCGGCGGCGGCGCGCTCCAGGACGAGTTCGCGCACCGCGGCGGCGAACCTCGGGTCGGCGCCGACGGTGGCCGCCCGGGCGACCGGCAGGCCGAGTTCGGCGGCCTTGGCGGCGGCCTCGGTGTCGAGGTCGTACTTGACCTCCATGTGGTCGGAGACGAAGCCGATCGGCACCATCACGGCGGCGGGCGCGCCGGCGGCGTGGAGCTCCTCCAGCCGGTCGCAGACGTCCGGCTCCAGCCACGGGACGTGCGGGGCGCCGCTGCGGCTCTGGTAGACGAGCTCCCAGGGGCGGTCGGCGGCGCCGGTGACCGCGGCGACGGCCTCGGCGACCAACCGGGCGACGTCGAGGTGCTGGGCGACGTAGGCGCCGCCGGGGGTGCCGCGGGCCGGGTCGTCGGGGGCGCCGGAGCTGTCGGCCGCCGCGTTCGGGATCGAGTGCGTGGTGAAGACGAGGTGCGCCCCGGCGCGGACCTCCTCGGGCAGGTCGCCGAGGGCGGCGAGGGTCGCGTCGATCATCGGGCCGACGAAGCCGGGGTGGTTGTAGAAGTGCCGGAGCTTGTCGACGCGCAGCGCGGGCAGGCCGTCGCGGGCGAGCCCGGCGAGGGCGTCGGCGAGGTTCTCGCGGTACTGGCGGCAGCCGGAGTAGCCGGCGTAGGCGCTGGTGGCGAGGGTGAGCACCCGGCGGTGGCCGTCGGCGGCGATCTCCTTCAGGGTGTCGGCCAGGTACGGCGCCCAGTTCCGGTTGCCCCAGTAGACCGGCAGGTCGAGGCCGTGGTCGGCGAAGTCCTTGCGCAGCGCGGCCAGGAGCTCGCGGTTCTGCTCGTTGATCGGGCTGACCCCGCCGAACAGGAAGTAGTGCTTGCCGACCTCGGCGAGGCGCTCCTTGGGGATGCCCCGGCCGCGGGTCACGTTCTCCAGGAACGGCACGACGTCCTCCGGTCCCTCCGGACCTCCGAAGGAGAGCAGCAGGAGCGCGTCGTAGGGGGCGTGGTCGGTGGCGGTGCGCGAGTCGGACATGGCTCCGATCCTGCCACCCGGCGGGGTCCGGCCGGTGACGGGCCACCCGTCCGCCGGAAATGTCTTCGCGGGCGGCGGCAGGCTGTTCGTAAGCTGTCCATACGAACGACGTTCCTTACCCACTCCTGCGGAGCACCAGTGCTGTCCAGCTACCGCCAGATCTTCGCCGCCCCCGGCAGTCTGGCCTTCTCCTCCAGCGGCTTCGTGTCGCGGCTGCCGATCTCCATGACCGGCATCGGCATCGTCACGATGCTCGCCCAGCTCCGCGGCTCGTTCGGGATCGCCGGCGCGGTCTCTGCCGTCCTCGCGGCGGCCGCGGCGGTGCTCGGCCCGCAGGTGTCCCGCCTGGTCGACCGGCACGGGCAGCGGCGGGTCGCGCTGCCGGCCACCTCCGCGGCCGTGGCCTCCGCGGCGGGCCTGCTGGCCAGCGCCCGGCTCGGCGCCCCCGACTGGACGCTCTTCCTCTTCGCCGCCGGCATGGGCGTCATGCCGAGCACCGGGTCGATGGTCCGCGCCCGCTGGGCGCACCTGTACAGCGACCGGCCGGACCGGCTGCACACCGCGTACTCCTTCGAGGCGGTGATGGACGAGGTCTGCTTCATCGTCGGGCCGATCCTCTCCATCGGGCTCGCCACCTCGCTCTTCCCGGAGGCCGGCGTCGCGCTGGCCGCCGTCTTCCTGCTGGTCGGCGTGGTGTGGTTCTGCGCGCAGCGCTCCACCGAGCCGCCCGTCCATCCGGCCGCGCACCACCACGGCGGGTCGGCGATCCGCTCCGCCGGGCTGCAGGTGCTGGTGCTGACCTTCGTCGCCACCGGCGCGATCTTCGGCGCGGTCGAGGTGGTCACCGTCGCCTTCGCCAAGGAGCAGGGCCACACCGCGGCCTCCAGCCTGGTGCTCGCCGTGTACGCGCTGGGCTCCTGCCTGGCCGGGGTGGTGTTCGGCGCGTTCCGGCCGCGGGGGTCGCTGGCCGGCCGGTTCCTCGGCGGGGTCGGCGCGATGGCGGTCGGCATGCTGCCGCTGGTGCTGGCCGCCTCCCTGCTGCACGGCACGGCCGGCCTGGTCGGCATCGGGGCGGCGCTGTTCGTCGCCGGCCTGTCGATCTCCCCGACGATGATCACCGCGATGGCGCTGGTCGAGCGGCTCGTCCCGGCCTCGAAGCTCACCGAGGGGATGACCTGGACGACCACCGGCCTCGCGATCGGCGTCGCGCTCGGCTCCTCGGCGGCGGGCTGGGTGGTGGACGCCGCCGGCGCCGCCACCGCCTACTGGGTGCCCGTCGGGGCCGCCCTGCTCGCCGCGGTCGCCGCCCTGGCCGGACTGCCGCGGCTGCGCGGCGGGCTGGCCGCCCCCGAGCCGGAGCCGGTGGGCACCCCCGCGGCCCGGTGAGCAGCGCCCGAACGGGGTCCTTCGGGGCATGGACCGGGGGCATCCGAGTGACTACGCTCACCCTACCCACTGGTAGTTCGTGAGCAGGAGGCACTCGGCATGCCCCACGGCACCACCACCGGCACCTGGAGCAACTGGGCCGGCAACCAGACCGCCCGGCCCGCCCGGGCGGTCGCTCCCGGCTCCGCCGAGGAGATCGCCGAGACGGTGCGACGGGCCGCCGAGCAGGGGCAGCGGGTCAAGGCGGTCGGCTCCGGCCACTCCTTCACCGCGATCGCCTCGGCCGGCGACGCCGTGCTGGTGCGCCCGGACGCCCTGACCGCCGTCCGCTCGCTGGACCGCGAGGCCGGCACGGTCACCGTCGAGTCCGGACTGCCGCTCTCCCGGCTCAACCGGCTGCTCGCCGCGGCCGGGCTGTCGCTGACCAACATGGGCGACATCGAGGTGCAGACCGTCGCCGGCGCCACCAGCACGGGCACCCACGGCACCGGCCGGGACTCCGGCTCGCTCGCCGCCCAGATCCGCGCGGTGGAGATCGTCCTCGCCGACGGCAGCATCCGCACCTGCTCCCCGACCGAGGACCCCGAGCTCTTCCAGGGGGCCCGGCTCGGCCTCGGCGCGCTCGGCGTGGTCAGCGCACTGACCTTCGCCGTGGAGCCGGCCTTCCTGCTGACCGCGCACGAGAAGCCGATGCGCTTCGACGAGGTGCTCGCCGGCTTCGACGACCTGGCCTCGGTCAACGAGCACTTCGAGTTCTACTGGTTCCCGCACACCGATCTGTGCACCACCAAGCGGAACAACCGCAGCCCGGGCCCGGCGGCGCCGTTGCCGGGATTCCGGGCCTGGCTGGACGACGACTTCCTGTCCAACACCGTGTGGGAGGGCGTCTGCCGCGTCGGCCGCCGCTTCCCCGCCGCGATCCCGACCATCGCCCAGGTCGCCGGCCGGGCCTGGTCCGAGCGCACCTACACCGACACCGCGTACAAGGTGTTCACCAGTCCGCGGAAGGTCCGCTTCGTCGAGATGGAGTACGCGGTGCCGCGGGAGGCCGCGACCACCGTGCTGCGCGAGCTGAAGGCGCTGGTGGAACGCTCCGACTGGCGGATCAGCTTCCCGGTGGAGGTCCGGGTGGCGCCCGCGGACGACCTGTGGCTGTCCACCGCGAGCGGCCGCGACAGCGTGTACGTCGCCGTCCACCTGTACCGGGGCACCGCCGACAGCGGCTACTTCACCGAGGTGGAGCGGCTCATGACGGCGCACCAGGGACGCCCGCACTGGGGCAAGCTGCACACCCGCGACGCCGAGTACCTGGCCGGTGCGTACCCGCACTTCGGCGACTTCACGGCGCTGCGGGACAAGGTCGACCCGGGCCGGGTGTTCGCCAACGACTACCTCCGCCGGGTGCTCGGGGACTGACGGAGGATCGGCAGCAGTTTCCTCGCTCACGCGCCGGAGACTCGAACAATTCTGTCGATCCTGCACGGCACGGGACACAACGGGCGAAATTCTGCTTCAGCCCGGTCGATATATGTGAAGATGATCACCGTTCGGCGATCGCGAAGCGCTCAACGGTGTGGCCGCTCTTGAGATTCCGGTGAATCGGGGGAGACTTGAGCGGCGAGCCGCCCCGCTGGGTGCCACGAATGGAGTACTGTTCGTTGGGCCTGAGCCTTCGGCGTTCCTGTTGACTGCCCGTCTGACAGTGGCCTAGGGGCCCGGGCGCGACGTCGACCGGCGACGTGGCGAACAGGCAACCGTGCCACAGCGGCGTGCCCGGGCGTAAGCCCGACACGCCGGGTAACTCTGCAAGGTTGTGGCCAGTCGCAGGCGGGCAGGCCACACTCAGTACGGGAGCAGCGACGCAGGTGACGTCGGCAGGCACCACCCGGGAGGTAACCGTGCCCGAACTGCGCGTCGTGGCCGTCAGCAATGACGGCACACGGCTGGTGCTCAAGGCTGCCGACAGCACGGAGTACACCCTCCCCATCGACGAGCGGCTGCGCGCCGCCGTCCGCGGCGACCGGCCGCGCCTCGGCCAGATCGAGATCGAGGTCGAGAGCCACCTGCGGCCCCGTGACATCCAGGCGCGGATACGAGCCGGTGCCTCCGCGGAGGAGGTCGCACAGGCGGCGGGGATCTCCGTCGAACGGGTCCGCCGCTTCGAGGGCCCGGTGCTGGCCGAGCGCGCCTTCATGGCCGAACGCGCCCGCAAGACCGCGATCCGCCGGCACGGCGAGTCCACCGGCCCGCAGCTCGGCGAGGCCGTGGCCGAGCGGCTGACCCTGCGCGCCGCCGAGAAGGACACCGAGCGGTGGGACTCCTGGCGCCGCGACGACGGCACCTGGGAGGTCATCCTCAGCTACCGCGCGGACGGCGAGCACCGCCGCGCCAGCTGGACGTACGACCCGCCGCGCCGCCTCGTCCAGCCGAACGACGACGAGGCACGCGCCCTGATCGGCGAGAACGTCGACCGCGACGAGGACTCGGTCTTCCCGTTCATCCCGCGGATCGCCCGGCTCCCCCAGGAGCGGCCGGCCCGCGCGATGATCGAACGGCCCTCCGCCGACCGGATCATGTCCGGCCGGGAGGTCCGCGAGGCCAGGGAGGCGTCCGCGGAGAACCGCGACTCGCTGACCAGCCTGCTCGACGTGGTGCCCGCCTACCGCGGCGACCTCGCGATCGGCCCCGCGCCGGAGCCGGTGATCGCCGCCGAGGAGCCGGAGGAGGCCGAGGAGCCGGCCGCCCCCGCGGCCAGCGTCGGCGCCGGGTCGGCCTACGCCGACATCCTCATGCCGCGGGCGGTCGCCCCGCACCGCGAGCGGCTGGTCGGCACCACCGACCGGCAGGCCGAGGCCGACGGCGTCCGCCCCGGCCGCCGCGCCACCGTGCCCAGCTGGGACGAGATCGTCTTCGGCAGCCGGCGCAAGAAGCAGGAGTAGCAGGACTACGAGCACGTCGGGGCGGCCACCCGCACGGGTGGCCGCCCCGACGTGCTCAGCCCGGAAGGTCGCCGGTGGCCGCCGGGCGGGCCGGGTCGCCGGACCACTCGCTCCACGAGCCCGGGTAGAGCACCGCGCCGGTGATGCCCGCGCTCTCCAGCGCCAGCAGCTCGTGCGCCGCCGTCACCCCCGAGCCGCAGTACACGCCGAGCGGCACCGAGCCGTCCGCACCGAGCGCGGCGAACCGCGCCGCCAGCTCCGCCCGGGGACGGAAGGTGCCGTCCGCCGCCACGTTCTCCGCCGTCGGCGCCGACACCGCACCCGGGACGTGGCCCGCCCGCGGGTCGATCGGCTCCACCTCGCCGCGGTACCGCTCCCCAGCCCGGGCGTCCAGCAGCACGCCCTTGCGCGCGAGCTCCGCCGCACCGTCCGCGTCCACCGTCGGCAGCGACCCGGGCACCGGCACGAAGTCCCCCGCCCCGTCGGCCGGGCGCTCCACCGACTCGGGCCGCCCCGCCGCCCGCCACGCCGCCAGACCGCCGTCCAGCACCCGCACCCCGTCGTGCCCCGCCCAGCGCAGCAGCCACCACGCCCGCGCCGCCGACATCGCCGGGCCCGCGTCGTACACCACCACCGGCCGGCCGGCCGACACCCCGGCCCGGCGCAGCGCCGCGCCCAGCACCGCCGGGTCGGGCAGCGGATGCCGGCCGGCCGGGCCGGGCGGGGCGGCCAGCTCGGTGTCCAGGTCCAGGTAGTGCGCACCGGGCAGGTGCCCGGCCGCGTACTCGCCCGCGCCGGGCGGGCCGCCCAACTGCCAGCGGACGTCGAGCAGGACGGGCGGCGTCGGCCCCGCCAGGGCGGCGGCCAGCTCGTCGACGGAGATCAGCGGGGAAACACCCGAGGAAGTCATGTCCGCCATTGTGGCAAGACCGGGCCGCCGCCGACGGACCGTCAGCCCTCGAACGGCAGCACGTCGGGGGAGAGCACCGACGCCCGGGCGGTCGCCGCCGTCAACCGCCGCCGGTGGTGGCGTCGGCAGAGCACCTCGTAGCCGATCTGGTCCTCCGAGACCGCCACGTCGCCGACCACCACCTGCGCGCCCTCGACGACCATCACCCCGCCGACCGTCCGCGCGTTGTGCGTCGCCCGCGCCCCGCACCAGCAGAGCGCCTCCACCTGCAGCACCTCGACCCGGTCCGCCAGCTCGATCAGCCGCTGCGACCCCGGGAACAGCTTCGTCCGGAAGTCCGTCGTGATGCCGAAGGTGTAGACGTCGATGCCGAGTTCGTCGACCACCCGGGCCAACTGGTCGATCTGCTCCGCCGAGAAGAACTGCGCCTCGTCGCAGATCAGGTAGTCCGCCTTGCCGCCCGCCGACAGCAGGTGCACCACGTGCGCCTGGAAGTCGAAGTCGTCGGCGACCTCCACCGCGTCCGCGCGCAGCCCCAGCCGGCTGGAGATCGTCGCCGCGCCCGCCCGGTCGTGCCGGGTGAAGATGATGCCCTGGCGGCCGCGCGCCGCGTGGTTGTGGTCCATCTGCAGCGCCAGCGTCGACTTGCCGCAGTCCATCGTGCCCGAGAAGAACACCAGTTCAGCCATGGGTGGGACGAGGGCCTTTCGATCGTGGGACGGGCGGTGCGGACAGCATCAGGTACGGACGTCGAGCAGCGGCACCAGCTGCTCCACCGCGGTCATCGACCCGTGCAGGCCGACCATCGAGGACTCCCCCGGCTCGTTCCGCGAGGCGACCACCGCGATGTCGTCCCGCGCCGCCGCCACCACGTCGCCGATCCGCGGCAGCACCCGCTCGTCCACCACGGGACCGAACCAGCCGGCCGCGACCGCCTGCTCCCGGGTGGCCACCCACATCCGGTCGCCCAGCACCTCGCTCCAGACCGCGTGGACGTCCGCCGCCGCACCCGGCACCGCGTACACGTGCCGCGCCCGGCCCTCGCCGCCCAGCAGCGCCACGCCCGCCGACAGCTCCCAGTCCTCGTCGAAGTCGACCCGGTCCTCCGGCGCGATGTCGATCATGCCGTGGTCCGCCGTCACGTACAGCGCCGACCGCGGCGGCAGCTGCTCCGCCAGCCGCTTCACCAGCCGGTCCACCGTGTTCAGCGTCATCCGCCACTCGTCCGAGTCCACCCCGAACCGGTGGCCCGCCCCGTCCAGCTCGCTCACGTACGTGTAGACCAGCGCCCGGTCGTTCCCCGCCAGCCAGCGCGCCGCCTCGTCCATCCGCTCCTCACCGGTCGTCCGGCCCAGGAACGTCCCGCCCGAGAGCGCGACCTGCGTCAACGGCGTCTGCGAGAACAACGGCGAGGACACCTGCGCCGTCGCCACGCCCGCCCGCGACACCCGCTCGAACACCGTCGGGTGCGGCTGCCACTCCCGCGGCGGCACCGGCGGCACCCAGCGCAACTGGTTCATCAGCTCGTTCCGGCCCGGAACCCGCACCGTGTACCCGGCCAGGCCGTGCACCCCGGGCGTCAGCCCCGTCCCCACCGAGGCCAGCGAGGTCGCCGTCGTCGACGGGAACCCCGACGTGATCGGACTCGCCCCGGCCGACAGCGACGTCAGGAACGGCGCGTACTCCGGATGCCGGCGGACGAGCTCCCAGCCCATGCCGTCCACCAGGAACACGCAGACCCGGTCCGCCGGCTCCAGCAGCAGCCCGCTCTCGAAGCCGGGCACGCCGAGGCCGGCCGCCACCGCCGGCAGCAGGTCCGCCAGCGAACCGCAGCCGTACGCCGGAGCCGGGGCGTCCGAAGGATCGAGGATCTCGAAGGCGTCGTAACCGAGCATGCGTGACGGCGGCCTCAGACCCGGTCGGCGATCGTCGCCTCGGACAGCGCCCGCGCGAACACCAGCGCCTGCGACACCGTCTCCGGACCGTCACCCGCCTCCGACACCCGCAGCGACAGGTCGTCCGCCGTCGCCGACCCCGTGTACCCGTGGTCCGCGTCGCAATTCGGGTCCGAACAACCCGCCGGCTCCAGGTCCAGGCGCTGCACCGCACCCCAGCCGATCGTGAGCACCACCTCGCGCGGCAGCGTCCCCGGCGTGTACGTCTCCGGGTTCGCCACCATGCGGCTCACCACCACCGAATTGATCCGGTCCAACCGGACGCTCTCGGTCGACGTCGTCGCGTACGGCACGGGGGTCGCCGCGTCGCCGTTCTGCTCGTCCGTGTGGCTCACCACGAAGCGCGACGGGGTCAGCACCAGCACCGTCACGTGCCGGCGGACCTCGTTCGCGTCGAACGTCGTCTCCTGGTGCACCAGGTAGGAGCTGATCGGCTCGGGGCCCACCGCGGACTCCACGGCCTCGGACACCAGGGCCGGGTAGTAGCCGCTGCGCTCGATCGCCGACCGCAGGTCCTGCGTGGTGGTGGTACCGGTCTTGGCCATGTCTCCATCCTGGCATGTCCCGCCGACGAAGCGGGCGGCACTGCGCCGAGCTTCCGGACCCGCCTTGCCGGGCCCGCCCTGCGGGGGGCTGGTCAGCGCCGCCGAGCGGCGCAGCCAAGCAAGGTTACAGGCTGCTCATCGCCCGCGGACCCAGATCCGTCCGCACCGGCAGCGGCGCGATCCGCACCACCGCCCCCAGCACCGCCAGCCCCTGCGGCGCCACCACCACCGGCTCCAGATCCACCGACGCCACCTCCGGCAGGTCGTCCACCAGCCGCGACACCCGCAGCAGCAACTCCTCCAGCGCCCCGGTGTCCACCGGATCCGCGCCCCGCCAGCCGAACAGCAGCGGAGCCGCCCGCACCTCCCGGATCAGCGCCGCCACGTCCCGGTCCGTCGCCGGCACCAGGCGGTGCGCCAGATCACCCAGCAACTCCGCCGGCGCCCCCGCCAGACCGAAGCTCAGGATCGCGCCCACCGCCGGATCCACCGCCGCCCCGATCACCGTGTCCACCCCGCGCGGCGCCAGCTGCTGCACCACCAGCCGCGCCTGCGCCGCCCCGCCCAGCAACGCGTCCAGCTCCCGGTGCGCCCGCCGCAGCCCCTCCTCGCCGTCCAGGTCCAGCCGCACGCTTCCCAGGTCCGGCCGGTGCCGCAGGTGGTCCGCCGTCGCCTTCAACGCCACCGGATAGCCCAGCCGCCGCGCCGCCCGCACCGCCGACTCCTCGTCCGGCGCCGGCAGCACCGGCCGCACCGCGATCCCGTAGCAGCCCAGCAGCGCCTCCGCGTCCGCCTCCGGCAGCGTGAACCGGGCCCCGCCCGGCTGCGTCCGCGCCGCCACCGCCAGCCGTGTGCCCAGCGCCCCCTCCACCAGCGCCCGCGCCCGCGCCTCGTCGATCCCCTCCAGCTCGGGGATCCGCGCCGTCCGCTCCGCCTCCGCGCTGCGCCGGCGCCACTCGGCGTAGTGCACCGCGTTCGCCAGGGCGTGCACCGCCCGCTCCGGCGCCGGGAACGACGGGATCCGGCCCGCCCGCAGCCGCTCCGCCAGACCCCCCAGCGCCAGGTGCGTCAGCAGCAGCGGCTTGCCCAGTTCCCGGGCCCGCTCCCCCGCGTCCAGCAGCGCCGCCGCGACCTCCGGCTCGTCGTCCGGCTCCGGCGCCCCGCCGCCGTGCACCCCGATCGGCGGGATCGCCACCGCGATCACCGCGTCCACCGCCGGGTCGCCCAGCGCCGTCCCCAGCGCGATCCGGAAGTTCTCCCCCGTCGCCGCCGTCGTCAGGTCCACCGGCGACCGCGGCCGCAGCCCGCTGCCCAGGCACGCGTCGTACGTCAGCAGCCCCAGCGAGTCAGAGTTCCCCACCACCGCCACCCGGTCGCCCGCCGGCAGCGGCTGGCCCGCCAGCAGCTCGCCCGTGTCGAACAGGTCGGTGATCGTCTCCACCCGCACCACCCCGGCCTGCCGGAACAGCGCGTCCACCGTCGCGTCCCGCAGCCGGCTCGACGCCGGCTGCACCGCGTGCCCCGGCGGCAGGCTCCCGGTGTGCCGCGCCCCCTTGACCACCACCACCGGCTTCGACGCGGCCAGCCGCCGGGCGATCCGCGTGAACTTCCGCGGATTGCCGAACGACTCCATGTACATCAGCACCACCTCGGTGGCGGCGTCCTCCTCCCAGAACTGCAGCATGTCGTTGCCCGACACGTCCGCCCGGTTCCCCACCGAGGCGAACGACGACACCCCGAGGCCCCGCCGGTGCGCCGCCTCCAGCAGCGCCACCCCGATCGCCCCCGACTGGCAGAACACCCCGAACGGGCCGCGGGCCGGCAGCACCGGCGCCAGCGACGCGTTCAGCGGCCGCTCCGGATCCGTCGACACCAGCCCGAAGGCGTTCGGGCCCACCACCCGCATCCCCGCCGCCCGCGCCTGCCGCACCAGCGCCCGCTGCCGGTCCCGCCCCTCCGGACCGGTCTCCGCGTACCCGGCCGTCACCACCACCAGGCCCTGCACCCCGTGCGCGCCGCAGTCCGCCACCACCGCCGGGACGGCCGCCTCCGGCACCGCCACCAGCGCCAGGTCCACCGGCCCCGGGATCTCCAGCAGCGACCGGTGCACCGGCACCCCGTCCAGCACCGTCCCGTCCGGCGCGCTCCGGTTCACCGCGTACAGCTCGCCGCGGAACCCGGCCAGGCTGCGCAGCAGGCCGCGCCCCACCGACTGCGGATTGCGCGACACCCCGACCACCGCCACCGACCGCGGCGTCAGCAGCCGCTGGACCGAGCGGGCCTCGGCCCGGTGCTCGCGGCCGCGCATCACCGCCAGCGAGGCCGCCGTCGGCTCCAGGTCGAACTCCAGGTGCACCACGCCGTCGGCGAAGCTGCGGTGCTGGGTGTAGCCGGCGTCGGTGAAGACCTTCACCATCTTGCGGTTCTCCGGCAGCACCTCCGCGGTGAACCGGCGGATGCCGCGCTCCTGGGCGACCGCCGCGATGTGCTCCAGCAGCGCCGAGGCGACGCCGCGGCCCTGGTGGGCGTCCTGCACCAGGAAGGCCACCTCGGCGTCGGTGCCGGTGGTGGAGGGGCGGCCGTCCCTGTCGATCCGGTCGTAGCGGACGGTGGCGATGAACCGGTCCCGCACCACCGCCGCCAGGCCCACCCGGTTCACGTAGTCGTGGTGGGTGAAGCGCCGCACGTCCTTGTCGGACAGTCGCGGGTACGGGGCGAAGAAGCGGAAGTACTTCGACTGCTCGGAGACCTGCTCGTAGAACTCGACCAGCCGCTCGGCGTCGGTCGGGGTGATCGGCCGGATCCGGGCCGCGCCGCCGTCGCGCAGCAGGACGTCGGCCTCCCAGTGCTGGGGGTAGCCGGTCTCGTCGGCCGGTTCGGTGCCCGGCTCGGTGGCCGGTTCGGTGCCCGGCTCGGTGGCCGGTTCGGTGCGCGGTGAAGTCCCGGAGTCGTCCACAACCGCCAGGTTATCCGGCGGGGGCCGCGGCGAGCCGCCCGGCGGTGCCGGACCGGCGGGGCCAAGGTGGGAACGAGGGGGTGCCGCACCGTTCCGGACGTGCGACGGACGTGCGACACTGGTCTAGACAACTGGCTCCACCCAGCACCACCGAAAGGCACGTCCCATGGCAGAGCGCCGCGTCACCGTCGGTTGGGCCGAAGGCCTCCACGCCCGTCCCGCCTCCATCTTCGTCCGCGCCGTCACCTCCACGGGCGTGCCCGTCACCATCGCCAAGGACGGCGGCAACCCCGTGAACGCCGGCTCCATGCTCGGCCTGCTCACCCTCGGTGCCGCCGGCGGCGACACCGTCGTCCTGGCCTCCGAGGCCGACGGCGCCGACCAGGCCCTCGACCGCCTCGCCAAGCTCGTCCAGGAGGGCCTCGACGAGCTCCCCGCGGCCTGACCGCGGCTACGCGGAAGGGGTGCACCACGGCGGTCTCCCGCCGGGTGCACCCCTTCGCCCTGCCGGGTGCCGTCAGAAGACCGACCAGCCGGTCGCCGTGGTCAGCGCGTCCAGCGCCGCCACCCCCAGCACCGAGTTCCCCGCCGCGTCCAGGCCCGGGCTCCACGCGCACACCGCGCCCCGGCCCGGCAGCACCGCCAGCACGCCCCCGCCGACACCGCTCTTGCCCGGCAGCCCCACCCGGTAGGCGAACTCCCCCGCCGCGTCGTACGTCCCGCAGGTCAGCATCACCGCGTTGATCCGCTTCGCCTCGCTGCGGGTCAGCAGTCGCGAACCGTCCACCCGCACCCCGTGCCGCGCCAGGAACAGCCCCGCCAGCGCCAGGTCCCGGCAGCTCGCCGTGATCGCGCAGTGCGCGTAGTAGTGCGCCAGCACGCTGTCCACCGGGTTGCGCAGGTTGCCGTAGCTCGCCATGAAGTGCGCCATCGCCGCGTTGCGGTGGCCGTGCCGCGCCTCCGAGGCCGCCACCGTGTCGTCCGTGGCCACCGCGTCGTTCCCCGACTCCCGCCGGAGGAACTCGCGGACCGTCCCCACCGCGTCGCCCGTCAGCTCCAGCAGACGGTCCGTCACCACCAGGGCGCCCGCGTTGATGAACGGATTGCGCGGGATCCCCTGCTCGGTCTCCAGCTGCACCAGCGAGTTGAACGGGTTCCCGGACGGCTCCCGGCCCACCCCGCGCCACAGCCCGTCGCCGCCCTCCGCGAGGGCCAGCGCCAGCGTGAACAGCTTGGACACCGACTGGATCGAGAACGGCTCCTCCCAGGAGCCCGCCCCGAACACACCGCCGTCCACCGTCGCGATCGCCATCCCGAAGGCCTCCGGATCGGCCTTCGCCAGCGCCGGGATGTAGTCCGCCGAGCGCCCGCGCGCCGGCGCCGCGCGCGCGGTCTCCATCGATTCCCGCAGAAGTCCCTGGTAGTCCACGCGGCCATTGTGTCCCCGGCCGCCCGCACCACCCCGCCGGGGTCCACGATCCGACATTTCGACGTGAGGACCACCGCACCGTCGGATGATCCGCCGACGAACCGACCCGCCGCCGGGACCACCCGGCGCAGGCCGGCGCCATGACCGGATTCGACCTCGAAAGGCCGGGGTGCGCCCCCCGCGCACCCCGGCCCGAGCTCAACCCTTCACGCAGACGACCTGCTTGAGGTGGGCGACCACCTCGACCAGGTCGCGCTGCTGGTCCATCACCTTCTCGATGGACTTGTACGCGCCCGGGATCTCGTCGACGACGCCGGAGTCCTTGCGGCACTCCACGCCCTTGGTCTGCTCGACCAGGTCGCGCGTGGTGAACCGCTTCTTGGCCGCGGTGCGGCTCATCTTGCGGCCGGCGCCGTGCGAGGCCGAGTTGAACGCGGCGTCGTTGCCGAGACCGCGGACGATGTACGAACCGGTGCCCATCGAACCCGGGATGATCCCGTAGTCGCCGGAGCCGGCCCGGATCGCACCCTTGCGGGTGACCAGCAGGTCGACGCCGTCGTACCGCTCCTCCGCCACGTAGTTGTGGTGGCAGCTGATCATCTGGTCGAAGGCCACCTTCGCCTTCGGGAACTCCCGCCGGACGACGTCCTGGAAGAGCGCCATCATGATCGCCCGGTTGCGCTTGGCGTAGTCCTGCGCCCAGAACAGGTCCTGGCGGTAGGCGTTCATCTGCGGGGTGTCCGCGATGAACACCGCGAGGTCGCGGTCGATCAGGCCCTGGTTGTGCGGCAGCGACCGGGCGACGCCCATGTGGTGCTCGGCGAGCTCCTTGCCGATGTTGCGCGAGCCGGAGTGCAGCATCAGCCACACCGAACCGGACGCATCGACACACACTTCCACAAAATGATTCCCCGACCCGAGCGAACCCATCTGCTGGGCCGCCCGCTCGCGCTTCCAGCGGACCTCCGGGGCGATGCCGTCGAAGCCGTCCCAGAAGCGGTCCCAGCCGCCGGTGGCGAGGTCGTGCAGCTTGCCCGGGTCGACCGGGTCGGTGTGCAGGCCGCGGCCGACCGGGATCGCCTGCTCGATCTTGGAACGGAGCCGGGACAGGTCGTCCGGCAGGTCCTTCGCGGTGAGCGAGGTCTTGACGGCGGTCATTCCGCAGCCGATGTCGACGCCGACCGCGGCCGGGCAGACGGCGCCCTTCATGGCGATCACGGAGCCGACCGTCGCGCCCTTGCCCAGGTGCACGTCGGGCATCACGGCGAGGCCGTGCAGCCACGGGAGCGAGCTGATGTTGCGCAGCTGCTGCATGGCCTGGCCCTCGACGGTGGCCGGGTCGGTCCACATCCGGATGGGCACGCGGATGCCGGGTACCTCGGTGTACGACATGGTGATTCGACCTCCACAGGTCGCTTGTTTCCAGCGTAGGGGGGTGCCGCGCGATGAGTCCCGGTGCGGCTCGGGGAAGGCTGTGGGGCCGCGCTCAGGCGGCGGTGCGTCGGGAGGACGGTCGTGGGGAGCATCGGTAGTCGCGCTCGACCCGCATGGTGACCGCCTCCTCTCGCGCTGTGTGCTGCGGCCGCGGGGTGCGGCTGCGGGGACCATCTACCCACGCGGCCGGGCCCCGGTGCAATGCAATAAACGCGCGGGCCCGGCGGAGCTGACGCTCCGCCGGGCCCGGCGTGCCGCACGTCAGTTGGCGACGACGGTGACCTCGCCGATGCCGAGGTCGCGGACGGCGTCGCCGATGACGGAGGCGTCGCCGACCAGCACGGTGACCAGGCGGTCCGGCGGGAAGGCGGCGACGACGGCCTCGGTGGCGGCCTCGGTGCCGAGCTCGGCGAGCTGCCGGTAGACCTCGGCCTGGTAGTCGTCGGGCAGGTACTGCTCGACCTGGTCGGCGAGGGTGCCGGCGACCGAGCCGGCCGTCTCGTACTTCAGCGGGGCGACGCCGACGAGGAACTGCACGGCCTCGTCGCGCTCGGCGTCGGTGAGGCCCTCGGCGGCGAGGGTGCGCAGGATCGTCCAGGTGTCGGCGAGGGCCGGCGCGGTGGACGCGGTGTCGACGGATCCGCTGATGGCGAGCAACGCGCGGCCGGAGCCGTCGGCGGCGGAGCGCAGCGGCTGGGCGAAGGCGCGGACGCCGTAGGTGTAGCCCTTCTCCTCGCGCAGGACGCGGTCGAGGCGGGAGGTGAGGGTGCCGCCGAGGCAGTAGGTGCCGAGGATCTGGGCGGCCCAGGTGGGGTCGTGGCGGTCGGGGCCGATGCGGCCGATGAGGAGCTGGGTCTGGACGGAGCCGGGCCGGTCGACGATGATCACGCGGCCCTTGTCGTCGGCGGTGACCGGGGCGTGGACGGAGGGCTCGGCGGGGTCGGCCGTCCAGGTGCCGAGGGTGCTGTCGAGGAGGGCGGGGAGGTCCGTTCCGGTGAGGTCGCCGACGACGACGGCGGTGGTGGTGCCGGGGCGGACGTGGGCCCGGTAGAAGGCGTGGACGGCGGCGCGGTCGATGGTGCGGACGGTCTCGGCGGTGCCGCTGCGGGGGCGGGAGAGCCGGTCGGTGGCGTCGAAGAGGGCGGCGTAGAGGGCCTTGGCGGCGCGCCGGGCGGGGTTGGCGAGTTCGTGGGTGATCTCGTCGAGCCGGTTGGCGACGAGTCGTTCGATCTCGTCCTCGGGGAGGGCGGGGGCGCGCAGGGCGTCGGCGAGGAGGGTGAGGCCGCGCTCCAGGCGGGAGGCGGGGACTTCCAGGCTGACGCGGATGGCGGGGTGGTCGGCGTGGGCGTCCAGGGTGGCGCCGGCGCGTTCGAGTTCGGCGGCGAACTCCTCGGCGGTGTGGTGCTCGGTGCCTTCGTTGAGGGCGCGGGCGAGGATGTTGGCGACGCCGTCGAGGCCGGTGGGTTCGGCCGCGAGGGGGGCGTCGACGACGAGGTCGACGGCGACGAGCTGCTGGCCGGGGCGGTGGCAGTGCAGGACGGTGATGCCGTTGCCGAGGGTGAGCCGCTGGGGTGCCGGGAACGCCCAGGGGCTGGGGGTGCCGGCGGTGGGCTGCGGGTGGAAGGTCATCTGGCTGGTCACGCGGCCGTCTCCTGCTCGGTGGTGTCGTCGGCGTCGGGGCCGGTGGTGGTGGGCTCGTAGGCGAGGACGGCCCGGTTCTCGGGGTGGAGGCGGGCGGCGGCGACGGCGCGGACTTCTTCGGCGGTGATGTCGAGGACCTTGGGGAGGGCCTCGTTGAGGAGCTTGGGGTCGCCGAAGAGGACGGCGTAGCGGCAGAGTTCGTCGGCGCGGCCGGCGACGGTGGTGAGCCGGTCGAGCCATTCGCGTTCGATCTGGGCCTGGGCGCGCTCGAGTTCCTCGGGGGTGGGACCTTCGGCGGCGAAGCGGGCGAGTTCCTCGTCGACGGCGGTGCCGACGGCGTCGAGGGTGGCGTCGCCGCTGGTCTTGACGTCGAGCCAGCCGAGGCTGGGGGCGCCGGCGAGGCGCAGCAGGCCGAAGCCGGCGGTGACGGCGGTGCGGTCGCGGCGGACGAGCCGGTTGTAGAGGCGGCTGGATTCGCCGGAGCCGAGGATGGTGAGGGCGAGGTCTGCGGCGTCGGCCTCGCGGGTGCCGTCGTGCGGGAGGCGGTAGGCGGCCATGAGGGCGCGGCTGGGGACGTCCTCCTCGACGAGTTCGCGCAGTTCGCGGCCGATGGTGTCGGGGAGGGTGCCGTCGCGCGGGGGCTGCTTGCCGTCGTGGGCGGGGATGCTGCCGAAGTACTTCTCGACCCAGGCGACGGTCTGCTCGGGGTCGAGGTCGCCGACGATGGAGAGGACGGCGTTGTTGGGGGCGTAGTAGGTGCGGAAGAAGGCGCGGGCGTCCTCGAGGGTGGCGGCGTCGAGGTCGGCCATGGAGCCGATGGGGGTGTGGTGGTAGGGGTGGCCGTCGGGGAAGCTGAGGGCGGTGAGCTTCTCGAAGGCGGTGCCGTAGGGGACGTTGTCGTAGCGCTGGCGGCGCTCGTTCTTGACGACGTCGCGCTGGTTCTCCATGGAGGTGTCGTCGAGGGCGTCGAGCAGGGAGCCCATCCGGTCGGCCTCGAGCCAGAGGGCGAGTTCGAGCTGGTGGGCGGGCATGGTCTCGAAGTAGTTGGTGCGCTCGAAGCTGGTGGTGCCGTTGAGGGAGCCGCCGGCGCCCTGGACCAGTTCGAAGTGGCCGTTGTTGGAGACGTTGCGGCTGCCCTGGAACATCAGGTGTTCGAAGAGGTGGGCGAGGCCGGTGCGGCCCTTGACCTCGTGGCGGGAGCCGACGTCGTACCAGAGGCAGACGGCGGTGACCGGGGTGAGGTGGTCCTCGGAGAGCACCACGCGCAGGCCGTTGGCCAGGCGGTGTTCGGTGATGGCGAGGCCTCGGTGGGAGGCGGGGGCCGGCTGGGCCATGCGCTGTGGGTCCTTCCCTGGTGGTTGTGCAGGTCGGGGGCTGTGTGCGTGTCCCCATTGTGGTGCAACGCGCGGGGGCCCGGGATGTGTCCGCGCAGGGGCGGCGTTCGCCAGGGGCGGACGCGGCGGGGGTCGGTCGCGGCGGTGGGCGGTCCGGGTGCGGGGGCGGGCGCTGCGGGGCCCGGGTCGGCGGGGGTGGGCGTGGCTGTGGGTGGGAGGGTCCACAATGGGGGGCGCCGTGCCCCCGTAGGGTTCGACGCGGCGGCCGGTGGACGGCCGCCGTTCGACAGACGCAAGCCCGACACGCAAGGAGCCCCGCCGCGATGGCCCGCCGCAGTTCGCCCACCCCGCCGCCCGGTGACTTCGAGGAGCGGATTCTCGATGTCGACGTGGTGGACGAGATGCAGGGCTCGTTCCTGGAGTACGCGTATTCGGTGATCTACTCGCGGGCGCTGCCCGACGCGCGGGACGGTCTGAAGCCGGTGCACCGGCGGATCCTGTACCAGGCGAACGAGATGGGTCTGCGGCCGGAGCGCGGGCACGTGAAGTGCGCGCGCCTGGTGGGCGAGGTGATGGGTCGGCTGCATCCGCACGGCGATGCGTCGATCTACGACTCGGTGGTGCGGATGGCGCAGCCGTTCTCGATGCGGCTGCCGTTGATCGACGGGCACGGGAACTTCGGTTCGCTGGGCAACGACGACCCGCCGGCGGCGATGCGGTACACGGAGTCGCGGCTGACGGCGGCGTCGATGTCGATGGTGGAGTCGATCCACGAGGAGACGGTCGACTTCGGTCCGAACTACGACGGCAGTGAGCAGGAGCCGCAGGTCCTGCCGTCGGCGTTCCCGAACCTGCTGGTGAACGGCGCTTCGGGCATCGCGGTGGGCATGGCGACGAACATGCCGCCGCACAACCTGGCCGAGGTGGTGGCGGCGGCCCGGCACCTGATCAAGCACCCGAACGCGGACCTGGACACGCTGATGCGGTTCGTGCCCGGTCCGGACCTGCCGACGGGTGGCCGGATCGTGGGTCTGTCGGGGATCCGGGACGCGTACGCGAACGGCCGGGGGACGTTCAAGATCCGGGCGACGACGTCGATCGAGAGCGTGACGGCGCGCCGCAAGGGGATCGTGGTCACCGAGCTGCCGTACAGCGTCGGGCCGGAGAAGGTGATCGCGAAGATCAAGGACCTGGTCAACGCGAAGAAGCTGCAGGGCATCGCGGACGTCAAGGACCTGACGGACCGTGAGAACGGTCTGCGCCTGGTGATCGAGGTGAAGAACGGCTTCGTGCCGGAGGCGCTGCTGGAGCAGCTGTTCAAGTTGACGCCGATGGAGGAGACCTTCGGCATCAACAACGTGGCGCTGGTGGACGGGCAGCCTCTGACGCTGGGTCTGAAGGAGCTGCTGGAGGTCTACGTCGACCACCGCTTCGAGGTGGTCCGTCGGCGCAGTGACTTCCGGCGGCGCAAGCGCCAGGAGCGGCTGCACCTGGTCGAGGGCCTGCTGGTGGCGCTGGTCGACATCGACGAGGTGATCGCGCTGATCCGGTCGAGCGACAACGCGGCGCAGGCGAAGGAGCGGCTGGTCGAGCGCTTCTCGCTGTCGGAGGTGCAGACGGCGTACATCCTGGACACTCCGCTGCGGCGGCTGACCCGCTTCGACCGGGTGGAGCTGGAGGACGAGCAGCGGAAGCTGACGGCGGAGATCGCGGAGCTGACGGAGATCCTGGAGTCGGACGCGCGGCTGCGCAGCGTGGTGTCGTCGGAGCTGGGTGCGGTGGCGAAGCAGTTCGGTTCGCCGCGCCGGACGGTGCTGCTGGAGGCGGGGGCGGTGCCGAGTGCGGCGCTGTCGGTGCCGCTGGAGGTGGCGGACGATCCGTGCCGGGTGATGCTGTCGTCGACGGGTCTGCTGGCGCGGACGGCGGACGGCGAGTCGGTGGAGGTGTCGGAGCAGCGGGCGAAGCACGACGTGGTCGTGTCGGCGGTGGCTGCGACGGCGCGGGCGGACGTGGGTGTGGTGACCACGGCGGGCCGGGTGCTGCGGCTGCCGGTGATCGACCTGCCGCAGTTGCCGCCGGGGGGTGCGGCGTCGCTGGCCGGTGGTGCGGCGGTGTCGGAGTTCCTGCGGCTGGAGGCCGGGGAGCGGGCGCTGGCGCTGACGACCCTGGACGAGTCCTCGCCGGGTCTGGCGCTGGGCACGGCGCAGGGCGTGGTGAAGCGGGTGGTGCCGGAGTGGCCGTCGAACAAGGACGAGTTCGAGGTGATCGCCCTCAAGGAGGGTGACGAGGTCGTCGGTGCGGTGGAGCTGGCGACGGGCGAGGAGGACCTGGTCTTCATCGCCTCGGACGCGCAGTTGCTGCGGTACCCGGCGGGTCAGGTGCGGCCGCAGGGTCGTCCGGCCGGCGGCATGGCGGGCATCAAGCTGTCGGAGGGGGCCCGGGTGCTGTCGTTCACGGCGGTGGATCCGGGTGCGGACGCGGTGGTGCTGTCGGTGGCGGCGGCGTCGGGGACGCTGTCGGGCGGTGAGCACACGACGTGGAAGGTGACGCCGTTCGAGGTGTATCCGCGCAAGGGCCGGGCGACGGGCGGTGTCCGTTGCCAGCGCTTCCTGCGGGGTGAGGACGTGTTGGCGTTCGCGTGGGCGGGTGCGGTGCCGGCGTTGGCGGCTGCGGCGAACGGTTCGCCGGTGGTGCTGCCGGAGCGGGATCCGCGCCGGGACGGTTCGGGTTCGCCGGTGTCCGCGCAGGTCGCGGCGGTCGGCAGCCGGCTGTAGGGCCGGTTCCGCGTGGGCGGGGGCGCTGCTTCGGCGGCGCCCCCGTCGGCGTTGCGGCGGGGGCCGGTGCGGTCGGCGGGGCGCCCGGGGCGGTGCTTCGACGCCGGGGCTGCCGGGGGTGGCGAGGGTAGGCTTGCCTGGGTGAGCACCTGTGCGACGTTGTCGCTGGAACTGTCCGAGCCGTTGGCCGCGACCGCGGCGACGGCCTCGACCTGGCTGCTGTTGGAGCAGGCCGGGCCGTGGGGGGCGAAGGCGCTGGTGGAGAGCCATCTGGAGACCGCGGTGGGGGCCGCGTTGGAGGCGGCCGCGGCGGGTTCGGGGGTGCGGGTGGCGCTGGTGCGTTCTCCCGGCCGTCATGCGGACGCCCGGCTCCGGGACCGGCACCGGGTGGTCGTGGCGCACACGGTGCCGGGCCGGTCGTGGGTGCGGCGCTGGTCGGTGGCGGATCCGGCGGAGCTGCTGGGCCTGGACTTCGCGGCGCTGGGTGCGGGGGTGCACGGGGGTCTGGGGGTGGAGCACGACGGCGGTCCCCTCGCGCTGGTCTGCACGAACGGCCGACGGGACCGGTGCTGTGCGCTGCTGGGGCGTCCGTTGGCGGCGGAGCTGGCGGCGTCCGGCCTGGGCGAGGTGTGGGAGGTGACGCACCTGGGCGGTCACCGGTTCTCGCCGACGATGCTGGTGCTGCCGTTCGGGTACGCGTACGGGCGGCTGTCGGGGGCGGCGGCGAAGGAGGTGCTGGCGTCGACGGCGGCGGGGCACACGGTGCCGGAGTTCTCGCGGGGCCGGTCGTGCTGGGACCGTCCGGGTCAGGCGGCGGAGCACGCGGTGCGCCTCGCGGTGGGTGAGACGGCGGCGGAGGCGCTGACGGTGCGCCAGACGGCGGTGGTCGGCGGCTGGTCGGTGGAGGTGCGGCACGTGGACGGCCGCGGCTGGCGGGTGCCGGTGACGGCGGGGGTGTCGGAGCCGCCGCGTCCGGAGAGCTGCGGGAAGGCGGCGGGGCTGCCGTCGCGGATGGTCGCGGGACCGGTGGAACGGCTGTGACGGCCCCTCGCCCGCTGTCCGGGAGGGCGGGGGGCCGTCACAGGTCACGGGGCCGGGTCAGCCGGTGGCCTTGTTGACGAACTCGGTGGTGTAGGTCTTGGCGAGGTCGATGCTCGCCTCCTTGCCCTTGACGTCGGGGTGGAAGGCGCCGAGGACGGCGAGGACGGTCTTCGGACCGTCGGCGGGCATGACGCCGTCGGCGGTGAACATCGGCAGGGTGGCCTTGATGGCGGCCGCGTACTGCTCGGCGCCGCCCTGTGCGTAGTCGGCGGGCATCTTCGCGGCGATCTCCTCGGGGGTGTGGGTGTTCATCCACTTGAGGGTCTTGACGAAGGCGTTGGCGAGCTTCTGCACGGTGTCCTTGTTGCCGTTCACCCAGGCGGTGTTCATGTACAGCGAGGACGAGGGGTAGAGGCCGCCGAGGGCGGCCTTGGAGCCCTCGGGGGTGCGCATGTCGTACAGCACCGTGCCGATGTTCTTGGAGACGATGTTGGCGACGGTCGGGTCGGTGGTCATGCCGGCGTCGATGGAGCCCTGCTGCATCGCGGCGATGAAGGTCTGGCCTGCGCCGACGGCGATCGGGCTGAACTGGCTGGTGTCGACGCCGTTCTTGACGGCGAGGTACTTGGTGAGGAAGTCGGTGGAGGAGCCGATGCTGGTGACGCCGAGCTTGCGGCCCTTGAAGTCGGCGCCGCTCTTGATGGCTTCGGCCTGCTTGGCGGAGACGACCTCGACCTCACCGGGGGCCTGCGAGAACTGGACGACGGACTCGACGCTCTTGCCCTTGGCCTGCAGGTCGATGGTGTGGTCGTAGAAGCCGACGGCGCCCTGGACGTCACCGGCGAGGAGGGCGGTGGTGGCGTTGACGCCGGCGGGCTCGCTCATCAGCTCGACGTTGACGCCGGCCTCGGCGAAGTAGCCGAGCCGCTGGGTGAGCATGGCGGGCATGTAGATGACCTTGTCGAGGCCGCCGACCATGATCTTGACCTTGGGGCCCTCGACGGTGGGGCCGGCCGGGGCGGCGCCGTTGTGCGAGGTGGAGGCGGCGTCGTTGGCGCAGGCGGCCAGCGGCAGGAGGAGGGCGGCGGCGAGGGCGGCGGCGGTTCTGCGCATGGGTGGGGGCCTTCCTGGGTGCGCGGGGGGAATCTTCTGCGGGGGGAGCTACTGCGGGGGACGTGATGCAGGGACGTTCTGCGGGAACTGCGGGGGTGGGGCTGCGGCTCAGCGGCCGTCGCCGGAGTCGGCGGGCTTCCAGCGGAAGAGCCGCTTCTCGGCGAAGGTGAGCAGGCCCTCGGTGAACAGGGCGACCACGGCGAGGATGGTCATCGCGGCGTAGACGCCGGCCGCGTTGAAGGTGCCCTGGGCGGCGGCGACCATCAGGCCGAGGCCCTTGGTGGCGCCGATGTACTCGCCGACGATCGCGCCGATCAGGGCGAAGCCGAAGCTGACGTGCAGGCTGGTGAAGATCCAGGTGGTGGCGGCGGGGATGACGACCTGCAGGGTGACCTTGCGGTTGTCGGCGCCGAGGATGCGGGCGTTGGCGACCAGGTTGCGGTCGACCTCGCGGGCGCCCTGGAAGGCGTTGAAGAACACCGGGAAGAACACCAGGACGACGGCGGAGGCGACCTTGGACGCCGGGCCGAGGCCGAACCAGATCAGGAAGATCGGCGCGAGGACGATCCGCGGGATCGCGTTGAGGACCTTGATGTAGGGCCCGAACACGTCGGCGAGGAAGCGGATCCGGCCGAGCGCGATGCCCAGCAGGACGCCGGTGACGACACCGATCACCCAGCCGCTGAGCGCCTCGTACAGGGTGTAGCCGATCTGCTCGCCGAGCGAGCCCTGGGCGGTGCCGTGGGTGATCCACTGCCAGATCTGCGCCCAGATCTTCGACGGCTGGGAGAAGTTGAACGGGTCGATCACACCGGTGCGGGCGCAGACCTCCCACAGGCCGAGGAAGGCGACGAGCACGCCGGCCCGGGCGGCGTACACGCCGTTGCGGCGGTTGCGGGCGGCCCGTTCGCGGACCTGGCTGCGGGTGGCGGCGGGGGCGGCCGCGGGTGCGGCGGCGGGGGCGGTCTCAAGCGGCACGACCCGCTCCTCTCTCACGGGTGATGCGGACTTCCTCGCCGAGGGAGGCCCAGATCTCGCGGTACAGCTCGACGAAGCGGGGCTCCAGGCGGACGGCTTCGACGGTGCGCGGCCTCGGCAGGTCGACGGTGAAGACCTCCTTGACGGTGGCCGGTCCCGCGGTCATCACGACGACCCGGTCGGCGAGGGCGATCGCCTCGTCGAGGTCGTGGGTGACGAAGACGACCGAGGAGCCGGTGCCCGCCCACAGCTCCAGCAGCTGGTCGGACATCAGGGCCCGGGTCTGCACGTCGAGCGCGGAGAACGGCTCGTCCATGAGCAGGATCTTCGGGTCGTTGACGAAGGTCTGGGCCAGCGCGACGCGCTTGCGCATGCCGCCGGACAGCTGGTGCGGGTAGCGGTCCTCGAAGGCGGCGAGGCCGACCCGGGCGAGCCAGTCGCGGGCCTTCTCGCGGGCCTCGTCGGCGCCGACACCGCGGAACCGGGGGCCGGCGGTGACGTTGGAGAGCACCGTCCGCCATGGGAAGACGGCGTCCTGCTGGAAGACGAAGCCGACGTTCGGGTCGATCCCGTCGACGTGCTCGCCGTAGACCTTCACCTCGCCCTCGGTGGGCTCCTCCAGGCCGCTGACCAGGGTCAGGGTGGTGGACTTGCCGCAGCCGGTGGGGCCGACGACGGCGACGAACTCGCCGGGGGCGACGGTCAGGTCGAGGTCCCGGACGGCGGTGTGCAGGGTGCCGGACGGCGTCCGGAAGCGTTTGGTCGCCCCGGTCAACTCGATCGCCGGGACGGCGTCGGCCTTGTGCGGGCTCACGTGAACCACCTACCTCCTCGGCCGGCGTCGTCGCCGGCTCGGTGCTGTGCTCCGGGACGCTACGAGCGGCACCGGCCGCGGCGGGAGGCTTGCGGGCGTAACGCGGCTTTCCCGCGTTGAGGGCTGTTCTGCTCCTTTTGCTTCCGCTACAACGGCTGGGCGGGGCTGGCACGAAACACGGACGAAACGTAGGGTGACCGTCCACCCCGCCCCCGCCGAGCACGGAAGGAGCCCGCCGTGAGGCGTCCGCACTGGCCACGCCGGGTCTTCGCGCAGCTCCTGCTCAGCCAGACCGTGGTCACGGTCGGTGTCACCGCGGTGACGGCGGGACTGTTCCTCGCACCGGTCAGCCGGGAGCTCGACCGGGACGCGATGCAGCGGGCCCTGTCGATCGCGCAGGCCACCGCCGCCGACGACGCGCTCGCCCGGGCGGCCGCCGTCCGGGACTCGCGGACCGCCCAGCAGGGCGCCGAGCAGATCCGGCTGGCCACCGGCGCGAGCTTCGTGGTGATCACCGACACCGACGGCATCCGGCTGTCCCACACCGACCCGTCGCGGATCGGACTGCGGGTGTCCACCGACCCCCAGCCGGCGCTGCGCGGCGAGTCGGTCACCGCGATCCAGGACGGCACGCTCGGCCGCACCGCCCGCGGCAAGGTGCCGTTGCGGCTCGCGGACGGGAGGATCGTCGGCGAGGTCTCGGTCGGGATCAGCGACGGCTCGATCCGCCGCCGGCTGCTGTCGATGACGCACGGCATCCTGCTGTGCGCGGGCGCCGGCCTGGCCGCCGGTCTGGCCGCGACGCTGCTGCTCGCCCGCCGGCTCAAGCGCCGCACCCACAACATCGCGGTCGCCGACATCGCCGCGCTGCTCGTCGAGCGGGAGGCGATGCTGCACGGCATCCGCGAGGGCATGGTGGCCCTCGACGGGGCGGGCCGGATCCGGCTGGCCAACGACGAGGCGCTGCGGCTGCTGGCGCTGCCGGAGGACTGCGCCGGGCGGACGGTGGACGCGCTGCTGCCACCGGGGCGGCTCGCGGACGTGCTGACCGGGCGGATCACCGGCACCGACCTGCCCGCGGTGCGCGACGACCGGGTGCTGGTGGTGAACCGGATGACCACCGCCGACGGCGGCGCCGTCACCACGCTCCGCGACCGCACCGAACTCGAATCGCTGGTGCGCGAGCTGGACAACACACGGAGCCTCACCGAGGCGCTGCGGGCGCAGGACCACGAGCACGCCAACCGGATGCACACCCTGCTCGGCCTGCTGGAGCTCGGCCGGCACGAACAGGCCGCGGCGTTCATCTCCGAGCAGTCCGGGTCGCACTCCGCGCTGACCGCGCGGATCTCCGAGCAGGTGCAGGACCCGCACGTCGGCGCGCTGCTGGCGGGCAAGGCGGCGGTCGCCGCCGAACGGGGCGTGGAGCTCGCCGTCACCGCGGACAGCCACCTGCCGGACGCCGCCGTCGACGCGCGGGCGCTGGTGACGGTGGTCGGCAACCTGGTCGACAACGCCCTGGACGCGGTCGGCGCCGGCCCCGGGGCGGTGGACGTGCGGCTGCGGCCGGTCGGCGCGACCCTGCTCGTCGAGGTCGCGGACAGCGGCCCCGGCGTGCCCGAGGAGCTGCGGACGCTCGTCCTCGAGGAGGGCTGGACGAGCAAGGACGCCCCGGCGCACCGGCCGCGCGGCCTGGGCCTGGCGCTGGTGGGCCGGGTGGTGGAGCGGTCCGGCGGCCGGCTGGCGGTCGGCACCGGGCCGCGCGGCGGCGCCCGGTTCACGGTGGAACTGCCCGAGGCCCTGCACCCGGTGGAGACGGCATGATCGACGTACTGGTGGTGGACGACGACTTCCGGGTCGCCGAGGTGCACGCGGCGTACGTCGCCAAGGTGCCCGGCTTCCGGGTCACCGGGCGGGCGCACAGCGCGGCCGAGGCCCTCGCCAGCCTGGAGCGCTCCCCCGTCGACCTGGTGCTGCTCGACCACCACCTGCCGGACGAGACCGGTCTCGCCCTGGTGCGGCGGCTGCGCGAGGGCGGCATCGGCTGCGACGTGATGATGGTGACCGCCGCCCGGGACGTGACCACCGTGCACGCCGCGATGCAGCACGGCGCCCTGCAGTACCTGGTGAAGCCGTTCACCTTCGCCGGACTGCGGGAGAAGCTCACCGGGTACGCCGAGCTGCGCCACGCCCTGGCCGGCGCGGCCACCCGGGAGGCCGGCCAGGACGAGGTCGACAGGATGTTCGCGGCCCTGCGGAGCGCCGCCGCGCCGACCGCACTGCCGAAGGGCCACTCCGCCCCGACCACCGATCTGGTGCTCGGGGCGCTGCGCGGAGCCGGGCAGCCGCTGTCCGCCCAGGAGGTCGCGGACGCCACCGGCCTGTCCCGGTCGACGGCGCAGCGGTACCTGAAGCAGCTGGCCCGGGACGGGCGGCTGCGGTTGAGCCTGCGGTACGGCGACACGGGCCGGCCGGAGCACCAGTACGGGCTCGCCGCCGGGCGGTAGGGCGAGGGGCGGCGGGGCGCGGCCGCGCCGCCCGCGGTCTGTCCCGGGGCCGGCCGGCCGAGGCGTACGCGGTTTCCCACGCCGTTGGCAGGGCAGCCGCCTGACGTTCGGTCATTTGTCGGGCACTCACGGTGGCGATTCTGTCACGGACATGACATAGTCGCCACAAGAACCCGACAAGGCTCTGATTCAAAGGAGAACAGTGCCATGATTTCACGTATCGCAGGTCTGGCCGCTGCTGTGGCAACGATCAGCACCCTGACCTCGGGAACCGCGGCTGCTGCGCCCCAGCCCGCGTGCCCTGCGTCGATCACCCGGCCGTGCGTCTGGCAGCAGCCGAGCACCGAGGGCGTGGTGGGCGCGGCCCGCCTCGACACCGCGGACCGTACCCGGCCCACGCTGCTCCGCGTCGAGGTGCGGATCCAGCGCGCATGGGGCCGCCCCTGGGAGACGGTGGCCAGCTCCACGCTGGTCGCCAGCACCGGGACGCTCTCGCTGACCACCCCGGCCGTCCGCACCGACTACCGCACCATCGTCTGTGCCACCGGAGGCCCCGCCGACGCGCCCGAGCTGCACAGCACCAACTGCACGCTCTGACGCACCGCCACCGGCGCCGCGGGCAGGCCTGGAGCATCCGTGGGGGAGCTCTAGACCGCCCCGGCGCCGGTGAGCGAGCGGACCTCCATCTCGGCGAAGCGGTCCGGGTCGGCCGGCTCGCGGTCGGTCACCGTGCCGATCCAGCCCGCCAGGAAACCCAGCGGGATCGACACCAGGCCCGGGTTCTCCAACGGGAAGAAGTGGAAGTCCACGCCCGGCAGGACGGACGCGGGCGTGCCGGACACCACCGGCGAGAACACCACCAGCAGCACCGCCGGCACCAGCCCGCCGTACACCGCCCAGACCGCACCGCGGGTGGTGAAACGCCGCCAGAACAGGCTGTACAGCAGGGTCGGCAGGTTGGCGGAGGCGGCCACGGCGAAGGCCAGGCCCACCAGGAAGGCGACGTTCAGCCGCTGCGCGAACAGGCTCAGCACGATCGCCAGCGCGCCGATCGCCACCGCGGACAGCCGGGCCGCCAGCACCTCCTGGCGCTCCGTCACCTGCGGGCCGTCGCCGCGCCGCCACGCCCCGGCGTACAGGTCGTGCGCGAAGGCCGCCGACGAGGCCAGGGTGAGCCCGGCGACCACGGCGAGGATGGTGGCGAACGCGATGGCCGAGATCAGCGCGAACAACACCACCCCGCGGGTGCTGCCCGTACCGCCGCCGAGCTCCGCCGCGAGCAGCGGCACGGCCGTGTTCCCCGCCGGGTTGGCGCGCCGCACCTCCGCGGAGCCGACCAGGGCGGCCGCGCCGAGGCCGAGCACCACCGCCATCAGGTAGAAGCCGCCGACCAGGCCGATCGCCCAGATCGTGGAACGCCGGGCGGCCCGCGCCGTCGGCACGGTGTAGAACCGGCAGACGATGTGCGGCAGCCCCGCGGTGCCGAGCACCAGGGCGAGGCCCAGGCTGACGAAGTCGAGCCGACTGGTGAGGCTCGCCCCGTAGCGCAGGCCGGGCTCCAGGTAGGCGGCGCCGGCGCCGCTGCGGTCGGCCGCCGTCCGCATCAGCTCGGCGACGTCGCCGTGGAAGCGGACCAGCACCAGGACGGTCAGCAGCACCGAACCCGCGACCAGCAGCACCGCCTTGACGATCTGGATCCAGGTCGTCGCCCGCATCCCGCCGATCGTCACGTAGACGATCATCAGGGCGCCGACGCCGACGATCGTCCAGGCCTTCGCCGGGCCGTCGCCGGTGCCGAGCAGCAGCGCCACCAGGCTGCCCGCGCCGACCATCTGCGCCACCAGGTACAGCAGCGAGACCACCAGCCCGGCGGTGCCCGCGGCGGCCCGGACGGGCCGGGCGCGCATCCGCACCGCCAGCACGTCGGCCAGCGTGTAGCGCCCGGCGTTGCGGACGAGTTCGGCGACCAGCATCAGCACCAGCAGCCAGGCCACCAGGAAGCCGATGCTGTACAGCACGCCGTCGTAGCCGTACAGCGCGATCAGCCCGGTGACGCCGAGGAAGGAGGCGGCGGACAGGTAGTCGCCGGAGAGGGCGAGGCCGTTCTGCAGCGGACTGAAGCCGCGGCCGCCGGCGTAGAAGTCCTCGGCGGCCCGGCCGCGGCGGCCCGCCCACAGCGTGATGCCCAGGGTGACCAGGACGACGACGGCGAACAGTGCGACGGCCAGCCCGTGGCGGCCGGGCGACCAGGCGCCCGCGGCGAGGACGGTACGGGCGCTCACCGGAGCCGGTCCTGGGTGTCCCAGCGCAGCTCCAGGGCGGCCCGGTCGCGCTTGGTCCGGGCGTTGCGGGCGTACCGCCAGGTGAGCAGGAAGGTCGAGGCGAACTGGCCGAGGGCGAGCACCCAGGCGACGTTCAGCGGACCGGCCAGCTGACGGCGCATCACCTCCGGTGCGACGGCCTGGGCGACCAGGTAGAGCAGGTACCAGCCGAGGAACAGCGCCGTCGCCGGGAGGACGAAGCCCCGGTGGTCGCGGCGGATCCGGGCGAAGGCCTCGCTGGACTGGACCGCCCGGTACACCTCGGCGGCGTCCGCCGCACCCGGGACGGGGGCCGCGGTGGCGGACGCCTCACGGGTGCCCGCGGCGGGCGCGGACGGGACGGCCTGCGCCGGGACCCCGGCCCGCCGGGCTGCGGGCCGGCCCGGCAGCCGGTCGGCCCACCAGTCGAAGCTCTGCTGCTGCGCCACGAACGCTCCTGGACGGGGACGCACGCGCGCGCGGCGTCCGGCACGGCGCCGGAACGGAAGCCTCCGGCCGCTGACCCGACCAGAATGGGACCGTCGTCCGCCGCTGCGCCAATCGACGCAGGGACGTTCACCCAAACTGATGAGCGGGGTCCGCCCTCACGAACTCCGGGAAATTCCATGCCGATAGGCGTACGCCACGGCCTGCGCGCGGTCCCGCACCGCGGTCTTCGCGAAGAGGTTGTTGATGTGCGTCTTCACCGTGGACGGGCTGACGAACAGCTCGGCCGCGATCTCCGCGTTGGAGAGCCCCTCCGCGATCAGCGCCAGCACCTCGGCCTCCCGCGCGGTGAGGCCGTCCGGCAGCGCGGGCGGCGTCGACGGGCGCTGCGGCTCCGGGAGCTGCTGCGGCTCCGGGGGCCGCGGGTCGCGGGGCCGCCCCGACAGGCTCTCCAGCAGCCGCCGCTGCACCTGCGGCGACAGCCCGGCCGCCCCGGAGCGGACGTCCGCGATCGCCCGGGCGATCTCCTCGGCCCCGGCGTCCTTCGTCAGGTAGCCGCGGGCGCCGGCCCGCAGCGCCGGGAAGAGCGAGTCGTCGTCGGCGTACGTGGTGAGCACCACCACCTCCGTGCCGGGGTGCCCGGCCCGGATCCGCCGGGTCGCCTCGACGCCGTCGCAGCGCGGCATCCGCAGGTCCATCAGCACCACGTCCGGCGCGAGTTCGGCGACCAGGCGCACCGCCTCCTCGCCGTCCGCGGCCGCACCGACCACCTCGATCCCCGGCAGCAGGCCCAACAGCATCACGATGCCCTCGCGCACCACGGTCTGGTCGTCCGCGACGACCACCCTGGTGACCGGCCCTGCGCTCACGCCGGCACCCTCAGCAGCACCCGCCAACCTCCGTCCTCGGGACCTGCGGACAGCTCACCGCCGAGCAGTTCGGCGCGCTCCCGCATCCCCAGCAGACCGTACCCGGAACCGCTGTCGGCCAGCCCCTGCGGGGCGCCGCCGCGCGCCGGGCGGGAGTTGCGCACCTCCAGCTCGACGGCGTCCGGCAGGTAGGCGAGCCGCACCGCGACCCGGCTGCCCGGCGCGTGCTTGCGGGCGTTGGTGACCGCCTCCTGCGCCACCCGGCGCACCGCCAGGCCGGCCTCGGCGGGCAGCGGCCGCGGCGCGCCCTCGATCGCCAGCGCGGCCCGCTCACGGTCCGTCAGCTCGACCAGGAAGTCACCGACCGGGGTGAGCTCGCCGCGCAGCGCGGACAGCGCCTGCCGGGTCTCCGCCAGCCCCTCCTGCGCCATCCGGCGGGCCGCCACCACCCGCTCGCGGACCTGCTCGCGCTCCGCACCGCGGTCCAGCATCAACCGGGCCGCCTCCAGGTGGACGAGCTGCGCGGAGAGGCTGTGCGCCAGCACGTCGTGGATCTCCCGGGCGATCCGGGCCCGCTCGGCGAGCGCGGCGCTCTCCGCCTCGGCCGCGCGGGCCGCCCGCTCCTGTTCGAGCAGCCGCCGCTGGGTGCCGCGCGCCTCCGCGTCCAGCCGCAGCAGGTAGCCGAGCAGGCCGAGCCCGCCGGCCGTGGTCAGACCCGCGACCAGCGCCTCTCCGCTCATCAGCGCGTACGAGACGAGGGCCGCGCCGGTGACCGCCGCACCGGCGGCCAGCGGCAGGCGGACCAGCGCGAGGACGGCGAGGCCGCCCCAGAGGATCCCGGCCAGGGTGTCCGCGCCGCCGTCCTTCGCCAGTGCGGCGATCACCAGCAGGCCCGCCGCGCAGGCCAGCGCGGGCCACAGCCGGCGGGCCCGGGAGGCGAGGTGGAAGCCGACCAGCAACGCGGCCGACTCCGCCATCCAGCCGCCCGCGACGACGGCCGCCCAACCGGTGAACCGGCCGGTGGAGAAGGTGCCCCACACCACCACGGCCAGCAGGACCAGCCGGCCGCCGGCGGTGATCACCTGCCGGGGCCGGGTGGCCGGCTCCCGGTGGGACGCGCTGCCGGCGGGCCAGCCGGTCCAGAACTCCAGGGTCACCCAAGGCTCCTCACGCACGGTCAGAGGACGGCGGGCCGGTCGAAGGTCTGCGCCACCCGCAGCTTCAGCACCGCACCACGGACCAGCAGCAGCACGCCCAGCGACAGCAGCAGCACGGCGGTGCTCTGGTGCACGTGCAGTGCGCCGCCGAGGGCGTACCAGCCGATCCTCAGCACGATCATGCCCACCCAGGCGGCCACCGTGGCGCGGGTGCCCTTCGCCCAGACGGTGCCGTCGACCTCCTGCCACAGCCGCACCGTCCACCCCCAGACGCAGCCCATGGCGAGCACCGTCAGCAGCGAACCGGCCAGCACGGCCACCGCCGCCACGCGGTGGTCGCGGTCGATCAGCGCCGGGTCGCGCAGCGCGACCACGGCCAGCACCAGCGGCACCAGCCAGAAGCGGCCCCCGGTCTCGATCGGGCGCGCCTTCATCTGGCGGGTGACCACCAGGACGACCACCGCGAGGGCGACCAGCACGTTGGCGAGGGCGGCGAGGGACGACATGGCGGGCTCCCGGTGAGAGGTCGGCTGACCTCTCCGACGCTACGGACCGGGCGTCCCACGTACCTCGGAGCGCGGGTCGAGATCCGCGAGGACGTCGTGCCGGGGGTTCTCCACCCGCGGGTGGAGAACCCCCGGCACGACGGGGCGCGGACCCGGGTCCGGGCCGGTGGCCGGCTCAGGCGTCGATGCGCGAGCGGTCCAGGGTCGCCGCGGAGTCCACGATGAACTCCTTGCGCGGGGCCACGTCGTTGCCCATCAGCAGGTCGAAGGTCTTCTCCGCCGCCTCCAGGTCGCCGAGGTTGATCCGGCGCAGGATGCGGTGGCGCGGGTCCATGGTGGTCTCCGCCAGCTGGTCCGCGTCCATCTCGCCGAGGCCCTTGTACCGCTGCACCGGGTCCTTCCAGCGCAGCCCCTTGGACTGGAACTCCAGCAGGGTGCGACGCAGTTCGGCGTCCGAGTAGGTGTAGTGGTACTTGCCCTGGCCGCGCTTGGGGTTGGTGAGCTCGATCCGGTGCAGCGGCGGCACCGCGGCGAACACCCGGCCCTGCTCGACCATCGGCCGCATGTACCGCTGGAAGAGCGTCAGCAGCAGGCAGCGGATGTGGGAGCCGTCGACGTCGGCGTCGGCCATGAAGATGACCCGGCCGTAGCGGGCCTGGTCGATGTCGAAGGTGCGGCCGGAGCCCGCTCCTATGACCTGGATGATCGAGGCGCACTCGGCGTTCTTGAGCATGTCGGCCACCGAGGCCTTCTGCACGTTCAGGATCTTGCCGCGGATCGGCAGCAGCGCCTGGAACTCGGAGTTGCGCGCCAGCTTGGCGGTGCCGAGCGCCGAGTCGCCCTCGACGATGAACAGCTCGCTGCGGTCCACGTCGTCGCTGCGGCAGTCGGCGAGCTTCGCCGGCAGCGACGAGGTCTCCAGCGCCGTCTTCCGGCGCTGCGCCTCCTTGTGCTGCCGGGCGGCGACCCGGGTGCGGGCGGCCGCGACGACCTTCTCCAGGACGGCCCGGGCCTGGAGCTTCTCGTCCTTCTTGGCGGAGGTGAGGAAGGCCTTCAGCTCCTTGGCGACCACGGCGGCGACGATCCGGTTGGCCGCCGAGGTGCCGAGCACCTCCTTGGTCTGGCCCTCGAACTGCGGCTCGGCGAGCCGGACGGTGACCACCGCGGTGAGGCCCTCCAGGGCGTCGTCCTTGGAGATGTCGTCCTCGGCGACGCGCAGCAGCTTGGCGCTGCGCAGCACCTCGTTGACGGTCTTGGCGAGGGAGCGCTCGAAGCCGGTGACGTGGGTGCCGCCCTTGGGGGTGGCGATGATGTTGACGAAGGAGCGCACCGTGCTGTCGTAGCCGGCGCCCCAGCGCAGCGCGATGTCCACGCCGAGGTGACGGGTGACCTCGGTCGGGGTCATGTGGCCGAGCTCGTCCAGGACGGGCACGGTCTCCTTGAAGTTGCCCTCGCCGTGCAGCCGCAGCACGTCGCAGATCGGCTTGTCGGGGGCGAGGAACTCGCAGAACTCGGCGATGCCGCCGTCGAAGCGGAAGGTCGTCTCGTCGACGGCCTCGCTCTCCGTCAGCCGTTCGTCACGCACGACGATCGTCAGGCCGGGGACGAGGAAGGCCGTCTGCCGGGCGCGGGCGTGCAGGCTCTCCAGGGAGAGCCGGGCGTCCTTGAGGAAGATCTGCCGGTCGGCCCAGTAGCGGATCCGGGTGCCGGTGCGGCCGCGCGGGGCCCTCCCCTTCTTGGTGAGGCCGCCGGCCGCCTCGAAGGGGGCGTCCGGGGAGAGCTCGGTGAAGTGGCCGGGGGTGCCGCGGCGGAAGCTGATCGCGTGGGTGTGGCCGCTGCGGTCGACCTCCACGTCCAGGCGGGCGGAGAGCGCGTTGACGACCGAGGCGCCGACGCCGTGCAGACCGCCGGAGGCCGCGTAGGAGCCGCCGCCGAACTTGCCGCCGGCGTGCAGCTTGGTCATGACGACCTCGACGCCGGACAGGCCGGTCTTCGGCTCGACGTCGACCGGGATGCCGCGGCCGTTGTCGCGGACCTCGACCGAACCGTCCTCGTGCAGCAGCACCTCGATCCGGTCGCAGAAGCCGCCGAGGGCCTCGTCGACCGAGTTGTCGATGATCTCCCACAGGCAGTGCATCAGACCGCGGCTGTCGGTGGACCCGATGTACATGCCCGGCCGCTTGCGGACGGCCTCCAGGCCCTCGAGGACGAGCAGGTGCCGAGCGGTGTAGTTGGAACCGTCGTCTTTGGCCAGCAGGGCGGACGGCACTGATTCGGCACTCATGCGGCGTTGCACTCCTCAATGAAGTTCTCTGACTCGTCTGCGCGGGCGCCCCCTTGCCCCCGGCCCGCTCTCACAGGGCGAGACGGCGGGGTGTGGCGCCCGTCGCAGCCTGTACGCGCTGCGCGAACACGACCTTGGCCGGGCACCGGCGCCCCGGGACGCCATCTCCTCCTGCCACCACGGTTCCTGGCGGACCGTGGCACCGGGCGCAGGCGGCGGAGCTGCTGCGATGCAGGCTACCGGTGCTCGGGACGGGGCTTATGCTCCAACCCAGCAGAGGATTATGCTACGCGGACCTCGGACATCGCCTCGATCGGGCGTTCGAGGAGGGGTGGCCGCCACGGGAATCGGCACGCATGAACCGCCGGGCCCCGGGGCACGTCCTCATCAACAAGCAGAATCCTCAGAGAAGAAAAGCCACGAGCGGGAACGAAATCGACCTGGTTGGATGTTGACCCTGGTACGACAGCTCGTCGAGCTAGAGAAGAGGCGACGTGACTACTGTTCTGACCCCTGCGAGCCCGCTCACCGCGGCTGACCGCTGCGACCGTTGCGGCGCCCAGGCCTACCTGCGCGTCGTCCTCGCAAGCGGCGGAGAACTGCTCTTCTGCGCCCACCACGGCCGGAAGTTCGAGCCCGAGCTCAAGAAGATCTCTGTGGAGATACAGGACGAGACGGGTCGTCTGGGCACGACGCCCTCGACGGCCTCCGACGACGAGCGCTGACCGCAGCGCTCCATCGGCGAGCCGGGTCCACCCGGGGCACGGGGCCGGGCGACAGGTCGAAAGGCCTGTCGCCCGGCCCTTTTGCGCACCCTCGTACGCGCCTGCCCGCACACCCGGCGTCGCGTTCCGTGAGAGCGCGCCCACGCAGCGGAACCGCCCGCGCACGGACTGCCACCGGCCGCAGGCGGACTGACACCGCGTCGGACGGTGACCGTCAGAGTGCGGAGCGCACATCGTCCGCCACCGCGGCGAGCCGGGTGTAGACCCCCGGGTGCGCCGCCTCCGCGCAGCCCGTCCCCCAGGACACCAGCCCGACCAGCCGCCCGGCCACCACCAGCGGTCCGCCGCTGTCGCCCTGGCACGCGTCCCGCCCGCCCTGCTCGGCACCGGCGCACACCATGACCCGCGCGTCGTAGGGACTGTCCCCACCCGCGGGGTAGGCGCGCGAACACACCTCGTCGGAGACCACCGGCACCTCGACCGACCGCAGCGTCGGCGAGTAGCTGCCGTTCCCGCGGGTGTCGCCCCAGCCGTAGACCCGCGCCTCGGTGCCCGCGGCGTACGGCCCGGTCTCGCCCTGGGCCACCATGCCGATCACCGGCCGGCCGGCCTGCGGCTCGGCCAGGGTGAGCACCGCCACGTCCCGCAGGTTGCGGGTGAAGTCGTACCCGGGGTCGATCCACACGTTGCGCACGGTGACCTCCCGGCCGTCCCGGTCGCGCAGGTCGTCACGGCCGATCACGGCCTGCAGCCCCGGCCGGTCCGCACGGTGGCCCGTCCGCTCGTCGTAGAAGCAGTGCGCGGCGGTGACCACCTTGGTGGCCGAGACCAGCACGCCGCCGCAGAACTGCCCGGAGCGGCTGCTGCCGAACTGCTGGCGGCTGGCGACGGCGACCATCCACGGGTGGTCGGAGGTGGAGGAGGCCGCACCACCGACGATCCGGCGCTGCGCCGCGGCGGGGCCGGCCGCGCCGAGCACCGTCAACGAGGCGGGGAGCGCGGCCAGCAGCGCCGCCGCCACCGCCCGGCGGGTGCGGCGGCGGCCGGCACGGGCCGCGGCCGTCCGTCCGGGGTCGCTGCGGAGGTCAAGGGGGCGGGGCCGGATGGCGGGGACGTCCAGGGAGGGCACCGGATCTCCAAGCTGGCTCGACGACGGACAACCGGCACAGCGTAGTCGAGCCGTCACCCAACGTGGCGTCACCTTGCCTGCGGCCACCCGTACGAGGGACACCGGCGGTGCTGCCGGGCGGCGCGGCTCCCCCGCCCGGGCGGTTCGGCTCCCCCGGCCGTACGGAGAGCGGGGCCCGGGCGTGCCGAAGGGCCCGGAGCGTGGTGCTCCGGGCCCTTCGGGCCTGTCTCGTCGCCGGGCCGCCGTGGCCCCGGGGATCAGTCCAGGTAGTCGCGCAGGACCTGCGAACGCGACGGGTGCCGCAGCTTCGACATGGTCTTCGACTCGATCTGGCGGATGCGCTCACGGGTGACGCCGTAGACCTTGCCGATCTCGTCCAGCGTCTTCGGCTGACCGTCCGTCAGGCCGAAGCGCATCGAGACGACGCCGGCCTCACGCTCGGACAGGGTGTCGAGCACGGAGTGCAGCTGCTCCTGGAGCAGGGTGAAGGAGACCGCGTCGGCCGGGACGACCGCCTCGGAGTCCTCGATCAGGTCACCGAACTCGCTGTCGCCGTCCTCGCCGAGCGGGGTGTGCAGCGAGATCGGCTCGCGGCCGTACTTCTGGACCTCGATGACCTTCTCGGGGGTCATGTCGAGTTCCTTCGCCAGCTCCTCCGGGGTGGGCTCGCGGCCCAGGTCCTGGAGCATCTGGCGCTGGACGCGGGCCAGCTTGTTGATGACCTCGACCATGTGCACCGGGATGCGGATGGTGCGGGCCTGGTCGGCCATGGCGCGGGTGATCGCCTGGCGGATCCACCACGTGGCGTAGGTCGAGAACTTGTAGCCCTTGGTGTAGTCGAACTTCTCGACCGCACGGATCAGACCGAGGTTGCCCTCCTGGATGAGGTCCAGGAAGAGCATGCCGCGGCCGGTGTAGCGCTTGGCCAGCGAGACCACCAGGCGGAGGTTGGCCTCCAGCAGGTGGTTCTTGGCCCGGCGGCCGTCCTCGGCGATGATCTCCAGCTCGCGCTTGAGCTTCGGGGCGAGCTTGTCGGCCTGGCTCAGCTTGTCCTCGGCGAACAGGCCGGCCTCGATGCGCTTGGCGAGCTCGACCTCCTGCTCGGCGTTGAGCAGCGGGACCTTGCCGATCTGCTTGAGGTAGTCCTTGACCGGGTCGGCGGTGGCACCCGCGACGGCGACCTGCTGGGCCGGCGCGTCGTCCTCGTCGTCGTCGGAGAGGACGAAGCCCTCCGACTCCTCCTCGGGCTCGCCCTCGGCCTTGTCGCCGGGGAGCGCCACCTCTTCGAGCAGCTCCTCCTCGCCGAGGGCCTCCTCCTCGCCGGCCTTGCCGGTCTTGGAGGCGGTGGTCTTCTTGGCGGCGGTCTTCTTGGCGGGCGCGGCGGTCTTCTTGGCCGCGGCCTTCTTCGCCGGGGCGGCGGCCTTCTTCGCGGCGGTCTTCGCCTCGACGGCCTCGACGGAACCGGACCCGATCACCGTGGTCTCCGCGGCGACCGCGGCCACCACGGCCGGGGCGGCCACGGGGGCGGCCGGCGTGGCGGCCGGTGCGATGCGCACCGGCGGCTTGGCCGGGGCGGCCGGGGTCCGAGTGGTGACCGTCTTGGTCGCGGTGCGCTTGGTGGTGCTCTTGGCCGCGACGCTCTTGCGCTTGGAGCCGGCCGGTTCGGCCGCACTGACCATGAGGTCCACTCCTTCCTCAATCAGCACCTGGTTGAGGCTGCGCATGACGTTCTTCCACTTGGTGACCGGGATCTGGTCCGCCTCGAACGCCTGACGCACGTCGTCACCGGCGATCTGCCCCTGGGCCTTGCCCCGCTCGATGAGCGCGAGCAGTGCTGCGGACTCGGCGATCTCGGGGGGGAGCGAACGGGATGTGCTGGCCGACACGAACAACCTCTCGGACGATGAGTGGACTCGAACCCGTACCCGACCGTACGAGAGGACGGGGGACGATCACGCACGATCACGTGCGGGGTCGACTCCGACCGGCTCGGACTTGAGGACGAGGACTGGGTTTGCAGGACGGCAGCAGCGCCGCAGACCAACACAGCATTCTGACATGGTGGTGGTATTCCGGAGCTGCTTCCGCTCCGTACACATCGCTGCCACCCCTCAAGTGTTACGCATCCCGTTCGTGGCGCGGGTCACACCACCGGCGGAACCGCCGCGGACCCCCCGCGGCCTCGGGCGGAACGGCCTCGACACCGGGCGACACGGCCCTCCGGCCGCCCCGGGGGACGGGGCTCGGGCGGCGGAAGGGCCGTGCGGCATCGGTGCTGCGGGGTGCTGCGGGGCGGTGCGACTCGGTGCGGCCGTGTGGGCACCGGGTGGTGCGGGTCGGTGCGGCCGTGCGGGCTTCGGGTGGCGCGGGGTGCGGCCTCGGATCCTGGTCCGGACGCTCCGCTCAGTGCTCGCGCGGGGCCGGGACGGCGTGCTCGATGTCGGGATGGACGGTGAGCAGCGCCCGAACGGCCGTCTCCGCGGCGGTGCCGTCGCCCGTGCCGAGGGCGTCGACCAGGCGGACGTGCAGGCTGATCGCGGCGTCCGAGGGACGCTCGCAGGTGGAGCCGGGGCCGCCCGAGACCTGCAGGGCGCAGGAGACGATGCCGGAGAGGTGCTCCAGCATGCGGTTCCCGGCCATCTGCAGCACCAGGTTGTGGAGCTCGGCGTCGGCCCGGCCGTAGCCGACGCCGTCGCCCTGGGTGGCGGCGTGGGCCATGATCTCGGTCAGCTCGACCAGCCGGTGCTGGACGTCCTCCCGGCCGTGGCCGGCGGCGAGGCGGGCGGCCAGCGGCTCGATCGCCCAGCGCAGCTCGAACAGCTCGCGGCGCTGCTCGTCGCGCTGCGGGCCGAAGGCGCGCCACTCGATGATGTCCGGGTCGAGGAGGTTCCAGTCGGCGACCGGGCGGACCCGGGTGCCGACGTTCGGCCGGGCGCTGACCAGGCCCTTGGCCTCCAGCACGCGCAGCGATTCGCGGACGACGGTGCGCGAGACCTCGAACCGCTGGCCGATCTCCTCCGGGACGAGGGGGCGGTCGGCGCCGAGGTCGCCGGAGACGATCATCTGGCCGAGCTGCTGGACCAGCTGGCCGTGCAGGCCGCGGCCGCGGCTGCTGGTGGTCTTGCGGCCGACCCGGCCGAGCTCGGACTCGGCACCCTCCCAGCGGGGTGCGGGCGGGACGGGCCGTTCGGCGTAGGGGAAGCGGTCGATCTCGGCGGCGGCGATGCCGTCGGCCGGACGGGCGGTGGTCATGGCGGGGTGCGCAAGGGTACTCACACGTCCTTTGTCGGCGATCGCCCCACCCGGCTTGAGGATTCTCGTGAAAAGCACACGAAAGGGTGATCGCCTGCGGCTGGATCATTGACTTCTTATCAGGCAGACCGTCCTCTTTCGATCGCTCGGACGCCGGTTCCGGTCATGGCCCGGCCGCGGACGGGCGACCGTCGCCGAGCCCCTTCCCGCGGCTCACGGCGCCCGTTCTCACAGCTCACAGCTCACGGCGCCGGAGCTGGAGCGCGACCGCCGCCGCCAGCCCCAGGGCGGGCGGCACCAGCAGCAGCGCGAGCAGCAACGGGAGCGGCAGGTGCAGGACCTCGGCCACCGCGCGGCCGTCGCGGACGCGCAACCTCTCCAGCCCGTCGTGCAACGGCAGCAGGGTCTTCAGCGTCGGCAGGGGCCGTAGCAGCCGCAGGTCGGGAAGGATCTGCAGCCCTTGGACGACGGCCGGGCCGCCGAGTCCGTCCGCCCCGCCCCCGGACCGGCGCAGCAGCAGGCCGGCGAACAGCTCCCCCGGTACGGCGACCGCTGCCACCAGCACCAACCCCGCGGCGGCCTGCCGCACCAGGGAGGTCGCGACCAGGCCGGCCCACCCCGCCAGCACCACCACCGCGGCGAACACCCCGAACGGCCGGCCGACCGCCGCCAGCGCGGTCTCCCAGCCCCGGGCGGTCCCCCACGCAGGGGAAGCCGCCCACGCCGGGGCGGCGACGCTCTCCTGGTGTGCGGCCGGAGCGGGGGTCGCACCCGGGAGGAGTGCGCCGGCGTCCACGCCGGCGGGCAGGGCGAGCCACAGCACCGCGGTGTTCACCAGGACGGTGACGGCGGTGAGCAGGAGGCCGGCCCCGCCGATCGCCGTCAGCTTGGCGAGGATCAGCGCCAAGCGGCGCGACAGTGCGACCCGGGAGGCCGGCAGGCCCGGGTGTCCGACCTCGTGGGCGTAGGAGAGCGCGCCGAGCAGGCAGACGCCCAGGGCGGCGACCGGCAGCGGCACCAGCGGGACGACGGCGGCGACCGCCTGCAGCCCGGCCGCCGCCGGCAGCGGGCCAGGGGCCTGCTGCCGCGCCGCCACGGCGGCCACCGCCGCGCCCACTACCAGCACGGCGGCCGCGATCAGCCAGGTCGAGCGCAGTCCGCGCAGCCGCCTGACCTCGTACGACAGGGCGTGGAACGGCAGGACGTGGAACGGCAGCGCGCTCACGGGGCCTCACTCCGGTGGTGGTCTCCGTCGGACACCGGACGGGCGGACTCGTCCGGTGCCGGGTGCGGGTGAGCTGTGGGGGCTGTAGGGGCCGTGCGTGCTGTGGGGGTGATCGCGGCGGGGAGTCCCGGCCCCGGCCGGACGGGCGGCAGGGGACGGGTCGGCGGGTCCTCGGCGGTGGGTGCGGCTGCAGGGGCGGGTGCAGATGCTGCGGTCGGTGCCGGCGGTCGGCCCGAGCGGGGGAACGGCGAGGTGGACGAGAGCACGGACGAGAGCGCGGACGGGGGCGTCGCGGACCAGGTCGGCGCGGGCGCGGGCCTCGGACGGGGTCCGGTGGTGGGCGCGCCGACGGTCGGCAGCGCTCCCGGGCGGTGCCTGGCGGCGCCGTTGTCGTCCTGCGGGGCCGGTGACGGCGAGAACTGCGAGGGGGGTGAGGGCTGTGGCGAGGGCTGTGACGGGGGCGAGGGGGATGAGATCGGTGAGGACGGCACGGGCTCGGTGCGGTGCAGTCGGACGACCTCGCCGGATCGGCCGGATCCGGCGGGCAGCACGGGGTGGGGCAGCGGGCGGCCGATCGCGCGGTCGGCGAGCTCGTGGAGCAGGATGCCGTGGCGGTGCGCGAGTTCGCCGATCTCGGTGCGGGCCAGACCGCCGACCGCGATGCCCGACCTGCCGTCGGGTCGGACGCGCGCGCCCCGGGCGAGCAGCAGGTCGGCGAACCGGGCCGTCTGCGGCCCCCGCACCACCACCTCCGGGCAGAGCCGGGTGCCCCGGAACTCCGAGGCACTCTGGTCCGCCACCTGGCGCCCCCGGACCAGGGTGATCACCCGGTCGGACACCGTGCCGGCCTCCTGCGGGGAGCGGGTGGTCAGCAGCACCGTGCCACCCGCCGCGGCGAAGGACCTCAGGAAGGCGTGCAGCCACTCGGTGCTGCGCGGCGAGAGTCCGGCGGTCGGGTCGTCCAGCAGCAGGGCCTGCGGGTCGCCGAGCAGGGCGGTTGCCAGGGCGAGCCGACGGTTCATGCCCGGTGAGAAGGACCGCAGCCGGTGGGAGGCCACGCCCGCGAGCCTCGCCTGTTCCAACAGGTCGTCGGCACGGCGTGCGGGCACGCCGATCGCGGCGGCTAGCATCCGCAGGTGGTCCGCAGCCTTCCGGCCGGGGTGCCCGGGACAGGACGGCCCGGCGTCCGGCACCAGGCCGACCCGGGTCTCGGGGCGACGCAGCCGGCGGTAGGTGCGGCCGTCGAACAGGGCTGCGCCGCGGCCGCGTTCGAGCTCCACCATGAGCCGGATCGCGGTGGTCTTGCCCGCGCCCTCGTCGCCGAGCAGGGCGGTGACCGTGCCGGGACGGGTGTCGAAGGTCAGGTCGAGCAGCGCAGGCGGGGCGCCCCGCCGGTGGACCTTGGTCAGTCCGGTGATCTGGATCATCGCTGCCTGCTCCCGTGCCTCGGCCGACCGGGTGCGCCGGCCCTGGGGGGCGCGGCGCTCCGCTGCCCGCGCCAGCACCCTAGGCCCCGGCGGGGAGGATTCCGGGCATTGCGCATGCCGATGGGGAGCGTGGCCGCCGAGCTCACTCGATCAGGTGACGTAACCGGTGTTCTGACCGATCATCAGTGCGGTCGGGGCTGCTCGGGGAACGTGCTCCCGAGCAGGGCTCCGGCCCTGCTCGGGAGCGGCGGTCAGGCCTCGGGGCGGAGCATCGGCGGGTTGAGGACGGTGGCCCCGCCCGCCGTGAACAGCTGCGCGGGACGGCCACCCTGCCGGGTCGTCGTACCGCCGGACGGCAGCAGGAAGCCGGGAGTTCCGGTGACCTTGCGGTGGAAGTTCCGCGGGTCGAGCACCACGCCCCAGACGGCCTCGTAGACACGGCGCAACTCCCCCACCGTGAACTCCGGGGGGCAGAAGGCGGTGGCCAGCGAGGAGTACTCGATCTTCGAGCGGGCGCGTTCGACGCCGGCCCCGAGGATCTGACCGTGGTCGAAGGCCAGTGGGACCCCGTCCGCCGGGCCGTCGTCGAGCAGTTCGTGGACGGGGGCCCAGCGGGCGCTACTGGCGTCGCCGCCGGGGCGGGGGGTGGGCAGGTCCGGCGCGAGCACCAGGTGGGCGACGCTGACCACGCGCATCCGCGGGTCGCGCTGGGGGTGACCGTAGGTGGCGAGCTGCTCCAGGTGCACGCCGGCCGCGGACTGGCCGGGTGCGGACGCGCGCAGGCCGGTCTCCTCCGCGAGTTCGCGGGAGGCCGCCTCGGCGAGGCCCTCGTCCGGGCGGACGAAGCCACCGGGCAGTGCCCAGTACCCCTGGAACGGCGGCTCGCCCCGTCTGACCAGCAGCGCGCACAGTTCGTGGTCCCGGACCGTCAGTACCACCAGGTCGACGGTGACGGCGAACGGGGGGAAGGCCGACGGGTCATAGCGCGACATGGCGATGATGATAGTCGTCTCTCTGACGATAAACACAGAGCACCGGTGAGGGCCCCGCAACTCCGGTACGGAATCGGCCGGGCACGGCAGCCGACCACGCCGCGTCGGCGGTACCGCGCACACCGCACCGGCCGCACCGACCGCGCCGGCCGCACCGACCGCGCCGGCCGCGCAGATCCGTGGCTCCACGGCACCACCGCGCCGGGCGGCGGGATGGTGCCGTGCTCCCGGTGCGGCGGCGTGGTGCGGTGTGGCCGTCCGGCGCGGCGCGGTGCGGCGGCGGGCCGGGGCCGGGCCGAGCCGGGCTGGACCGACCCGGCTCAGCCCGCGCCGAGCTGGAGTTGGGGCGAGGCCTCCTCGACGACGGCCACGCCGATCCGGCTGACCCGGGCGGAGAACGGCTCGCCCGCCACCCGCAGGCCGGTGAGCTGCAGTTCGCCGAGCGGTGTGCTGGAGGCCGGGCGGACCACCACCCGCCCACCGGGGACGTCCGGCCGGATGCCGGCCATCGAGAGGACGAGGTGGACGCCTGCCGCCGCGGACAGCGCAGCCGGCCGGCAGGCCGCCGGGTGGGGCACCGGCGGACACCCCGTCACCCGCTGTTCCCCGGCGTACATCTCCGGCAGTCGTCCGTCGAAGTGCTCGGCCGCACCCAACAGGCCCTCCAGCAGCTGGCCCGCCTCTCGTTCGAATCCCGCGTCGGCGAGGCCCGCCACCGCGAGCGCCGTCTCGTGCACCCGGACGGCACCACTGCGGTGGCCGAGCGGGTTGAACCTCGGCGACTTGGCGCTGAGGGTCCGCAGCCCCCAGCCGCAGTCCAGCTCCGGGGCGGCGAGGCGCTGGGCGAGGAGCCTCGTCTGCTCCCGGTCGAGCAGGCCCTCGTGCAGATCACCCTCGCGGGAGAGGCCCACGTCGAGCAGGTGGATGAAGGAGGAGGCGACCGCGGGGACCGTCCGCCCGCCGCCGAGCAGCGCCGCCGCGGGACGGCCACCCGCCAGGTCGTCGATCCAGAACCGCTCCCGGAAGCGCTCCCGGAGGGCCGCGGCCCAGCTCAGCCACTCGGCCGCACCGGGCCGGGCGAAGGCCGCGAGCAGCTCGGCGCCGTGCAGGGCGGCGCGGTACGCCTGCGCCTGCACCTCGCACCGGGCCACCGCGGTGCGGCTCGACCGCTCCTCCGGGGCACGGCTGAGGTCGACGACGAAGCCCTCGGGCCCGTCCGGCCCCTCGGCGACGGAGGCGCGGAGCGACGCCAGGGCCCGCTCCATCGCCGGCAGCAGCTCTATCACCTCGTGCCGCGGCAGGCCCCAACGCCACGCCTCGGCCAACACGGTGACGAACAGCAGGGTGGCCTCGGTGGCGGTGCAGGTCGGCGGGAGCTCCGGACCGCCGTGCCGCATCGGGCCGGGGATCAGCCCCTCCCCCGGTCCCGCAGCAGCAGCGCCGGCCCCAGCCCCGGCCACCGCCCCGCCCGGGGCTCCGGACGGCGTTGCGGTGCCGGGTCCGCCGTGGCGGCCCGCGTGCTGACGGCGCGCCAGCGCCCGCAGGGTCCCCGCTGCCAGCCGGGTGCCGAAGGGCAGCGTCCAGCGCGCGGCCCACAGGGCGTCGGCGGCGGTCAGGCCGAACCGCCAGGGCGCGCCGGAGGCGGCGTAGAGGTCGGTCGGGCGGTCGGCGTCGGCGAGCAGGAGAGCGGCCAGCGCGTCAAGCGAGGCGGGGACCAGGCGCTGCGCCCGGGCGTCGTCGCACCGCACCTCGGGCTCGGACCAGGGCAGCGGGACGCCTTGGCCGCGTCCGGTGGGCGGGCGTCCGCCGGGCGGGACGCTCTCCAGCTCGGCCTGCAGGTCGACCGACCAGCGGGCGCCCGGCTGCACCTCCAGGTCCCAGCGGAGTACGCCCGCGCCGGCCAGGACGGCGTGCGGGGTGGGGCGCGCCGAGACGGACGCGCTGCGGCCGTGCCCCGCCCAGCGCAGACCGGCCGACTGGACCTGGCTCGGCAGGTCGGCGCTGCGCTGGCCGGCCGCGATGTCGCCGAGCAGGCCGAGGTCGGTGCCGAAGGTGATCTCCAGCGGGAGGCGGGCGGGCCGACCTCCGGCGTTGCGGACGGTGACCGTCTCCGTCCCGTCGGCGTGGCGCAGCCGTTCGACGGTGAGCGCCGGGTCCGGATCGGGGTCGCCGGGGATGCGGACGCTGCCGACGAAGCGGGCCTCGGCGGCGGAGGTGAGCGCGCCCTGCAGCGGCATCGGTTCGATGCCGCCGAGGCGCAGCTCCATCCGGGCCAGGGTGCGGACACCGGACCGGTAGAAGCCCTGGAGTCCCTGGCCGCGGAGCTGGCCGTCGGCCCCGGACGCGGCCAGGGCGGGGGCGGCCGCACAGATCAGCAGGTCGTGGGCGGCGGCGGCCGCCTGGGTACGGGGCGGCGCCGGCGGTCTCGGCTGACCGGGAGCGGTGCTGGTCGGCGCGCCCGGGGGCGGCAGTGGCACGCCGTACGGCGGGGTCCCGGCCGCGTAGGGCAGGGTCGGGACGCCGTGCGGCGGGGTCTGCGAGGTCGGGGGGAGGGGGACTCCGTAGGGCGGCGTCCGGGGGGACGGGGGGCCGAGGGGCTGGCTCGTCGGCGGCCGGCCGGGGGGTCGGCCCGGGGCGGTCGGTGCGGCGGCGTGCCCGAACGGTGCCGGTGGGGTGGGCGGGACCGCGGGTGCAGGCGGTGCAGCAGGAGCGGGAGGCACGGGGGCACCCTGCGGTACGGGGGGCGCGGCGGACACCGGCGGTGCGGCCGGGCCGACCGGCCGACCGGGTGCCACGCCCCCGGTGGGCGGTGCGGTCGGCTCGGGGGGAAGAGGCGGCGCCGAGGAGGGCGCCAAGGGCGCACCCGGCGCCGGGTTCGGCTCGGTGGCCGGCGGCGGTGCTGCCGGCTCTGGTGGCCTGGAAACGGTCACCGGGCTCTCCTCCCCTCGGTCGGCCGGCTGTTGCTGGGCCGGTCGACCGCGAGCGTGTTCGTTCGCGGTCTGTGCTGCTGCTCTGCCGGCACGCGGCAGGTCGATCGGCGGGGCGGGAGCGGGCCTGAGCCGCACCGACTCCGGCGCGGCCGGGTCCGGCCGGTGCTCCGCCCGGACGGACGCGCTGAGGTCCGCGCGCACCGGTGGTGCGGTGCGCTTTGACTCGGTGCAGGGCCTGCGGGTGGTCGATGCCGCCCGCGCGCCCCGATGATGAACGTCCTGCACGTGCCACAGGTCACGCCGACCGGCGCGGCGGCGACGGCGCGCAGGCGAGGTGCGACCGCCCGGCCCACCGCGTCGCCCCCTCGACGTTGCCCGGCCCGACCGCCGACTGCGGCGCGGCCACCTCGATGGCCCTCCCCCGTCGGCTCCCGTCCGCCGCCAGGATACGGTGCGGTTCGGCGGCGCCCGTACCCGGAACATGGTTGACGCGCGTCGCATCGCGACTGCGACCAGCACGTACCGAGGAGCTGCATGTCCACCGTCGGCCGACTGCCCGGAATCGTCACCACGGACCATGTCTTCCGGGTGCCGCTCGACCACGAACGGCCGGAGGGCGAGCGGATCGAGGTGTACGCCCGGGAGGTCGTGGCGTCCGGGCGGGAGAACGACGACCTGCCCTGGCTGCTCTACCTGCAGGGCGGGCCGGGCGGGAAGGCCGGGCGGCCGCTGGGACGCGACGACTGGCTGAACCGCGCCCTCGACGACTACCGGGTGCTGCTCCTCGACCAGCGCGGCACCGGCCGGTCCACCCCGGCCAATCGGCAGACCCTCGCCCGCCGCGGCGGCCCGGCCGAGCAGGCCGACTACCTCGCCCGCTTCCGCGCCGACTCGATCGTCCGGGACGCCGAGCTGATCCGCCGCCTCCTGCTGGGCGAGGAGGGCAGGTGGAGCCTCCTCGGCCAGAGCTTCGGCGGCTTCTGCACCCTGACCTACCTGTCGCTGGCGCCGGAGGGCCTGCGCGAGGCGTTCGTCACGGGCGGCCTGGCCGGCCTGCGGTCCTCGGCGGACGACGTCTACCGCGCGGCGTACCCGCGGGTGGCGGCCAAGAACGCGGCGCACTACACCCGCTACCCGCAGGACGTGGCGGCCGTCCGCAGGATCGCGGCCCACCTCGCGCAGCAGCCGGCCCGGCTGCCGGACGGCGGGCTGCTGACCGTCCCGGCCTTCCAGGCACTGGGCCTGATGCTCGGCGCCGGGTCGGGCTCGGGCGCGCTGCACTACCTGCTGGAGGAGGCCTGGGTGGAGGGTGTGGACGGGCCGGAACTGTCCGACACCTTCCTCACCGGGGTGCACGCGCAGCTCTCGTTCGCGCAGAACCCGCTGTACGCCGTGCTGCACGAGTCGATCTACGGCCAGCGCTCGGTGGACCCGGCGGGCACCGGGTGGGCGGCCGAGCGCGTCCGCAAGGAGTTCCCCGCCTTCGACGCCGACGCCGCCCTCGACAGCGACGCACCGGTGCTGTTCACCGGCGAGATGATCTACCCCTGGATGTTCGAGACCGACCCGGCGCTGCAGCCGCTGCGCGAGACGGCCCAGGTGCTCGCGGAGCGCCGCGACTGGCCCGACCTGTACTCCCCCGAGCGGCTCGCCGCCAACACGGTGCCGGTGTACGCGGCCGTGTACTTCGACGACATGTACGTCGACACCGCGGACTCGCTGGAGACCGCACGGGCGGTGGGCAACCTGCGCTTCTGGCTGACCAACGAGTGGGAGCACGACGCCCTGCGGGTGAGCGGCCGGGCGGTGCTCGACCGCCTGGTGCGGATGGCACGCGGAGAGGCGTAGCAGCAGGGCCCGGGCGCCGGGTCGGCGGTGCATCTCAGCCGCCGCCCGGCCGTCGGGCGGGCCACTGACCGGTCGGGCGCTCGTGCCCCTGCGGGGCCGTCGGCCGCGGCCTGCCCCAGGCCGGCCCGACGGGTCGGTGCAGCGGGGTGCGGTACGGGGTGTGCGGCGAGCTGCCGGGCGGCCCGCCCGCCGTGGGGCGGGGCGCGGCGTCGTTTCCGTGTCCGGACGGTCGGCGGCCCCGCGCGGTGGTGCGGCCGGATGCGGGCGTGGGGCCGGATGCGGGCGTGGATCCCTCGGCGGGCGGCGCCGCGGGATCCGAACCGCTGTCGCCGACCGCCTCGGTGGGTGCGGCGTCCGCGCCCGGGCCGCCGTGGTCCGACGATCGGTGCTCCCCGGAAGCCCCCGGTAGGACGGATGCGGTGGCCGCTGCGCCCGGTGCCGACCGGTGGGTCGGGGCCGGCCCGGGCACGGCCGGGCGTTGGGCGCCGGCCGGGGGCGCGTCGGATCCGGCATCCGCCGGTTCGGTCGGGGGACGGACCGCAGGAGCTCCCCGGGCCGCCCGGGCTTCCCGGGCTTCCCGGGCCGTGCGGTTGGCGCGCTGCTCCCGGACGCTCGCCAGGAGCCGCTCCGGCGCCAGGCCGCCGTTGATCGACTCGTACAGCAGCAGGGCGAGGGTGTAGCGCGGATCCACCTCCAATGCCCGGGAGAGCATGATCCGGGCGGTGGCGGTGTCGCCGGCGATCCAGGCCGTCCAGGCGAGCAGGGTGAGCGGCGGCGCCGCGAGGTGCTCGAACGGGCTGACGCAGCGCTGGACGAGGAACCGCCACACGCGCTGGGCGACGGCCAGCTCGTCCGGCTCGGCGAACTCGGCGCCGCGGTCCCGGCCGAGCTTGTCCTGCAGGCCGAGCAGCAGGCGGGCGGCGCGCTCGGCGTCGATCTCCCGCGCGCCGGCCCGGAACTCGGCCATCACCTCGGTGATCATCTCTCCCGTCCGGTCGACCGTGGACGTCCGCCCGGCGGCGAGCTCCTGGAGGAAGCCGGGGCCGGCCCGCTCGATCTCCTGCCGCTGGACGTCCGCGAGCGGCGGCCCGACGGGCGCCAGGCCGGCGACCATCGCCCGCCGGCTGCCACGCGGGGCCAAGCCGGCGAAGGCCGCGGCGGCCGCGACGGGGCTGGGCCGGTGGGAGGGTCGGATCGGTGTGCCGGCCGGGTCGCAGCACCCGGTGCGGGTGCACAGGAACGACCACCAGCGGCCGCCGGAGACGAACAGGGACTCCTTCACGGCGACCCCGGCCGCCCGGAAGGCACCGGCCAGGCCGTCCGCGAGCGGACGCAGCGCCTCGGCCGACCGCGGCCCGTCACCGGGCGGTGCGCCGCTCTGCGCGGACGCCGGGTCTGCGGGATCCCGAACGAGGTAGAGCAGCACCTGGTCGGGGCGGCGGTCGCGCTTCTCGGAGAGGTCCAGCAGCAGCGCGGCGGTGTCACGGGCCACCGGCGCCCACTGCTCGGGCGCGTCCGGGAGGTCCACCCGGACCACGGCGCCCTGGTGGAGCGAGGGGCCCTGCAGGCCGACGGCGACGATGCTGTCGTCGGGGAAGAAGCCGAGCAGGTAGGGCAGCATCTCGGCCATGTCGGCCGGGCCGCGCATCGGCGTGGGCAGCAGGGTGGCGGGCAGCCCCTGGGCGGGGGCGGCGGGCGGGGTGCGGTGTTCGTCGTGGTTCATGGCCCGAAGCATGCGGCTTTTTCCGGGCCGCATGTTCAGCCTGTGGATAACTCCGGATTGCGGATTGTTCCGCGGTTGTTCCGCACACCTTCCGGGCCGATCATTCCGCGGGAATTCCGCCGCCCGGACCGTACCGGCCTTTCCCGTCAACCGATCTGATGACGGGTCATCCACAGGCCGGGCGCTGCATTGGCCCATTGTCGGTCACACGCGGTATGCATGGGGCCATGGACGAGCGCAGCACCTGCCCCGAATCCGAGTCCGTGGACGCACCGGCCGCATCGGCCGCACCGGACCGCACCGGCAGCCGGTCGGCGGCCGGGCACGCCCCCGGTGACGGGCACGCGGCCGGTCCGGCCGGTCCCGCCGAGCAGGACCGCGCTGCCGTCCGCGAGCGCGCCGAGGCCGTGCTGCGCGAGCTGGCCGGGCCGTCCGCGGTCCTCCGGGAGGACCAGTGGCGGGCCATCGAGGCGCTGGTCGTGGACCACCGCCGGGCGCTGGTGGTGCAGCGCACCGGCTGGGGCAAGTCGGCCGTGTACTTCATCGCCACCGCGCTGCTCCGCTCCGCCGGCGCCGGCCCCACGGTGATCGTCTCGCCGCTGCTGGCCCTCATGCGCAACCAGGTGGACTCGGCCTCCCGGGCCGGCATCCACGCCCGGACGATCAACTCCGCCAACCCGCAGGAGTGGGACGAGATCCAGGCCGAGGTGGCCGCCGGGGCGGTGGACATCCTGCTGGTCAGCCCGGAGCGGCTGAACAACCCGGACTTCCGCGACCAGGTCCTCCCCAAGCTCGCCGCCTCCACGGGCCTGCTCGTGGTCGACGAGGCGCACTGCATCTCCGACTGGGGCCACGACTTCCGGCCGGACTACCGGCGGCTGCGCACCATGCTGGCCGACCTCGCCCCCGGCGTTCCGGTCCTCGCCACCACGGCGACGGCCAACGCACGGGTCACCGCCGACGTGGCCGACCAGCTCGGCACGGGGGCACCCGACGGCTCGGGCGGGCCGTCGGCCGACCGCACGGCGCTGGTGCTCCGCGGTCCGCTGGACCGGGAGAGCCTCAGCCTCGGGGTCCTCGCGCTGCCCGACCCGGCGCACCGCCTGGCCTGGCTGGCCGACCACCTGGCCGAGCTGCCCGGCTCCGGCATCGTCTACACCCTCACCGTGGCGGCGGCGGACGAGGTGACCGCCTTCCTGCGCTCCCGCGGGTACCCGGTGGCCTCCTACTCCGGCCGGACGGAGGACGCCGAGCGCCGCAGCGCGGAGGCGGACCTGCTGGCCAACCGGGTCAAGGCGCTGGTCGCGACCTCGGCCCTGGGCATGGGCTTCGACAAGCCCGACCTGGGCTTCGTGGTCCACCTCGGCTCGCCGGGTTCGCCGATCGCCTACTACCAGCAGGTCGGACGCGCCGGACGCGGTGTCGACCGGGCCGAGGTGCTGCTGCTGCCGGGCCGGGAGGACGAGGCGATCTGGCGCTACTTCGCATCGCTGGGCTTCCCCCCGGAGGAGCAGGTCCGACGGACGATCGACGCGCTCGCCGAGGCGGGCCGCCCGCTGTCCACCGGCGCCCTGGAGGCCCGGGTGGACCTTCGGCGGAACCGGCTGGAGACCATGCTCAAGGTGCTCGACGTCGACGGCGCGGTCCGCAAGGTCCGCGGCGGCTGGGAGTCCACCGGCCGCCCCTGGGCGTACGACGCGCCGCGCTACGCCAAGGTCGCGGCCGCGCGGGAGGCCGAGCAGCAGGCGATGCGCGAGTACGCGGCGTCGGCCGGCTGCCGCATGGAGTTCCTGCGCAGGCAGCTCGACGACCCGGAGGCCGTGCCCTGCGGGCGCTGCGACAACTGTGCGGGCCCGGCGCACGGCCCCGAGGTGTCGGCGGAGGCGCTCGCCGCGGCCCGGGCGGCACTCGGCCGGCCCGGTGCGGAGTTCGAGCCGCGCCGGCTGTGGCCGACCGGGATGGACGCGCTCGGCGTGCCGCTCAAGGGTCGCATCCCCGCCGGGGAGCAGGCGGAGACCGGCCGGGCGCTCGGCCGGCTGTCCGACATCGGCTGGGGCACCAGGCTGCGCACGCTGCTCGCCGAGTCGGCGCCGGACGGCCCCGTCCCGGCCGAGGTGGTCGACGCCCTGGTGAGCGTCCTGGCCGACTGGGCGCGCGGTCCCGGCGGCTGGGCCGGACCGGAGGGCCCGGACGGCACGCGCCTCGCCCGGCCGGTCGGCGTGGTCACCATGGCCTCGGCGACCCGGCCCCAGCTGGTGGAGAGCCTCGGGGCACGGATCGCGGCGGTCGGCCGTCTGCCGTTGCTCGGCCGGATCGAGTACGCGGCCGGCCGGCCGCCGCACGGCCCGCGGAGCAACAGCGCACAGCGGCTGCACTCGCTGGCGGGGACGCTGGTCGTCCCGGAGGAGCTGGGGGCGACGCTCGCCGCGGCGGGCGGCCCGGTGCTGCTGGTCGACGACCTGGTGGACTCGGGCTGGACGGTGACCGTGGCCGCCCGGCTGCTCCGTCGCGCCGGGGCGACGGGGGTCCTCCCCTTGGTCCTGGCCCTCCAGGCCTGAGCCCCGGGAGAACCGGATCGCGTACGGGAGGCCACCCCGTTCACCGGAAGGACACCTCGGGGCAAACCGGACTTCGACCACCCGTCGTCCGCCCGTCGGACGGCCGTCAGGCGAATGGACGCATGACCGTGACGGAATATATCCGGCAGAACACTGAATTTCGGGCGGCGCTCGGCATTTCATCATTGCCGCTTCGACCGATCTGACGGGAGAATTGAGGCCGTACCCCACACCTGGTCGGAAGACCCGGTATTCGGCGTACCCACGTCACCGCCGTGCCAGCGGGCCGGAAGGAGGATCGTGATCAACCGCAGAGACCACGGTCAGGATCCTTCCACCGCCAGACGGAGCATCGACCCGAAGGCCTGGTCCGAGGCCGACGTGCCGTTGCTGCGCGCCCCGCGCGACTTCGTCCGTGAGCTGCACCAGCGGCACCTGCCTCAACCGGGCACCACGGTCGTCGCCGTGCTGGACGCCAGGCACCAGCTGATCGCCTCGGCCTCCTTCAGCACCCGCCAGCACCTCACCGACGGGTGGCAGCACCGCAACGCGATCCTGGCCAACCTCCGGCAGGTCGTCCCGCACGACCTCCGGCTCGCCGCTCCCGTCCGCACGGCCGTGCTGCTGCGCTGCCGCGAGGGCTCGCCCGAGTGGACGGCCCAGGACGGCGCGTGGATGTGGGCACTCCAGGACGCCGCCGCGCTGCACGGGCTGCGCTGCGGCTCCTACATCGCGCTGACACCCGCAGGCTGGCACGTGATCGGCGACGGGCGGCGCGGCCGCAACCCGCACTCCGGGTCGTGGTCCGACGGGCCGTTGCACACCGTCACCGAGCTGCCGCCGCGCCACGCGCGGGAGCCGGTCCGGCGGACCGCACGGAACCCCCATGTCGCAGCGGTGACGGCGCTGGACGCGTTGCGCCCCGCGGCCTCGCACTGACCGTTCGCGCGGCCGCCCGCCGATGAGGCGGGCGGCACCGCGACGACGGACGGTGCCGGACCCTCCGGGCACCGCCACGGGCGAACCCACGGCACCGGTCGGCACCGGTCACCGGGCCGGAACGCCCGACCCGGCCGGCACGCGCCCGGACGAGCGGGCTCAGGCCGGCACGGGCCGGTCCGCCCCCGGGAAGAGCGACGCGACGGCGTCCGTGCCGCCGCAGACCACCAGCAGCGAGCCCGCGCGCTCCGCGGCACGCACCGCGGCGCCCGCGATGCGGTTGACCCCGGAGCCGTTGACCACCAGGATCACCACGTCGCGGCGCAGCGGCCGGGTCGTGGCGGCGTCGGCGTAGAACACGTCACCGGCCTCGGCGAGCTGCGCCCAGTAGCGCTCCTCGCCGAAGGACAGCTCGTGCTGCTGCCACGGGTGCGGTTCGCCGACCGTGAGCACGAGGACGTCGCCGGGGAGGCGGCCGGACTCGAGCAGCTGGTCCACCGTCTCGTCGGCGCGCTCCAGCGCCTCCTGCGGATCGGCGGGGACCAGCCGGACGGCCGGGGACGAGGGGTGGGGACCCGGACCGGGCTTCGGCCCGGGGCGCGGGCCCGGAACGGCGCCCGCAGCTCTCGGCGGAGCGGGACGGGGCGGCGCCGGGCGGGGCGGCGCGGGCCGCTGGCCCGGCACGACGCCGGACGCAGCAGGGTTGACGGAAGGCGTACGGGGGCTGGATGCGTCCGACTTGTGGGGGAAGGGAACGCCGGGGCCCGGGATACTCTCGTGAATCTCCGGCTCCTCGGGGAAGACAGGCATACCCGGATATCTATCAAATGCCGGTCGGATGCGCACGGGCACCCCACCTGTTGGGCACCCGGCGGGGCTCGCGGAGGGCCGCCCCGGGGCTCGACGGAACGTCAGAAGCCGAGCGACAACTGCTCGTCCGCAGGCTCCGCGATCCGGCCGCGCTTGAGGTGGCGCCACTGCGGGAGCCCGTCGAGATAGGCCCAGGACAGGCGGTGTTCCGAGGTCGGACCGAATTCCTCCAGGGCGGCGCGGTGCACCGGCGAGGGGTACCCGGCGTTGTCCTCGAAGCCGTAGGCGGGGTGGTCCGCGGCGAGCTCCGCCATCATCCCGTCCCGGCGGACCTTGGCCAGGACGGAGGCCGCGGAGACGCAGACGCAGGACTGGTCGCCCTTGATCACCGTGCGGACCCGCCACGGGCCGCCGAGGTAGTCGTGCTTGCCGTCCAGGATCACGGCGTCCGGCCGGACCGGGAGCGCCGCCAGGGCGCGTTCGGCGGCCAGCCGCAGCGCCGCGGTCATGCCGAGTTCGTCGCACTCCTGCGGGGAGGCGTGGCCGAGGGCGTACGCGGTGACCCAGTCGGCGAGCACCGGGGCGAGCGCCTCGCGGCGCTTCACGGTGAGGAGCTTGGAGTCGGTGAGGCCCTCCGGCGGGCGGCGCAGTCCGGTGACGGCGGCGCCGACGGTGACCGGGCCGGCCCAGGCGCCGCGTCCGACCTCGTCGAGCCCGGCGACCACGGCGGCTCCGGCCCGGCGCAGCGAGCGCTCGACCGAGTGGGTCGGGGGGGCGTAGGGCATGGCTGGTCCATTCGTGTCGCTCCGGCAGCACCAGCCTACGTCCCCGCCGGGACCGCCCCGGACGGCCGGCACCCGCCCCGACCCCGTCCGACCCGCGACCCCGAACGACGCGACCGACCAAACGACGCGACCGACCAAACCACGCGGACCGACCGGGTCACGCGGACCGGCCTACCCGGCGACGACCCGTCCGCGGCCCGGCCCGCCCCAGGGCCGGGCCTCGAAGGCGCCCGGGCGCCCGGGCGCCTGACGGGGACGCATGGAGGCACCTCCCGGCAAGGAGGCCGGAGGAGAACTGCGCGGTCCGGGAGCGGTGTTCCCGGCGGATCCGGATCGTCCCCGGTCCGACCGGTGGGCCGCATCCGGACGGCGCAGTTCCCCGCACGCCCCTGGAGTGACCGCCCGAGCGCCCTGGCCCCGCGCCCTAGTAGGCGCTCACCAGGGGCATGAGCACCTGGTCCACCAGTTCGGTGCAGAAGGCCTCGTCGACCACGCCCTCGCAGACCTTGGCCCGGTAGAGCAGCATCGCCGGGGCGACGTCGGCGACGATCGGCGTGGCCGCGCCGGGCCGGACGTCGCCGCGCCGCTCGCCGCGGCCGAGGATGGCGAGCATCGCCGCGTTGGCCGGCCGCATCACCCGGCCGTCGAGGAAGTCCTTGAAGGCGACGGCCTGTTCGTGGTCGAGCTCGGCCATCAGCACGCGGATGGCGGTGCCGGCCGGCGAGCACATGATCGCGCCGAAGCCCGCCATGAGCTGCATCAACTCGGCACGGACCGACCCGAGGTCGGGGATGTCCACGGGGGGTGGCAGAGTGGCCCCCAGGGCGTGCACGACCAGATCCGCCTTCGACGCCCAGCGGCGGTACAGCGCGGCCTTGCCGGTCTGCGCCGCCCCGGCGACGCCCTCCATGGTCAACCGGGCGAAGCCGCCGGAGACCAGGAGTTCGAGGGTCGCCTCGAAGATCGCGGCCTCCAGGGCGCGCCCCCGCCGCCGGGCCGCGGCAGGCGCCGCCGGCTCAACGGACGGCACCGCGGGATCGACGCCCGGCACCCCCGGCTCGACGGGCGGCACCGCGGCCGCCGGCCCGGCCGACGCCTCGGCGCCGGCCTGCAGTGGTACGGCCCGCGCCACGCCGGCGGGGGCGGACGGCGCACATCCGGCCGCCACCGCACCCGACGACCCGACCGACGCCTGACGCCGCACCAACTGATCCATCGTCACCACCCTAGAGAACGCTTGCGTTCACAATCTCTTTCCGGATATCGTCCACATGATAGTGAACGGCTCCGTTCCTTCACAGTGTCCGCGTACCGCCACCGGCCGTGCGCAGTCGCACAACCGCGCACGTCACGGGCGCATTCTCCGGCACCACCCCACGGTGCAGGACCAACAGGGGGCAATCAGTGGCAATCTCGGACACAGTCGGCACACCCGCACCACCGAAGGCGGGACGCACCCAGCGCAAGGGCATCACCCTCACCGTCATCGCCGCGACCCAGCTCATGGTCGTGCTGGACGCGACGATCGTGAACATCGCGCTGCCGCACATCAAGAACGACCTCGGCTTCTCCGACACCACCCTCTCCTGGGTGATCAACGCCTACACCCTCACCTTCGGCGGCCTGCTCCTGCTCGGCGGCCGCCTCGGCGACATCCTCGGCCGGCGGCGGGTGTTCATCGTCGGCACCCTGCTCTTCGGCTTCGCCTCGCTGCTCGGCGGCTTCGCGCAGGACTCGACCATGCTGCTCGCCGCGCGCGCCCTGCAGGGCCTCGGCGGCGCCGTCTGCTCACCGACCGCGTTCGCCCTGATCGCCAGCAACTTCGAGGAGGGGCCCGAACGCAACCGCGCCTTCGGCGTCTTCTCCGCGGTCGCCGGCTCCGGTGCCGCGATCGGCCTGCTGGCCGGCGGTCTGCTCACCGAGTACCTCGACTGGCGCTGGGTGTTCTTCGTGAACGTGCCGATCGCCGCGCTGATCGCGCTCGCCGCGCCGCGGTTCATCAACGAGTCGGAGCGGACGGAGGGCCGCTTCGACCTGCCCGGCGCGCTCACCTCGACCCTCGGCCTGGTGGCCCTGGTCTACGGCTTCATCCGCGCCGCGTCGGACGGCTGGAGCGACGCCCTGACGCTGGCCTCGTTCGTCGGGGGCGTGGTCCTGGTGGTCGCGTTCGTCGTCATCGAGCGGCGGACGGCGCAGCCGATCACCCCGCTGCACCTGTTCCAGGACCGCAACCGCACCGGCGGCCTGATCATGATGCTCTGCCTCGCCGCGGCGATGTTCGGCATCTTCTTCTACATCACGATCTTCGTGCAGACGGTCATCCACTACAGCCCGCTCAAGGCTGGTGTGGCCTTCCTGCCGATCAGTGCCGCGATCATCGTGGCGGCGCAGATCGCCTCGGCGCTCCAGGCGAAGCTCGGCCCGAAGGTGTTCATGGCCGGCGGCGCCGCCCTGGTCACGGTCGGCCTGAGCTGGCTGACCCAGCTCAAGGCGGACAGCGGCTACGTGGACGGGATCCTCGGCCCCACGGTGATCTTCGGCTTCGGCATGGGCCTGATCTTCGTCCCGGTGATGCTGATCGCGGTGTCCGGCGTGCCGAACAACGAGACCGGGGCGGCCTCCGGCCTGCTCAACTCGGTGCAGCAGATCGGCGGCGCCCTCGGCCTGTCGATCCTCACCACCGTGTTCAGCCATGCGGCCAAGTCCAAGGCCACCGAGCTGGTGCCGGGCTTCCTGCAGTCGGCCACTCCCGAGCAGGCGCAGCACTTCCAGAAGGCGCACGAGTTCCCGGTGGGCAGTGCCGCGTACAGCGAGACGCTGGCGCACGGCATCGGCCAGGCGTTCATCGTGGGCGCCTCGCTGGCCGCGGTCGCCCTGCTGGTGGCGCTGTTCGTGGTGAAGGCGAAGGCGAGCGACCTGCCGTCGGAGGGGGCGGCCGGCGTGGCGCTCTGACGCTCCGTGTGGTGGCGGGCCCCGGCGACCCCGCCACCACACACCGGTCCTCACGACTCGACCGCGGCCACCCGAGCCGGACCGGCCCCGGGTACGGGCGGCACCGGCGCGCATGAGCATGCGTCAACAGGCGTCAGGCAGAGATCAGTTGGCGTCAGTAGTCGTAGTCGCCGCCGTAGTACGGGTCGCCCAGGCGGACACCGACCCGGCCGCAGGCGTCGCGTCCGATGAGCGGCACCGAACGGTCCTTCAGGATCTCGCGGGCCCTGGCCTCGGCCAGGCTGGTGGCGTACCAGGGCAGTCGGTCGTCGTCGAGGTCCCTCGCGATCTTCTGCAGGGCGCAGGTGCGCTGGTCCTCCGGGAGCCGGTCCAGTGCGGGCACGGCGTCCGCGGAGAGGTCGCGGAGGTAGCCGACGTCGATCCGGCCGGTCTGCTCGAAGCGGTGGACGTTCTGCTCGGCGATCATCGCGTCCGGGCTGATCAGGCCGAAGACCGCGGTGGCGGCGGCGGCGCTCAGCACGACCGTCCGCGGCAGCCACTTGGCGGAGGCGAGGATCCCGCCGACGAGCACCAGCAACAGCACCACGCCCAGCCAGATCTCGACCGTGGCCACCGAGATCCGCAGCCGGGTCAGGCCGAAGTTGTCCACGTACCGCTGCATCCGGTACAGCGCCGAGGCGACCACGACCAGCGTCTGGCCGCAGAGCAGCGCCAGCAGCGTCTTGGCCATCACCCGGTCCCGCGGGGTGGAGCGCGGTGCCCAGCGGCCCGCCAGGGCCAGCAGGACCAGCACCAGCAGGGTGACGATCAGCAGCTGCCAGAAGCCCTGCCGGGCGTACTCGGCCGGGATCATCCCGGGCTTGCTCATCACCGACTCGTAGCCGCCGACGAACACCACGGCCTGGACGGCGACGAAGACGCCGAAGAGCAGGTTGAGGGCCACCAGCGGCACCGCCCACTCCAGCCGGCCGCGCTCGCGGCCCGGCTTCACCGGCAAGCGGTCGAAGCGACGCGGTCCGGCCGCCGTGTGCGCGGCCGCCAGGGCGACCAGCAGACCGACCACGAACAGCAGGACCTGCATCGGCAGGTTCTCGGTGTCGACGCTCGGCACGAGGTCGCCGAGGAGTTCGGCGACCGCGGCGTCGGCACTGGCGAACAGTGCGCCGAAGACCACCAGCAGCGCCAGCGAGACGGCCGCCGCCTTGACCACGGCCACCACCCGGGCGCGGGCCGGGTACTGGCGGTTGCGCAGCGAGAGCAGACCCCAGGCGAGGCCCGGAATCAGGTGCGGCCACATGCCGAACGCGCCCAGCAGCACGCCGGGCCAGCGCTTGCCGCCGTGCAGGGCGAGCGATCCGGCGCCCGCGGCGGCCAGCAGCGCCAGGACGACCGGCCAGGAGGCCTCCACCAGGGCCGGGACGAGCAGCAGCACCAGGGCGGTGACCGTCCACACCACCGTCCACGGCCGGACCTTGCGGCCGCCGGCCGTGGCGGCGAGTCCTGCGGCGACCGCACCGACCAGCGCCCAGAGCAGCACGTTGACGCCGAGGCCGTCGGTCAGCAGGACCGCGGCGAGCAGACCGGAGGCGAGACCGGCCCCCAGTACCCCGAACCCCGGCAGGGCGGGTCGGGTCGGCGCGGTCGCGGTGATCCACAGCGGGTCCGGCGGCGGGGCGGGCGGCAGCCACACGCCGGGGCCGGTCCCCGGACGAACGCCGTACGCGGGACCTGCACCGGGTCCCGCACTGGGGCGCACGCCAGGGCCTGCTCCCGGTCCCGCACCCGGCCGCGGCCCGCTCCCCGTGCCGGCGGCCGTTCCACCGCCACCGGGCCCCGGCACCGGACGAGACCCCGGGCGAGGCGCCGAAGCGGCGGCCGGGGCCTGACCGGGCTCCGCGGCTCCCTTGCGGAACTCGGCGGCGACACGGCCGGCTTCCACTCCCCCGCTCGCACCGCCCGTCCCGTCCGCGCCGCTCGCACCGGTCTCCCCGGTCGTCCCGTCCGCGACCGGATCGACGCGCCCGCTGTCGGGCTCCGTCCGTGCTCCCGGCACTCCGGCACCGGGAACGGCTGCGGCCGCCCCAGCGGCACCGGACGCAGCGTCACCAGGTGCAGCCGCCCCCGAGGAAGCCTTGGACGGCCCGGACGACTCGCGAGACGCGGACGCCTCGGGAGACGTAGTCGACTCGGGAGACCCGGACGCCTCGGCGGGCCCGGACGGCTCGGCGGGCCCGGACGGCTCGGCGGGCCCGGACGGCTCGGAAGACGCGGGCGGAGTGGCAGGTGCGGGCGGCGGTGTGCTGTCTGACGGTGTCGACATGAGTCCCCCTCAAGCGTCACGGGACACGCGGCGGCCGACGTGCGGCCCCGCGGCGGGTGACCGCGACTCTAGGGCGCGGAGGACAGTTCTGAACAGGTTCAAAAGTGCTGCGGGGCGCTTGTGTCGCAGAGTTGTGACACAAACGCCCCGCAGCGGGCGGGCGGTCCGGCCCGCGGCCGGAGCCGCCGGATCGGACGGATCGTCAGTACGCGCCGTACAGCGAGTAGACGAGGCTGTCCTTGACGGCGGTTCCGAAGGCGGTGGGCCAGGTGCCGAAGGGCACCACCGTGTTGCTGTAGGCCCCGGAGCCGGCCGTGCCGGTCGAGTAGTGCATGTTGTTCACCGTCGAGCCCGTCCCGTTGCTGTTGTAGACGAACCAGTAGCTGGTGTTGGGCGCGAGGGTGGTGGTCACCGGCAGCGAGTTCCAGGCGTTGGGCGTCAGGGTGCCGGAGGCGGTGGAGACCACGAGGGTGCCGGGCGAGCCGGCGTTGTCGGTGTAGACGGCCAGCTGGTACTGGTTGTTGGGCGCCGCGCCGACTCCGCCGACGTGCACGCTGAGCGAGGTGAGGGCGACGGCCGTCGGACCGGTGGTCACCTTGGAGCCGTTGAGGTGGTTGGAGTCGGTGTCGTCGACCAGCGTGCCGACCGTGTTGGACCCGATGGTCTTGGGCGGCAGCCCGACGGTGGTGAAGGCGGTGGTCACCGGCCCGGCGAGGGTGTTGCCCGCCAGGTCCTTCACGCCCTGCACAGTGGCGGTGTAACCGGTCGTCAGCGCCAGGTCCGCGCCCGGGGTGAAGGCGGCGGTGCCGGTGGCCGCGTCGTAGGTGACGGTGCCGGTGACCGGGGTGCCGCCGGTGGTGCTCCTCAGGGTGAGCGCCGAGCCGGTGACCGTCGCCGGATCGAGCGGCTCGCTGAAGGAGAACTTCACCGCGGTGCCGGCCGCCACCCCGGTGGCGCCGTTGGCGGGCGCTGTGCCGGTGACGGTGGGCGCGGTGGTGTCCTGCCCGTAGGTCGCGGTGTAGGAGCCGACCGCTCCGTCGAAGAAGGCGTACGCCGTTCCCTTGATCGTCTCGATCCGGTAGGGCACGGCCTGGCCCTGCCTGGAGATCCCGGTGAGGGTGCCGGAGGCGGAGTTCACCGGCACCATCGCGCGCAGGCCGCGGGCGCCGCCGGTGATGTCGAAGGTCAGCGCGTTGCCGCTCCAGGCGAGCTTGGAGAAGGCGGAGCCGTTGCGGCCGTCCAGCCAGGTCAGCATCTGCCGGCCGGAGACCACCGGCACGCCGCGGGCCTTGGCCGCCGCGATCACCGCGTCCGAGGCGCTGGAGGCCGCGAAGTCGGTGTGGATGTTGGCGCCGATCGCCGCGTAGTAGCCCTTGGCGCCGTACGCGCCGTCGAGCAGGGTGGTGACGGTGGACGGGTAGGACTGGCCGGACTCGTCGGTTAGCTGGGTGGTGGCCTGGTACTCGTCGATGACGCTGCCGTCGGTGTCGGCGAACTTCATGATCATGCCGGTGCCGTTGAAGTAGCCGGGCCGGTCCTGCACGAAGGCGGACGGGTAGTAGTAGTAATCCATGTCGAGCCGGATGCCGTTGGCCAGCTTGGTCTTGGCCTGGGTGGCCCAGTCGTCCCACTCCACGCAGTGCGTGCGGCTGCTCGACGGGTTCGGCAGCGAGCCGTACTTGGCCTTCCAGGCGCCCAGCTGGTCGCTGTAGAGCTGCTGCAGGTTGGCCGTGGTGCCCCAGGGCTTGCAGTTGGTGGTGACGTGCACGCCGACCTCGAAGCCCTCGTCGGTGTAGGACTGTGCCTGGGCGGGCGTCATCGGGTCGTTGGTGTAGATGTACGACGAGCCGCGCACGCACTCCCAGTCGGCGACCGAGCAGCCGGCCGGGGACTGGGAGGTGTAGCTGTCCCAGCGGCCGACGGTGCCGCCGATGCCATGGTCGTCGCCGCTCATCACGACGACCGCCTTGACGTCCCGCGGGAAGTACCAGAACCGCGGCAGCGGCTTCTTCGCCGAGTCCATCAGGGTGATCAGGTTGGTGAGCAGCCGCTGCTGCTCGTCGGCGATCGGGATCAGCGCCTTGTCGAGGTCGTTCCAGTTCGGCTGGCCGTTGGTGCCGAAGAACATCTCGCCGGCCTCGTAGCCGTCGGTGGAGTCGCGCTGCTGGCCGGCCCAGGCGATGTTGCCCTGGCGGGTCTGCACCACGGACTTGGCGAGGTCGAAGGTGAAGGCGGCGGCCCGGCCGCTGCCGGCGGTGCGCAGGGTGACGGCGGGGTTGCCGCTCGCCGTGGTCGCGTCGTCGTAGAGGGTGGCGACGGCGGTGGCGCCGTTCAGCGTCCACCGGTCGGCGGTGCCGTGGAAGCCCATGGTGTCGGCGGTGAGGCCGGCGCCGGGGGCCGCCGAGGTGTCGATCTTCAGGTAGGCGTCGGCGAGGGTGCCGGTGGTGGCGGTGAGGCCGAGCAGGCCGGCGAGCTGCTTGTCGGGGCGCATCGCGACGAGCCGTCCGCCGCCGTTGGTCCAGGTGGTGAACATGGAGACCTGGGCGGGGGTGAGCGCGCTCTCGCCGAGCAGCACCACGTCGTAGTTCGCGAGCGTCGCCGCGGTGACCGCCGACAGGTCGGTCTGCTTGTAGTAGTTGAGGCCCTCGGCCTTGAGGATCTCGGTGTAGTAGGCGGTGTACGGGTTGGCCGCGTTGCCGACCAGCAGGATCGGGCCCTCGGCGCCCGGTCCGCTGCCGGGCGGGGTGGTGCCGCCGCCGTCGGGGGTGTACGTGGCGTAGATCGAGAAGGTGGCGCTCATGGTGCTGCTCGCGCCGAAGGCGGTCGGCCAGGTGCCGAACGGGGCGCCGCCGGTGGAGTAGCCGCTCGTCCCGCCGCTGCTGTAGTGCAGGTTGTTGACGGCGGCGCTCGACCCGTTGCTGTTGTAGGCCAGCCAGTAGGCGGTGTTGGAGGCGAGGGTGCCGGTCAGCGGCAGGGTGTTCCAGGCGTTGGCGGTGAGCGTGCCGGAGGCGCTGGAGGCGACCAGGGCGCCCGGCTTGCCCGCCGCGTCGGCGTAGACCGCGACCTGGTACTGGTTGTTCGGCGCGGCGCCGACCGCCCCGACGTGCACGCTGATGCCGTTCAGCGCACCGCCGTTGGACCCGGTGACGAAGCGCGAGGTGTTCATGTAGTTGGAGTCGCCCGAGTCGGTGGCCGAGCCGACCGCGGTGTTGCCGAGGGTCGCGGTGCCCGCCGCCCCTGCCGGTGCGGCGGCCAGGACGGCTCCTGCCAGCACGGCGGCCACCAGGCACGCCAGACGTCTTCTGAACCTCACGCCGTCCCCCACTCGTCGGACAACCGGATCGGCGGCGGAATCGCCGCTACCGGTGTACCGGCTGTGCGGGTGGCGCGTCCTCGAAATCCCCACATTCCCGTTCCGTGTCACGAGCCGTCAGAAGCCGGACGCGCGACGCCCCCGCGCACGGGGCACGGGGGCGTCGCCGGAGCGGGAGCGCGGGGCCGGAGCGGGGCCGGCTCAGCCCTTGACCGAGCCCGCCAGCAGGCCGCGGACGAAGTACCGCTGCAGCGCGAAGAAGACGATCAGCGGGATGATCAGCGACAGGAAGGCGCCGGCCGTGAGCAGTTCCCAGCGGCCGCCGAAGGAGCCGCTCAGCTGGGCCAGCCGGACGGTCATCGGGGCGACCTCGGGGGTGCCGCCGGCGAAGGTGAGCGCCACCAGCAGGTCGTTCCAGACCCAGAGGAACTGGAAGATCGCGAAGGAGGCCAGCGCCGGCGCGCACAGCGGCAGCACGATCGACCGGAAGATCTTGAAGTGGGTGGCCCCGTCGACCACCGCCGCCTCCATCAGGTCGCGCGGCAGCTGGGCGATGAAGTTGTGCAGCAGGAAGATCGCCAACGGCATCGCGAACATGGTGTGCGCCAGCCAGACCGGGACGTAGGTGCCGCTGAGGTCGAAGGCCGGGATCACCGTGACCGAGCCGATGTGCGCGCCGCCGGAGAACAGCTGGAGCAGCGGGATGAGCGCCATCTGCAGCGGCACCACCTGCAGCGCGAAGATCGCGAAGAAGACCACGTCGCTGCCCCGGAACTTCACCCAGGCCAGCCCGTACGCCGCCATCGCGGCCAGCACCAGCGGGAAGACCGTCGCCGGGATGCTGATCGCCAGCGAGTTGACCATGTACGGCATCAGGCCGCCGCTGACGCCGAACCCGCCCTCGAAGAGCACCGTGTGGTAGTTCTCCAGGGTGAGGTTCGGGTCGCCGAAGACCGTCCACCAGCCGCTGTCGGAGACGTCCTCCTCGGGGCGGAGCGAGGTGACCAGCAGGCCGATCGTGGGGATCGTCCAGAGCACGGTGACCACGACCATGAGCAGCGAGGCCAGCGGGCTGCTGAACACCCGCCGGACGGCCTTCACCGGGGGCACGCGGTCCTCCGCCCCCGGCTGCGGGGCCGGGGCGAGCTGCTCGCTCATCGGTGCTCACGCTCCTTGCGCAGCTGGACGATGTTGTAGGCCACCAGCGGGATCACGGCCAGGAAGAGGATCACGGCGAGCGCACTGCCGCGGCCGACGTTGAACTGCACGAAGGACTGCGAGTACATCTCGTTGGCGAGCACCTGGGTGCCGAAGTTGCCGCCCGTCATGGTGCGGACAATGTCGAAGGCCTTCAGCGTGGTGATCATGACGGTGGTCAGCACGACGATCAGCGTGGTGCGGATCATCGGCACCGTGACGTGCCGGAAGAGCTGGAAGCCGCGGGCGCCGTCGAGGCGGGCGGCCTCGGTGATCTCGTCCGGGATGGCCTTGATCGCCGCGGAGAGCACCACCATCGCGAAGCCGGTCTGCACCCAGATCATGACGATCATCAGCAGGTAGTTGTTCAGCGGGTGGGAGAGGATCCAGTTCGGCGGGTCGTCCCAGCCGAGGCTGATCGCGAGCTGGCTGAGCAGGCCGATCTGCGGCTGGGAGGGGTCGCGGTCCTCGTAGACGAACTTCCAGATGATCGACGCGCCGACCAGGGAGATCGCCATCGGCATGAACAGCAGCGACTTGTAGACCGCCTGCCCGCGCAGCCGGTCCACCAGCAGGGCCAGCACCAGGCCGGTGCCGGTCGCCACCAGCGGGGCGACGACCAGCCACTGCAGGGTGTTCCACAGCACCTGGTGGATGGACTCGGTGGTGAGCGCCCAGCCGTAGTTGCTGCCGCCGACCGCCTTGGTGGAGTCGTCGTTGTAGAAGCTCAGGTAGACGGTGCGGACCAGCGGGATCACCAGACCGACCAGCAGCAGCAGGATCGCCGGTCCGACCATCACCAGGACGGCCAGCGGGCGGGAGAACCGCCCGGTCGCCCGGCCTGCCGCGAAGAAGATCAGCAGCAGCACGCCGAGGAAGCCGGCGACGGCTCCGACGGTGTTGGTGAACTTGATCGTCGCATCCGTCCACGCCGAGTCGGCGAGGTGCACGGCGGTGGCCGTGGGCATGCGGAGGGTCCTTCCTCGGACATGGGGAGGGGCAGCGCGGGCGGGTGGGACCCGCGCTGCCCGGAGGCGGCCGGCGTTACTGCGGCCAGGCCGCGTCGATGTCAGCCGCCACCTTCTGGACGGACTGCCCCTCGGCGAACCACGCCGTGAACGACTTCCACATCTGGCCGGAGCCGATGGCCGCCGGCATCAGGTCGGAGGCGTCGAAGCGGAACGTGGCGGCCGGGTCGGTGAGCGCCTCGGCGGAGAGCTTGTCGATCGGGTCGGTGTAGAGGCTCTTGTCCACGCCCTGGTTGGCGGAGACCCAGCCGGAGGCGACCTTGACCCGGCTGCTCGCCCAGTCGCTGGTCGACAGGTAGTTCTGCACCGCCTGCACCTCGGGCCGGCTGGAGAACGCGGCCAGGAACTCGCCGCCGCCCTCGACCGGGCTGCTGACCGCCGGGTTCACGGCCGGCAGGTGGAAGGCGAAGATGTCGCCGTCCGGGCCGATGTTGGTGCCCTTGGGCCACTGCGCCCGGTAGAACGACGCCTGCTGCAGCATGTAGCACTTGTTGGAGAGGATCGGCGCGCCCGCGTCCTGGAACGTGGTCGTGGCGATCGACTTCACGTCGCCGATGCCGGCGTTGACCCAGGCCGGGTTCTGCATCCAGTCGGCCACCGTCTTCATGGCGCCGGTGATCTTCTCGTCACTGAACTTGATCTTGTGGCTGACCCACTGGTCGTAGACGTCGCCGCCGTAGCTGCCGAGGACGGCCTCCTCGACCCAGTCGGTGGCCGGCCAGCCGGTCGCGGTGCCGGAGGCGATGCCGCCGCACCACGGCTTGGCGCCGCCCGAGGTGGCGATCCTGTTGCTGAGGCCCATGAGGTCGGCCCAGGTCTTCGGGACTTCGTAGCCGGCCTGCTTGAAGGCCTTCGGCGAGTACCAGACCAGCGACTTCATGTTGGCGCTCATCGGCGCCGCGTAGAAGGTGCCGTTGACGGAGCCGTAGGTCTTCCAGACCGGGCTCCACTTGTCCTCGTTGGCGACGGTCTGCGCCGGCGGCTTCACGACCTTTCCGGTCTTGACCATCTGCGCGAGCAGGCCGGGCTGCGGGATGATCGCGAAGTCCGGGGCGTTTCCGCCGCTCACGCGCACCGGCAGCTGCGACTCGAAGTCGTTGGAGCCCTCGTACGAGATCTTGATGCCCGTACAAGAACTGAACTCCGCCCAGGACTTCTCCAGCGAGTCCGACTCCGGGCTGAGGATCGAGGCGAACATCGTCACCTTGGTGCCGGAGTGGCCCGCGTAGGCCTGGTACTTGGCACAGTCACCGGTGAGCGTGGGTGCCGCAGACGTGCCGCCGCCGTCCTTCGAGGAACTGTTCGAGCACGCCGCGGCGAGGGCCAGGGCGAACACGGCGGGAACGGCGAGCAGACGCCGCCGCAGGAGTATGGTCATCGGCGGGCCTCACAGGCGATCGTGGTGGTGGACAATGCGCTCCTCCTGGCCAGGGCACCCCGAGATGCCGGCGTGGGACTACAAGTCTGCGCTGTACCGGTTGATCGAGCTGTACCCAGCAGTATCGCTGGCTTGAAGACGTTAACTCACCGGTTACCCCACGCCAAGGTGCGCGTTCGACCTTCATCGGCCGGTGTCCCGGTCGTGATCGGGCCGTGCTGGAGGGCCGGTTCCGCACCGGCCCTCCAGCACCGTTCCGGGGCCCCGATCAGAGCCGGACGGGCAGCTCGCGCAGGCTGTTGACCACCATGGTGGGGTTCGGCCGCAGCTCCTCCTCGGGCACCGCGAGGGCGAGGCCGGGGAAGCGTTCGAAGAGGGCGGGCAGCGCCACCGCCGCCTCCAGCCGGGCCAGCGGCGAGCCCGGGCAGACGTGCGGCCCGTGGCCGAACGAGAGGTGCCGCCCGGCGTCACGGGTGATGTCGAAGACCTCCGCGGTGACGCCGTGCTGCGCGGGGTCGCGGCCGATGGCGTTGTAGGAGATCAGGACGGCGTCCCCGGCGGGGATCACCGTGCCGCCGGCCTCGATGTCGGCGGTGGCGAAGCGGAACAGGAAGTTGCTGGTCGGAGGGGTCCAGCGGAGCGACTCCTCGACCACCGCCGGCCAGCCGACCTCGCCCGAACGGGCGAGCGCGAGCTGGTCCGGATGGGTGAGCAGGGCGCGGACCGCGTTGGTGATCAGGTTGACGGTGGTCTCGTGGCCGGCCGCGATGATCACGCGCAGGGTCGCCGAGGCCTCGGCGTCGGTCAGCGGTCCGCCCTCGACGTCGGCCGTCAGCAGGGCGCTGATCAGGTCGTCCCCGGGCTCGGCGCGGCGCAGCGCCACCAGGTCCGCAACGAAGGCGTTCAGCGCGGCGATGGTGGCCGGCACATCGGCCGGGGCGGTGGTGCTGGAGAAGAACCGCTCGTACAGCTCGCGGATGTAGGCGTGGTCGTGCTCGGGCACGCCGAGCAGCCAGCCGATCACCGACATCGGCAGCGGGAAGGCGAAGGCCGTCTTCAGGTCGACCACCGGGCCGGCCGCGGCGAGCCGGTCGAGCAGCTCGGCGGTGATCTCCTCGACGCGGGGCTTCATGAGTTCGACGCGGCGGGGGGTGAAGGCCTGGGCCACGATCGCCCGCAGCCGGCGGTGCGCGGCGCCGTCGGTGGTGACCATCGAGGGGCCGGGCACGGCCAGGCCGATCAGCGGCCAGGTCTTCGGCACCTCGCCCCCCTGGTACGCCGACCAGTGCGCGGCGTCCTTGACCAGGCGGGCGTCGGTGAGCAGTTTGCGGGCCTCGGCGTGCCGGGTGACCGCCCAGCCGCGGACGCCCATCAGCTCGACCGGGACCACCGGGCCTGCGGCGCGCAGCAGGGCGCCCTCGGCGGCGTTGTCACGGGCCAGCGGGTCCATCACGAACGGCGCGTCGGCGGTCGGCGCGGCCGCTCCGGCCGCCTGGTCCGGTCCGGTCGCCGGCTCCGCCGCCGTCACTGCGGCTCCTGCGGTCAGTTCGGTCATCCCTGCCCCTCCTCGGGTCTCGTCACTCCGCCACGTAGCCGGGGGTGAAGGCCACCGGCAGCGCCATCAGTCCGCGCACCCAGGCCGAGGGGCGCCACACAAGCGCGCTCTCGGACACCGCGAGGCGCAGGTCCGGCAGCCGGTCGAGCAGCACCTCGATCGCGGTGTTGGCGATCACCTCGGCGGCCTCGCGGGCCGGGTAGGGGCAGCCGTGGTCGCCGGCGGAGAAGCTCAGGTAGGCGCGGTTGCCCTCAGCGGGGCGGCCGGAGTCCTGGCGGACCGTCGGGTCGGCGTTGGCGCCGGCGAAGCCGAGCAGCACCATGTCGCCCTTGGCGATCCGCTGGCCGCCGAGGTGGACGTCGCGGGTCGCCCAGCGGCCGGCGAAGATCTGGGTGGGGGTGTCCTCCCAGAGGGCCTCGCCGAGCGCCTGGCCGATCGAGCGGCGTCCGCCGGAGAGGGAGGCGGCGAAGCGCTCGTCGGTGAGCATCAGCCGCAGCGCGTTGGAGATCCAGTAGGCGAGCGGCTGGTGACCGGCGATCAGCAGCACCCGCAGGTCCCGCATGACCTCTTCGTCGTTGAGCCCGGCCTCGTGGGCGAGCAGCCGCGAGGTGACGTCGGAGGCGGGGATCTCGCGGCGCCGGTGAACGAGTCCGAGCATGACGGCGAGCAGCTGCTGGGCGCCCTCCTGGGCGTCGGCGCCGCCGTCGAGCATCGCGAGCAGGCCGCGGATCAGGACGGGGGCCTCGTCCTCGTCGAGGCCGAACAGCCGGCAGAGCACCAGCAGCGGCATCCGGTGGGCGTAGTCGGCGACCAGGTCGGCCTCGCCGCGGCCGGCGAAGCCGTCGATCAGCCGGTCGGCGATCTCCTCGGCGTGGATGCGCAGTTCGTACGGGTCGACGGCGGCGAGGGCGTCGGTGACGGCGGAGGAGCGGCGCTGGTGCTCGGCCCCCTCGGCGTAGAGGATCGAGGGGACGGGCGCCATCATCGGCTTGAGCGGCCAGTCCTCGGGGATGTCCGGCCACTGGTTCCAGCGGGTGGAGTCCCGGCCGAAGACCTTGGGCTGGCCGGTGACCAGCTGGAGTTCGCGGTAGCCGATGACCAGCCAGGCGGGGACGCCGCCGGCGAGTTCGACGGGTGCGACCGGGCCGTGGCGGTCGCGCAGCTCCTGGTAGAGCGCGCCGGGGTCGGTCTGGAAGCGGGGCCCGTACAGCGGGGCGGCGTCGGCGTGGGCCGGGCAGCCGGGCGGCGGGGTGGTGACGGGCTCGGTCACGGCGTGTCCTCTCCGGAGGCCTCGGCCTCGGCCATGCGGTGCAGGTGGCGGACGAGTTCGATCAGCACCTGCTTGCTCGACTCGCGGTCCCGTGCGTCGCACTCCACCAGCGGGACGTGGTCGGCGAGGTCGAGGGCGGCCCTGACCTCGGCGAGGGTGTGCTCGGGCGGCCCGAAGTTGTTGCGGACGACCACGAAGGGCGTGCCGTGGTGTTCGAGGCGGTCGATGGCGTACCAGGACTCCTCGAGGCGGCGGGTGTCGACCAGCACCACGGCGCCGAGGGCGCCGCTGAACAGCCGGTCCCAGAGGAACCAGAAGCGTTCCTGGCCGGGGGCGCCGAAGAGGTAGAGCACGTTCTCGGCGCCGAGGGTGATCCGGCCGAAGTCGAAGGCGACGGTGGTCGACCGCTTGCCCTGCACCCCGGTGAGGTCGTCCACGCCCTCGCCGGCGCGGGTCATCGTCTCCTCGGTGTTGAGCGGGCGGATCTCGCTCACCGAGCCGACCAGGGTGGTCTTGCCGACGCCGAAGCCGCCCACCACGACGATCTTCAGTCCGTTGGCGGCGGTGCTGCTGAGCGGGGCCCGGCCGGCCGCGGCGAGGGTGTCAGAGCTGTTGGAGACCATGCAGTACCTGCTTCAGCGTGTCGAGGTCGGGCAGGCGTGCCTTGGACGGGGCGAACCTGGGGTGGCGGGCGGTGATCCGGCCGGCCTCCAGCAGGTCGCCCAGCAGGATCTTCACCACGCTGACCGGCAGGGCGAGTTCGGCGGCGAGCTCGACCACGGCCGTCGGGGTGGCGCACAGGGCGAGGATGCGGGCGTGCTCGGACTGCATGCCGGGCACCGGCTCCTGCTCGGTGACGATCAGGGTGACCAGGTCGAAGGCGTGCTCGGGCGGCCGGCTGCGGCCGCGGGTCACCGTGTAGAGCCGGTCCGGGTCCTCGTCCCGGCCGGCGAGCGGCCGCGTCACACCCCGGCCTCGATCTCGCGCGGCGGGGCGCTCAGGAACACCCCGATCTGCTCGATCAGCCCGTGCATGTTGTGCCCGACGACGCCGACGTCGGCGTCGTCGTCGGTGACGACCGCGAGGTGGGCCCCCTCGCCGGCGGCGACGATGCACAGGATGCCGCCGTGGAACTCGGTCATCGACTGGCGGACGCCGCCGGCCGCGTTCCCGAACTCGATGGAGGCGCCGTGGGCGAGGCTCTGCATGCCGGAGGCGATCGCGGCGAGCTGGTCGGCCTGGTCGGTGCCGAGGCCGGCGGTGTGGCAGAGCTTGAGGCCGTCGGCGGAGAGCACCAGGGCGTGCCGGGCACCGGGGGTGGCCGTCAGCAGGTTCTCCAGCAGCCAGTCGAGGTCGCGGTCGGTGCTGCTGCTCATCGGGCATCGTCCTTCGAGTGGGCGTCGGGGGACTCGGCCCCTTGCAGGGCCTTGCGGAACGCGCCGAAGCGGGCCGCGGAGAGGGCGGCGGAGCGCTCGGTCCGCGGCGCCGGAGCGGCCGGGGCCGCCGGCGCGGCCGCTGCCAGGGTTTGGCCGCGGCGGCGCTGCGGCAGGGCCCGGGCGGCGGGCGGGGTGTCGGTGCCGGCCCCGTTGCCGGCGTCGTCGTCGGTGGTGTGCGGGCCGTCGGTGCGCTCGGTGGTGTCGGCGTCCTCGGTGACGCCGGTGGTGTCCGGGCCGGCGGGGGTGTCCGGGCCCGCGGGGGCGGCCGGGCGGGCGGGCTCCAGCACGGCGCGGGCCGGGCGCGGTACGGCGGGGACGGGTACGGCCGGGGCCGGTGCGGCGGCCGCGGCGCGGCGCTCGGCCTCCAGGGCCCGGGCGAGGGCGGGCGCGGGGTGGCTGATCAGCTGTTCGGGGATCAGCACCACGACGCCGGTGCCGCCGCGGGCGGACGGCCGGAAGGAGATCGACAGGCCGTGCTTGCGGGCCAGCGAGCCCACCACGGCGAGGCCGAGCCGGGTGCCGGCGGAGAGCGCGCTGAGGTCCAGCGGCTGGGCGGAGACGGCCTGTTCGGCGCGGCGCAGCCAGCTGTCGCTGAGGCCGAGGCCGCCGTCCTCGACGGTGACGACGAGGCCGGAGTGCGCCTCCTCGACGTAGACGTGCACCTCGGCCGGCGGGGCGGAGAAGTTGGCGGCGTTGTCGAGGAGTTCGGCGAGGACGTGCATCACGCCCTCGGCGGCGAACCCGGCGACGGCGGCGGTGGAGGCGTTGTGCAGCCGGACGCGCTGGTAGGCGCCGATCCGGCCGAGGGCGCCGCGCAGGATCGACTCGACGCCGATCGGCTTCGTCCAGCGGCGGCCGGAGCGGGCGCCGGTGAGCACCGCGATGGAGTCGGCCATCCGCCCGACCTGGGCGGTGGAGTGGTCGAGGACGAGCAGGTCGCCGAGGACGTCCTCGCCGTGCCGGTGCTGCATGTCGCGCAGTTCCGCGTGCATGCTCGTGGCCAGCGCCTGGACGCGGCCGGCGGCGGTGGCGCAGACGGCGAGGGCGGCGGCGCGCTGGCGCTCGCCGCGGCCGACGGCCTCGGCGACGGTGCGCAGCAGGGCGTGGTGGACGGGCAGGTCGTGGCCGGCGAGGGCGGTGTCGACCGAGGCGCCGGCGCGCAGCCTCTCGATCACCCGGGGCAGCACCTGGTCGCGCAGGGCGGCCAGTTCGGTGCGTTCCCGGACGGCGGCGCTGTGCGCCTCGTGCAGGGCGGTGAGTTCGGCGCGCGCCGCCTGCCGGTCGGCGCGGGCCTGCTCCAGGTCGGTGCGGATCTCCGCGGTCTCGGCCTGGGCGTTGGCGAGGGCGGCGCGCAGGGCGCCGGCCGCGGTGTGGGCGGCGGTGAGGTCGGTGTGCAGCGCGCCGGCGGCGGCGCCGGTCTCGGCGAGTTCGCGCCGGGCGGCGGCGAGTTCGTGCTCGGCGGCGCGGGCGCGGAGGCCGAGCTTGGCCGTCCAGCCGACGAGGCCGCACCAGAGCAGGGCGGCGACGGCGGCGACGCCCGCGACGGCGGCGCGGTGGACGGACGGGGTGAGGGCGACGGCCGCGGCGGCGGCCGCGGCGCCGAGGACCATCCCGGCCCCGGCGCGGACCGCGAGAGCGCCGTCGGATCCCTGGTACGCCGCCCCGGCGGGGCGCGTGCGAGCTCTCATCTGTCTGATCCTCGTGCGGCGTCGGCGGCGGAGCAGGGTGACCGCAGGGCCGGCCGCGGGCATGCCGGGCGGGGCCGGGACAGCGTACGGCCGAGCGCGTTCCGCTCATTTGATCGGTACACGCGGTCGCCCGATCATATCCATTCAGGTTTTCGACTCAATGGCCGAGTTGACACACAGTCGCACAGGATGACGCTCCGCGCCCGTACCACCCGGTAACCGTGCGGCCGACGGGCTCCGGAAGACGTCCGGCGGGCCGTTCCGCGATGTGGGAACGGCCCGCCGGGGGGGCGCCCGGGGTCGGCGCCGGGTCGGCGCCGGGTCAGCCGAGGACCGCCTCCACGTCCCGGCGCAGCTTGGCGAAGTCCACTCCGTGGCCGGAGAGCACCGCCGCACCCAGGCCCTGACCCTCGCGGATCAGGCCGAGCAGGATGTGGCCGGTGGCGATCTCCTTCTGCTTGAGGCGGAGGGTCTCGCGCAGCGAGAGCTCCAGGGTCTTGCGGGCACCCGGGGTGAGCCGGCTGTGCTTGCCGGCCCGGCGGCCCTCGGCGGGCCGGCGCTCCAGGGCACCCTCGCCGAAGGCGGACTCCACGGCCGCCCGGACGGCGTCGAGGTCGACGCCGATCGCGGCCAGCGCCCGGCCGTCGACGTGGCCGCCGGACAGCCGGACGACCTCGGCCCGCGCGGCCTCGTGGTCGAGGCCGTCGGCGGCCAGCAGCGCGGCCACCGGGTCGGCCGGGTCGTGCACGATGCCGAGCAGCAGGTGCTCGGTGCCGACCTTCTCGTGGCCGAGCTCGCGCGCCTCCACCTGGGCCTGCATGACGACGCGGCGCGCGCCGTCCGTGAACCGCTCGAACACGGTCAGCCCTCCCCTCTCGTACCGAAGATCCGCTTGGCGTACTTCTTGTGCACCGCCTGTCGGCTGACCCCGAGGCAGGCGGCGATCTCCTGCCAGGACCAGCCCTGCTCGCGCGCGTTGCCGACCTGGAGGTCCTCCAGCCGGTCGGCCAGGTCCCGCAGCGCCCGGACGGCCCGCAGGCCGATCGCGGGGTCGCGGCTGCTCGCGTCCGCGGCGAGCTGTCTCGTCTCGCTCATGCTGTCAACTTAGGTTGACAGGCGCTCGGTGTCAACCCAGGTTGACAAAGACCTCGGGCGGCCGCACCGACGGCGAAGCCTCACACGGACCAGTACGCCCGATCGTTCGGGTTCCGCTCCCCCTCCCTCGGCATCCGGCGTCCGCAGCGCTTGCCCGTCCGGCGCGAGCGCGCGTACGCGTCCAGCTCGGCCAGCCAGCGGCTGCGGTCCTCCTCCAGCACCGCCAGCGCCCGCAACAGCGCCGCCTCGTCCCGCTGGAACGGCCCGGCCAGCCACGCCAGCCGGTCCAGCGTCCCGTGGAACCCCAACGGCCGGTACAGCTGCACGCACGACCGCAGCGCCGCCACCCTCACCCGGAGCGGCAACCTCGAATCCGCCACCCGCCGGGCATGCCATCCGAAACTCATCCGGCATCCACCTCCAGAAAGTTGAGCCTGCGTCACTTTCGTCCAACCGATGACTCGTCAGTAACATGCCAAGGAATGCGTCGGTCGGCCACCCCCGTCCGGCCTCACCCTGCCCTCACCACCTCGAAGGCGAACCCTCTGCATGTCCATACGCTCCCGTGCGCTCCCCGCACTGGCCACCGGTCTGCTGCTCACCGCCACCGGCTGCGCCGCCTCGGCGCCCGCCGCCGAACCGGCCCTCGCCGCCGCGGCCCTCACCACGGAGACCGCCCCGGCGGCGCCGGCCGCGACCGCCCCGAGCAGCACCGACACCCGCGCCGCAGCGGCCCCGACCGCCGCCGTCGCGGCCCCGGCGACCGCCGGCAAACCGGCCGCCGGCACCGGTCGGACGGTCTCCCTCGTCGCCTACGACCCGGCGAGCGGCCACGCCACCCTGCGCACCGGAAACCCCGGGCACGCCAAGAACCCCGGCAGCACCGGCAGCACGGGAAGCACCGGGAAGACCCCCGCGCCCTCCCGCACCACCGGCGCCCCGCACGGCCCGGACGCCACCGCCTCCGCGTCCGCGTCCGCCGCACCGGACACCGTCCGCACCGGCCAGCTGATCGCCAGCCCGCCCACCCCCGCCGCACCGCGCGGCGCCCTGGTCGCCGTCACCGGCGTGCAGAAGACCGCCGGCGACGAGGTCGAGGTCACCACCCGCCCCGCCGAGGTCGCCGAACTGCTCGGCGCCACCGCCACCGAGCAGCACCAGGCGATCGACGTCCACGGCATCCGCGTCCAGCCGCTGGTCAAGGACCTCAAGGTCGGCTTCACCACCCGCCCCGGCGGCGGCAACGGCTCCGCCTCGGCCCAGCTCTCCCTCGACGCCGGCACCAGCGTCCCCCTCCCCGGCGGAGCCAAGGCCGACCTCGCCGCCGGCATCCGCCTCTCCCCCTCCGTCGACTTCTCCTACGACGGCCGCGGCATCCTCAAGGGCGGCATCGAGAAGGCCCGCGTCGGCTTCGGCCTCGGCGCCCACGCCGACTGGAAGGTCGGCGCCACCCTCGCCGCCAGCCCCAACCCGCTGCGCGTCCCGCTCGCCAAGCTCAGCGCCAGCCCCGTGCTGACCGTCGCCGGCTTCCCCGTGGTGGTCAACCTCGACCTCACCTGCTACCTCACCGTCGGCGCCGACGGGAAGCTCACCGTCGAGGCCGAACAGGACCTCGACGGCGCCTGGTCCGTCCACGCCGACTACGCCAAGGGCAAGGGCTGGACCACCACCGCCGACCCCGGCACCACCACCGTCGGCCCCGTCCGCGCCAAGCTCAGCGGCGACGCGACCCTGCGCACCGGCCTCACCGCCGAGGCCTCCGTCGGCCTCTACGACACCGTCGGCGTCGCCGCGTCCGTCGAGCCCTACCTCCACACCCGGGTCGCCGGCTCCGTGACCCTCGACACCACGGGCAAGCCCCCGCACGTCGAAGGCAGTTGGACCAACACCGCCGGCCTCGACATCAACGGCAGGCTCTACGCCCAGATCAAGATCCTCGGCACCCCGCTCCTCAAGGCCGACCTCCCCCTGCCCGCCTTCCACCGCGAGTGGCCCCTGCCCTCCCTGAGCACCACCCACTGACCCGCGGCGAACCCGAGGGCCGGACCCCGACCGAGGGGTCCGGCCCCCGGCGCGCGAATCCGCTGGCACCGCGGCCCGTCGGCCGACCAGACTGCGCGGGTGGACTCCCACCCCTCGGCGCCCCACCCCTCGGCACCCCGCCCGCTCGCCCGGCCCGCCCCCGACCCGCGCGCCCGCGACCTCGTCCCCGACTTCGCAGCCATGCAGGACCTGATCGCCGGGCTGGTCCTGCCCGACCGGGCCTCCATGGACGTGATGAGCACGCTGGAGACCGCCCGCGAACTCGTCCGGCACTCCTACCACCGGTACGAGTTCGCCACCGCCGCCGTCACGCACTCCCTCCTCGCCCTGGAGCGCGTCCTCGTCGACCGTCTGGCCACCGAGCGGCCGCTCCGCGAACTGCTCGACCGGGCCGTCCGCGCGGGGCTCGTCACGAGCGACCGCGCCGCCGTGCTCGACCGGGCCCTGCTGCTGCGCGACCGGCTCGCGCGGGGCGCCGCGATCAGCGCCGCCGTCCGCCCGGCCGGGGCCGTCGAACTGCTGCGGGCCGTCTTCGACACCGTCGCCCTGCTCCTCGGACCGCCGCCCACGGCCGGGGCCGCGGTCCCGGACACCGGCGCTGCCGGGTCCGCCGACCGGCTCGCCCTGCTGTGGGAGGAGCACCGGCGCGCGCCCTACCCCGACAGCTTCCGCGGCGTGGACATCGCGGGCGTCGAACTGATCCTCCTGGACGCCGACGTCGCCGGACTCGTCCGGCGCGAGCTGGACGGCGGACTCGACGCCGACCGGACCGCCGTGCTCTGGCGGTACATCACCGAGCTCGACCGGGTGGTCCCGCTGATCGACGAGGCGTACTGCCGCGCCTACTTCGCGAAGCTCCGCACGGTGGCCGCCCTGGCGGCCGCACGGCACCTCCCCCCGGCGACCTGACCGCCCGGGTGCCACCCCGGACCCGCGGCACCGCGGACGGCCGGCCCCCGGCGGCAGGGATCAGCCTGCCCTGCGGTACGTGCTCAGCACGGCGGCGCCGATCCGCCGGACGGACCGGCACTCCAGGTCGGCGTGCGGGCCCTCGGCCGGGAACAGGCGGCGGCCGGTGCCGAGGACGGTGGGGAAGGTCAGCAGCCGGTACTCGTCGACCAGGTCCTCGGCCATCAGCCGGTGCACGACGCTCAGGCTGCCGGTGACGATCACGTCGCGCTGCTCGCGCTTGACGGCGTCGACCAGGTCCCCCTCCAGCAGGCGGGAGTTGGCCCAGGCCGAGGTGTCGGTGAGGGTGCGGGACGCGACGAGCTTCGGCACGGCGTTCAGCCGGACGGCGAACTGGTCGTCGCGGCCCGGCCACAGCCGCGAGAACAGCTGCCAGGTCTCCCGCCCGAACAGCATGACCCCCTCGTCCAGCGTGCTGCCGAGCCGGAACTTGTCCCCGGCGACGGCCTCCCGGCCGAACCGGAAGGCCCAGCCGCCCAGCGGCGTTCCCCCGGACCCGTCCGGGTCGGACACGACCCCGTCCAGGGTGATGAATTCGATGACGACGACGCTCACGGCGGATTCCCTTCGGTGCGGTGTTCACCGGTACGTACCGGCCGCACCGCCCGGACTCATCGCCGCCGCCGGAACTCCTCGGCGGAAATCCGTCGCGGCAGGTCGAACACTTCGAGGACGCGCGGATCCGCGAACACCGCGTTGTGCGCGACCCGGCCGCCGACGACGGTGAGGACCTGCACCGTGTGCAGAAGGAGTCCGCCACCGGGATCCGGCGCATAGGCGGCCAGCGCGGGCTGCCCGTTGGCGGTGAGCCGCCGCATGCCCCAGCCGGTGCCGCGCATCCGGAAGACGCGTTCCAGGAACAGGCCGTAGTCCCGGCTACCCCGGTACCAGAGCGGCACGGGCGGCATCTCCAGGACGGCGTCCTCGGCCAGCAGCCGCACCAGCGCCGCGACGTCGGCCGCCTCGAACGCCCGCACGTAGCGCCGGACCACCGCCCGCACCTCGGGATCGTCCGGTTCCCGGACCTCGCCGGGGTCGCCCACCCCGGCCACGGCCGCGCGGGCCCGCTGCAGCGCGCTGTTCACCGCGGTGACCGTGGTCCCCAACTGTTCGGCGACCTCGGCGGCGGAGAACGCCAGCACCTCGCGCAGGACGAGCACCGCACGCTGGCGGGCGGGCAGGTGCTGCACGGCGGCCACCCACGCGAGCCGCAGGTCGGCCCGCGCCTCGGCGTCGAACCGGGCGTCCGGGAAGGGCTCCAGCCAGGGGATGTCCGGCGCCGGCACGAGCGGCGCCCCCGGATCGTCGCTCGGCACCCCGAGCCCGGACGGCAGCGGCCGCCGCCCGCGCCCCTCCAGCGCCGTCAGGCACACGTTGGTGGCGATCCGGTACAGCCAGGTCCGCACCGAGGCCCGCGCCGGGTCGTAGCGGTCCCGGGCCTTCCAGGCCCGCAGCAGGGTCTCCTGCACCAGGTCCTCGGCCTCGTGGAACGAGCCCGACATCCGGTAGCAGTAGGCCACCAACTCACGCCGGTACGGCTCGAGTTCCATCCGCCCATCATGCCGCACACCCTCCCCGCCGGGGCCGGCGCGGACGGGCGCCACGCGGGGGAACGGCGGAGAGGGTGCCGACCGATGGTCGACACCCTCTCTCACGTGCGGCCCGGCACGCTCAGCGGCAGGTGCTCACCGGCGCGTCGGCGGCGCTTGCGCCCGCCGTCAGCTGCAGCCGCTGGTGGAGCCGCAGCCCTCGCAGAGGTAGCAGCTGCCGGCGCGGCGCATCTTGGTGCCGCAGGAGAAGCAGAGCGGCGCGTCGGCGTTCAGGCCCAGCTGGATCTCCACCAGTTCGGTGGAGTTGTGGGCCTGGGCCGGGGCGGCCTGCGGCTTCGCCGGGGCGGGCTGCTCGGCGGTCCTGGGGGCGGCGAGCGGCGCGGACTGGGCGAGGCCCTCGACGTCCACCTCCTCCTCGACGGGCTCGTAGGAGCCGGTCTCCAGGTGGCGGGTGCGCTCCTCGACGGAGTGGATGCCGAGCGCGGAGCGGGTCTCGAACGGCAGGAAGTCCAGCGCCAGACGGCGGAAGATGTAGTCGACGATCGACTGCGCCATCCGCACGTCCGGGTCGTCCGTCAGACCGGCCGGCTCGAAGCGCATGTTGGTGAACTTCGAGACGTAGGTCTCCAGCGGCACGCCGTACTGCAGGCCGACCGAGACGGCGATGGAGAAGGCGTCCATCATGCCCGCGAGGGTCGAACCCTGCTTGGACATCTTCAGGAAGACCTCGCCCAGGCCGTCGTCCGGGTAGGAGTTGGCCGTCATGTAGCCCTCGGCACCGCCGACCGTGAAGGAGGTGGTGATGCCCGGGCGGCCCTTCGGGAGGCGCTTGCGGACGGGGCGGTACTCGACGACCTTCTCGACCGCGGCGGGCGCCTCGGCGGCCTTCTCCTCGACGGCCGGGGTCTTGGTCTTGGCCGAGAGCGGCTGGCCGACCTTGCAGTTGTCGCGGTAGATGGCGAGCGCCTTCACACCGAGCTTCCACGCCTGGAAGTAGATCTCCTCGACGTCCTCGACCGAGGCGTTCTCGGGCATGTTGACCGTCTTGGAGATGGCGCCGGAGATCCACGGCTGGATCGCCGACATCATCCGGACGTGGCCCATCGGCGAGATGGACCGCTCGCCCATCGCGCAGTCGAAGACCTCGTAGTGGGCGGTCTTCAGGCCGGGGGCGTCGATCACGTTGCCGTGCTCGGCGATGTGGGCGACGACCGCCTCGACCTGCTCGTCCTGGTAGCCGAGGCGCTTCAGGGCGCGCGGCACGGTGCCGTTGACGATCTGCATCGAGCCGCCGCCGACGAGCTTCTTGAACTTGACCAGCGCGAGGTCCGGCTCGACGCCGGTGGTGTCGCAGTCCATCATCAGGCCGATGGTGCCGGTCGGGGCGAGCACGGAGGCCTGCGCGTTGCGGAAGCCGTTGGCCGCACCGAGGCGGACGACGTCGCCCCAGGTCTCGGTGGCGGCGGCCCACACCGGGGCGTCCAGGTCGTCGACCGCGACGGCGGCGGCGTTGGCGTCCGCGTGCTGCTGCATGACCCGGCGGTGGGCGGCAGCGTTGCGGGCGTAGCCCTCGTACGGGCCGACCACGCCGGCGAGTTCGGCGCCGCGCCGGTAGGCGGTGCCGGTCATCAGCGAGGTGATGGCGCCGGCCAGGGCGCGGCCGCCCTCGGAGTCGTACGCGTGGCCGGTGGCCATCAGCAGGGCGCCGAGGTTGGCGTAGCCGATGCCGAGCTGGCGGAAGGCGCGGGTGGTCTCGCCGATCTTCTCGGTCGGGAAGTCCGCGAAGCAGATGGAGATGTCCATCGCGGTGATGACCAGCTCGACGACCTTGGCGAAGGTCCCGGCGTCGAACGAGTCGTCGTCGCGGAGGAACTTCATCAGGTTGAGCGAGGCGAGGTTGCAGCTGGAGTTGTCCAGGTGCATGTACTCGGAGCAGGGGTTGGACGCGTTGATGCGGCCGGACTCCGGGCAGGTGTGCCAGTGGTTGATGGTCGAGTCGTACTGGATGCCCGGGTCGGCGCAGGCCCAGGCGGCCTCGGCCATCTTGCGGAACAGCTTCTTGGCGTCGACGGTCTCGATGACCTCGCCGGTCATCCGGGCGCGCAGGCCGAAGGTGGTGCCGTTCTCGACCGCGGCCATGAACTCGTCGGAGACGCGGACGGAGTTGTTGGCGTTCTGGTACTGGACGGAGGTGATGTCGTCGCCGCCCAGGTCCATGTCGAACCCGGCGTCGCGCAGGGCGCGGATCTTCTCCTCCTCCTTCACCTTGGTCTCGATGAAGGCCTCGACGTCCGGGTGGTCGACGTCCAGGACGACCATCTTCGCGGCGCGGCGGGTGGCGCCGCCCGACTTGATGGTGCCGGCGGAGGCGTCGGCGCCGCGCATGAAGGAGACCGGGCCGGAGGCGTTGCCGCCGGAGGAGAGGAGTTCCTTGGAGGAACGGATGCGGGAGAGGTTGAGGCCGGCGCCGGAGCCGCCCTTGAAGATCATGCCCTCTTCCTTGTACCAGTCGAGGATCGACTCCATGGAGTCGTCGACGGCCAGGATGAAGCAGGCGGAGACCTGCTGGGGCTGCTTGGTGCCGACGTTGAACCAGACCGGCGAGTTGAAGCTGAACACCTGGTGGAGGAGGGCGTGGGTCAGCTCGTGCTCGAAGGTCTCGGCGTCGTCCGGGGTGGCGAAGTAGCCGTGCTTCTCGCCGGCGGCGCGGTAGGTGAGCACCACGCGGTCGATGATCTGCTTGAGGCTCCACTCGCGCTGCGGGGTGCCGACGGCGCCGCGGAAGTACTTCGAGGTCACGATGTTGACCGCGTTGACCGACCAGAAGTCGGGGAACTCGACGCCGCGCTGCTCGAAGTTGATCGAGCCGTCACGCCAGTTGGTCATGACGACGTCGCGGCGCTCCCAGGTCACCTCGTCGTAGGGGTGGACGCCAGGAGTGGTGTAGATGCGCCCGATCCGCAGGCCGCCCTCGGGGGCCTTGCCGGCCGCCTTGGTCGCCTTGCCGGACTTCGACCCGCGTGCGGAACCGCTCGTCGTGTCAGTCACTTCTTCTTCCTCCTCCTGGGCAAACGCCCTGGACGCCCCGATGCTTCCGGCGTGCGGGACATCCGGTGGTTCGCTTCTCCTGGTGTGCGGGCAGCACGGAACGCCGACCGCTTTCGCACGTTGTGTTGTGTTCTGCACCCGTCGAGCGGGCATGCGCCGACCGCGGACGGTCGGAGCGGTGGCCTGCCGCGGCCCTAGGGCGCGGCGGCGGCGTGGGAGGACAGCGCGGCGCCGTCCTCCGGGACGAAGGGCCGCTCGGCGCGGAGCTCCGCGATGGCGGCCTCGAAGTCCTCCAGGCCGTCGAAGGCCCGGTAGACCGACGCGAACCTCAGGTACGCGACGACGTCGAGCTCCTTGAGCGGGCCCAGTATGGCCAGACCGACGTCATGGGTGGACAGCTCGGCACTGCCGGAGGCGCGCACGCACTCCTCGACCCGCTGGCCCAGCTGGGCGAGCGCGTCCTCGCTGACCGGCCGGCCCTGGCAGGCCTTGCGGACGCCGGAGATCACCTTCTCGCGGGAGAAGGGCTCGGTGACGCCGCTGCGCTTGATCACCATCAGGGTCGCGGTCTCCACCGTGGTGAAACGGCGGCCGCAGTCGGGGCACTGGCGGCGGCGGCGGATGGAACTGCCGTCGTCGCTGGCCCTGCTGTCCACGACCCGGCTGTCGGGATGCCGGCAGAAGGGGCAGTGCACCTGAGGACTCCCTCCCGAAGGGCATGACAGCGGACCGGGCCACTCTACGCGATGAGCGGGGGTCCACAGCAAGCTCGACCACAACCTGTGGGCCCGACCGGTGAGACTGGCACAAGATCTAGCGCTCGGGGGTCGCGCCACGCCGAACGGATCCGGTTCGTCCGCAGTGCCTGCGCCGCCGTTCGAGCGGCGTGTTCCGCGGACCGGGTCGAAATCTCCGGGGCCGGTGAAATAGACTGCCGGAGTCGAACATTTAATCGATGTACACCCAAAGCCTTGATCGCGTCAGCAGACTGCTAAATAATTCACTCGAACGTGTGTTTGGCGCAACCTTTCGATAGGGGCACCAGTTGAGCAGGGCAAGGGAGAAACGCCTGTCCAATGAGGGGCCGCGATGAACACCGTAGAACTCAAGAGCAACTCCATCCCGGTGCAGGAGCGCTCCGCGCGCACCACGGACCAGCAAGGCGTGGACCACAGCATGAGCCGTAGCCAGCCGATCGAGCACGCCGCCGTGCAGGACACCGTGCTCGGCGCGCCCGCCCCCACCCGCTCCCTGCCCGGCCGCCCGCCCGGGATCCGCACCGACGAGGCCGGCCTGACGGAGCGCCAGCGCCGGGTCATCGAGGTCATCCGGGACTCCGTCCAGCGCCGGGGCTACCCGCCGTCCATGCGCGAGATCGGCCAGGCCGTCGGCCTCTCCTCCACCTCCTCCGTCGCCCACCAGCTGATGGCCCTGGAGCGCAAGGGCTTCCTCCGCCGCGACCCGCACCGCCCGCGCGCCTACGAGGTCCGCGGCGTCGAGGTCGCCCGCCCGAACACCGCCGAGACGGCCGGCCGCCCCTCGACCTCCTACGTGCCGCTGGTCGGCCGGATCGCCGCCGGCGGCCCGATCCTCGCCGAGCAGACGGTCGAGGACGTCTTCCCGCTGCCGCGTCAGCTGGTCGGCGAGGGCGAGCTCTTCGCGCTCACCGTCCGCGGCGACTCGATGATCGAGGCGGCCATCTGCGACGGCGACTGGGTCACCGTCCGCCGGCAGCCGGTCGCCGAGAACGGCGACATCGTCGCCGCCATGATCGACGGCGAGGCCACCGTCAAGCGCCTCAAGCGCGAGGACGGCAAGATCTGGCTGATGCCGCACAACCCCGCGTACGACCCGATCCCGGGCGACAACGCGACCATCCTCGGCAAGGTCGTCGCCGTGCTGCGGCGCCTCTGACGGGCAGACGCGCGGGGGCGCGGAGAACTGCGCGGGGCTCACGGCCCGCGTGGCTCCCCGCGCCCCCTTCTGTCCGTCCGGCACCTTCGCGGGCCGTCGCCGCCGGGCTCCTACTTCACCGGCTTCACCGGCGGGGCCGAGGCGTCGATCGCCGCCAGCGAGCGGCGGACCTGGTTGCGGTCGTTGGTGTACCAGAAGTCCGGCATCGACGAGCGGAAGAAGCCGCCGTACCGGGCGGTGGCCAGGCGCGGGTCGAGCACCGCCACCACACCCCGGTCGTCCGCCGCACGGACCAGCCGGCCCGCCCCCTGCGCCATCAGCAGTGCCGCATGGGTCGCCGCGACCGCCATGAAGCCGTTCCCGCCGGCCTCCTCGACCGCCTTCTGCCGGGCGCTCATCAGCGGGTCGTCCGGCCGCGGGAAGGGGATGCGGTCCATGACGACCAGCTGGCAGGCCGAACCGGGCACGTCCACGCCCTGCCAGAGCGACAGGGTGCCGAACAGGCAGGACTCGGCGTCCGAGGCGAACGCCTTGATCAGCTCGCCGAGCGTCTCCTCGCCCTGCAGCAGGATGCGGTTGTCCAGCCGCTCGCGCAGCGCCTCGGCCGCGGCCTGGGCGGCCCGCATCGAGGAGAACAGGCCGAGCGTCCGCCCGCCGGCTGCGCCGATCAGCTCGGCGAGTTCGTCCAGCATCGCCGGCCGGTCCGGCTCGCGGCCGGGCGGCGGCAGGTGCTTGGCGACGTAGAGGATGCCCTGCTTGGGGTAGGTGAACGGCGAGCCGACGTCGAGGCCGCGCCAGGACGGCGGGGCGTCCTCGCCGCCGTCGGGCTCCGGCTCGTCCGGCGTCCGCTCGTCGGGCAGCCGCCCCTCCGCCGGCAGGCCGACCGAGGCGGCGACGCCGTTGAAGTCGCCGCCCAGCTTGAGGGTCGCCGAGGTGAGCACCACCGAGCGGTCCCGGTAGAGGTTCTCCCGGAGCAGGCCGGAGACGGAGAGCGGGGCGACCCGCAGCGAGGCCGTGCCGGCCCCGAAGCGGTCGCTGCGCTCGATCCACACCACGTCGTAGGCGGAGTCCTGGAGCAGCCGGTCGGTCGTCTCGTGCAGCGACTCGGCGGAGGCCATGGCCTGCTTGCGCACCGCGTCCTCGTCGGAGAGCGAGCGGTCCCGCGTCTCGCCGAGCGAGGTGATGACCTGGCGGGCGGCGTCCCGGATCGCGGTGACGGCGTAGGCGAGGTACTCGGGCAGCTCCTCGACCCGGCCGGGCTGCGCGGTTTCCATCAGCCCGTGGTAGTTCTCGGCGGCGGCCTGGAGGGCGTCCACCGCCTTCTCGTTGGCGAGCTTGGCGGCCCGCCGGACGGCCCGGTTCACCGCGTGCACGGTGAGCTCGGCGGTGGCGGCGCCGGTCACCCGGTTCACCAGCTCGTGCGCCTCGTCGATGATCAGCAGCCCGTGCTCGGGCAGCACCGGGGCACCCTCGATGGCGTCGATCGCCAGCATCGCGTGGTTGGTGACGACGACGTCCGCCACCTTGGCCCGCTCGCGCGCGGCCTCGGCGAAGCACTCCTGGCCGTACGGGCACCTGGAGGCGCCGAGGCACTCGGAGGAGCTGACGGAGAGCTGGGCCCAGGCCTTGTCGGAGACGCCCGGCGAGAGGTCGTCCCGGTCTCCGGTCTCCGTCTCGTCCGCCCAGTCGCGCAGCCGCACGACGTCCTGGCCGAGCTTGCTGCTCGGGCCGCCGAGCACCTCGGCGGCGTCGAACAGGCCTTCGCCCTCGTCCGCCGGGGTGCCCTCGTGCACCCGGTGCAGGCACAGGTAGTTGGAGCGGCCCTTGAGCATCGCGAAGAGCGGGCGGCGGCGCAGCACGGGGTGCAGGGCGTCGACCGTCCGCGGCAGGTCGCGTTCGACGAGCTGGCGCTGCAGGGCGAGGGTGGCGGTGGCGACCACGACGCGGTCGCCGTGGGCGAGGGCGGGCACCAGGTAGGCGAGGGACTTTCCGGTGCCGGTGCCGGCCTGGACGAGGAGGTGTTCGCCCTCGTCGACCGCGTCCGCGACGGCCTCGGCCATCCTGACCTGGCCGGGGCGCTCGACGCCGCCGACCGCGGTGACGGCGGCGTGCAGCAGCTCGGGGATGCGGGAGCGCGGTACGGGGGCCGGCGTGTCGTCGCCCGGCAGGGGCAGGGGTGCGGAGTCGTTCGTCATGACGCCGCCCACCTTATTGCGCGCCGCCGACAATCGGTGCGCGCCGAGGCGGGCGGGCTCGGCCCGCCCGCCGGGCCGGGCGCCCCGTGCGCCCCGGCCCGGCGGGCCGCCCCGGCGGGCCGGCGGGGGTGCTCAGGCGCCGCCCGGCGGGGCGAAGCTGGTCCAGGCGGTGCGGGCGGGCAGCGGGTGGAGCTCCTTGCCGGCGACGGCGTTGAGGATGACGGCGGCGCGGTGGGCGCCGAGGCCCAGGTCGGGGGTGCCCACGCCGTGGGTGTGCAGCTCGGCGTTCTGCACGTAGAGGCCGCCGGTGAGTTCGGGCCGGGTGGCGACGCGGTGGTCCAGGTCGACGCGGTAGCGGCCCCGCTCGTCCCAGTCGATGAGGGCGGCGATCGGGTCGAGGGCGTCCGGGCGGGTGGCGCGGTAGCCGGTGGCGAGCACCACGGCGTCGGTGCGCAGGACGTGGTCGGCGCCGGAGTCGGTGTGCCGGCAGTGGAGTTCGAGGCCGCCGCAGGGCCCGCTGCGGGCGGCGGTGACGGCCGTGCCCGGGACGATCTCGACCGGGTCGCCGCCGGGCGGGCGGCCGACGGAGCGCTCGTACAGCAGGTCGTGGATCTCGGCGAGGGTCTCGGCGCTGGCGGCCTTGTGGAGCTGCCACTGGGCGGGCACCAGGTCGTCGCGGACCTCGCGCGGGAGGCTGTGGAAGTAGCGGGTGTAGTCGGGGGTGAAGTGCTCCAGGCCGAGCTTGGAGTACTCCATGGGGGCGAGGGCGCGGGTGCGGCTCAGCCAGCGCAGCCGGGTGCCGTCGTCGGCGCGGCGGCGCAGCAGGTCGAGGAAGACCTCGGCGCCGGACTGGCCGGAGCCGAGGACGGTGATGTCGCGGGCGCCGTCGAGGCTGTCACGGCGTTGCAGGTAGTCGGCGGAGTGCCAGACCCGGGGGTGGCCGGCGAGGTCGGCGAAGGCGGCCGGCCGGTGCGGGCGGGTGCCGACGCCGAGGACGACGTTGCGGGCGCGGATCTCCTCGCCGCCGGCCTCGGCGCGGAACAGCCGCTCGGCGGTGTCCCAGCGCAGGGCGGTGACGGGGGCGCCGAAGCGGCAGTTGGGCAGCCGGTGGGCGACCCAGCGGCAGTAGTGGGCGTACTCGCGGCGGGAGAGCTGGAAGCGCTCGGCGAAGTAGAAGGGGTAGAGGCGTTCCTGGTGCCGCAGGTAGTTGAGGAAGCTCCAGGGGCTGGTGGGGTCGACCAGGGAGACCAGGTCGGCGAGGAAGGGCACCTGCATCCGGGCGCCCTCGACGAGCATGCCGGGGTGCCAGCGGTACTCGGGCTCGGCCTCGCAGAAGAGCGCGGAGACGGCGTCGGCGGCGCCGTGGGCGAGGGCGGCGAGGGAGAGGTTGAAGGGGCCGATGCCGACGCCGAGCAGGCCGTACGGTTCGCCGCCGTCGCGGGGGGCGGGGAGCGGGCGGGGGCCGGGCCGGGAACGGACCATCAGTGCGGCGCGCTTGTCGGGGAGTTCGAGTTCGCCGGCCTGCCGGAAGCCGGCCCGTTCGAGGGAGCGGCGGCAGGCGGTGTTGCGGAGGTCGGGTTCGGCGAGCACCCGGTGGCAGTCGGGGCGGCGGGCGAGGACGTGGTCGGCGAGGGCGGCGAGCAGGACGGCGCCGAGGCCGCGGCCGCGGGCCGCGGGCGGGCCGAGCAGCAGGTGGAGGCCGGTGTCGTGGGGGCGCGCCGGGTAGTGGGCGGCGATCGGGTCGAGGTCGGCCCGGTAGATCTCCCAGTAGCTCATCGGGGTGCCGTCGAGCAGGCCGAGGCAGGGCAGGCTGCGGCCGTCGCCGTCGAGTTGGGCGCGCAGGTGCCGCTCGGTGCGGTCGGGCGGCCCGGCGAGCTGCCACCAGGTGTCGACGGCGGGGTCGTTCATCCAGCCGGCGATCAGCGGGAGGTCGTCGGGCAGCCGGACGGGGCGGAGCCGGAACTCGCCGGCGGGGGTGGCGATCGGGCCGTGGTCGGCGACGCCGTCCGGTGGGGTGGGGCGCTCCCCCGGTGCCGGAGCCGCCGGGGCCGGGGCGGTGGCCGGGGTCATGCGGCGGCCACCGGGTTGGGGATGTCGACGTAGACGGACTGCGTCTCGACCGGGCCGACGAGTTCGTCGAGGCCGTGCAGCCGGGTGAGCAGGTTGGCCTTGCAGCGCAGGGTGGCGGCGGTGAGCAGGTGGGCGGGCAGGCCCGAGCCGGTGGCGGCGGCGCGCGGGCCGGCGAGGAAGCGGCGCAGGGCGGCGAGCAGCACCTCCTCGTCGGCGAGCCGCTGGGCGCCGAGGGCGCCGATCAGGCCGAGGACGTGGTTGATGCCGAGGTAGTAGGCGAAGCGCTCGTCGGCGACCCGGTCGGGGACGAAGGTGTCGCTGGTGCTGCCGAGGCCGGGCAGCCGGGCGGTGAGCCGTTCGGCGGCGGAGTCGCGGTAGTAGTAGCCCTGGTTGTCGCGGTAGCGGCCGCCGACGGGCCAGCCGTCCCGGTCGAGCAGGACGAGGCTGTTCTGCTGGTGCGCCTCCAGGGCGATGCCGGCGGTGCCGTCGAGCCAGAGGACGGGCAGGACGACGGCGTCGAGGTAGCGCAGGAACCATTCGGCGGCGACGGTGCCCGGGCGGCGGCCGGTGCGGTCGGCGAGGGCCGCGAGGAGGCGGCCGAGGTGCGAGTCGAGCCGCTGCCCGGCGGGGTGCTCGGCGAGCAGGCCGGCGAGGCAGTAGACGCGGTCGGCGGGGCCGAACGGCTGCTGGCGCAGCACGGTGGACAGCCCGTCGGGGTCGGTGAGGCCGGGGTGGTCGACGCCGATCCAGGCGGGGTCGCGGACGATGTCGAAGCCGGGGTGGGCGGCCCGCCACTCGGCGGCGAGGCCGGCTTCGAGCAGGCGGTGGACCTCGGTGCCGCGGTGGAGTTCCTTGCGGAGGTTCTCGCGGCGGGAGTTGGTGATCCGCAGGCCGAGCGAGAGCTTGAGCATCCAGGGGGTGCCGGGGCGGGTGACGGTGCGGACGGAGGAGGTGGGGTGCCAGGGGTCGCCGTGCGGGCCCAGGTCGTGCAGCAGGCCCTGGTCGAGCAGGGCGGCGACGGCGGGGCGCAGCGCGAGTTCGCGGGCCTGCCAGGGGTGGAGCGGCAGGGCGGCGGTGCCGGGCGGCAGGAGGTGGGGGGCGGCGAGGAGCCGTTCGGTGATCCGGTCGGCGCTCTCCGCGGTGGCGGAGTCGGCGGCGAGCAGGGTGCGGTCGACGGCGTACCAGTGGAGGCGGAAGGAGCCGTGGAGTTCGGGCGAGTAGGCGCGGCTCTCGGCGGGGCCGAGGCCGTCGCGGCTCTTGGGGGTGGGGTGCAGGGGGTGGCCGAGCAGCAGGGCCTGTTCGGAGCGGAGGAAGGGGGTGTGGCCGGCGGGGTCGGCGGCGGTGCGGCGGTGGGCGAGGATCTCGGTGGTGCGGGCGACGGAGTCGGCGACCCGGGCGGCGAGGTCGGCGATCCGGCCGGGGTCGGTGTGCCGGCCGTCGCCGTCGGCGGTGCGGGCGAGCAGGGCGGTGGCGGTGACGGCGTCGACGGGTGCGGCGGGGCCGCCGGGCCCGGTGCCGACGGTGGCGGGGCCGAAGCGGTGGCGGCCGCACGGCGACCAGTAGCGGACGGGGGCGCCGAGCCGGGCGGCGCCGCCGAGGACGGGGGCGTCGAGGCGTCCGGCGGCGTCGGGCCGGGTGCCGGTCTCGCGGGCCCAGCAGCGCAGGACGGCTTCGGTGGTGGCGTGTTCCGCGGCGGTGGCGGGGTCGGGGTGGAGCAGCGGGTCGTCCGTCCCGGGGTGGTCCGTCCCGGGGTGGTCCGGCGGGTCGGGAAGGGCGCCGGGAAGGGGATCGTGCAGGGGGTCGTCGTCGGGGGTGCGGCGTGCTCGGGGGGCAGCTGGTCCGGGCGGTGCGGCGGGGGTCGGGGCTCCGGTGAGGGCGGTGCTCAAGGCTGCTCCTTGGGTGCGCGCCGTCGGCCGGCGCGGGGTCGAACGGGTGCGGTGGGGGAACGGCACCCGGAAGGCGACAGGTAAGGGTTACCTTCCTGGGGCGCCCGACCACAAAAGCTCCTCACTCGTTGTGGTGAAACGGAGCCGTTTGCTCACCCGTGGGGGTGGTGTGTGCTGACGGTGCGTCCGGGTCACGGTTCGGTGACCTCTTGTCAACCGGCGTGCACCCCGGCGACGTCGGCCGTGCCGGTGATGGCAGACTTCACCGGCGGCGATTCGGCCGCAGCGACGTCAGGGGGGACGTAGCCATGGCACACATCGGACGGGCGGGGCCGCTCGCGACACTCGCCGCGGCACTGCTGCTCACCGTCGCGGCCTGCACTCCGGAGGGCGGGGGCACGCCGGAGCCGTCGGGCAGCGCCGCCTCGGCACGGGCGGGCCGGCTGAAGCTGCCGACCGACCTGCCCTCGGGGCTGCTGGCCGGGCTCCCGCGGAGCTGGGACGAGCTGCGCCACTGGACGTACGCGGACTGGGACAGGTGGGCGTCCGCGCACGTCTTCCGCAACCCGGTGGTGCGGGACCTGTGGAATCCGGACCGGATGGACGCCGCCGCCCCGCAGCAGCCGGCACCGCCCACGGTGTCGCCCACCGCGCCGCCGCCCGGGGACGGGAGCGCCGAGCCCGATCCGACACCGGTCCCGGCCGTTCCGGTGGAGCGCCCGTACACCCGGTACCCGGCCTCCGGGAAGGTGTTCAGCAACGCGCCGGGCGGCGGCATCGGCCAGTGCTCGGCGACGGTGGTCGCCGATCCGTCGCACCCGGGGAAGTCCAACCTGGTCTGGACGGCCGCGCACTGCGTCCACCAGGGCAAGGGCGGCGACTGGTTCAAGAACATCATCTTCGTGCCGGCCTACAACAGTTCGGGCGCGGCGAGCGGCGGCCGCAGGGCTCCGCTCGCCGAGGTGGCGCCGCTCGGCCAGTGGTGGGCCGACAAGGTGGTGACCTCGCCGCTGTGGCCGGCCGAGGGCGGGCACAGCGGGGACGCCGCCAACCAGTACGACTTCGCGGTGCTGCGGGTGCACGACCCGCAGGACCCCTCGAAGTCGCTGGAGGAGGCGATCGGCACCGCCGTGCCGGTGTGGTTCGACGCACCGCGCGAGCAGCTGCGGATCTCCGCCTGGGGCTATCCGGCGGTCAAGCCGTTCAACGGCCAGGAGTTGGACCGGTGCGACGGCGGCCGGCCCACCCGGCTGTCCTTCGACGCGGCCCGCCCGGCGATGCTCACCATCGGCTGCACCATGACCGCCGGTGCCAGCGGCGGCGGCTGGTTCGCCCCGATGCCGGACGGCCGGACCGCCCTGGTCAGCAACACCTCGATCGGCACCGGCGCCCACACCACCCTGAGCGGCCCCTACCTGGAGAAGGTCGCCCAGCAGGCACTGGCCTGGATCTCCCAGAAGTAGACCCGCCCGACCGACAGACACGCACCGACGCGGCCGGCGGCCCCGGGGCACTCCCCCGGTGCTGCCGACCGCCGGAACATCGACACAGCAGACGGGGACAGACATGCCTTCCACCTTCCGCAGGACCGCAGCCGCCGCCGCGGCGGCCGCCGTGCTCACCCTCACCGCGACCGCCTGCGACCCGGAGGCCGGCGGCGGCGCCGACGCGGCCGCGCCGGCCTCGGCCTCGGCCTCGGGCGCCGCCAAGCCCGGTCTCGACCTGACCGAGGCGCTGAAGAACCTGAAGAACTGGACCACGGACGACTGGGCGAAGTGGGCCGGTGCGCACGGCTTCACCGCGGAGAAGCTCAAGGGCTTCTGGGACCGGGCCCGGATGGACAAGGCGCAGGGCATGGAGACGCAGGACGCCGCCCTGCAGTCCGAGAAGACCGCTCCGGAGAACGACCCGCAGCCGCCGGCGAAGATCCCCGCCAAGGCGCAGCCGCACCCGTACTCCCCGGCCTCCGCGGTGCTGGGCAAGATCTTCATGCAGGTGGACGCGCAGACCAGCGCGGTCTGCTCCGGCACGGTGATCAGCGACCCGGCGCACCCCGGCAAGTCCAACCTGGTGTGGACGGCCGCGCACTGCCTGCACGAGGGCAAGGGCGGCACCTGGTTCAAGAAGATGGCGTTCGTGCCCTCGTACAACCGCTCCGGCGCCGCGTCGAAGGGCCGCGAGGCGACCTTCGAGCAGGTCGCGCCGTACGGTGCCTGGACGGCCGACTACGCGGTGGTCTCCCCGCAGTGGGCGGAGGAGGGCGGCGAGCGCGGCGGACCCGCCAGCCAGTACGACTTCGGCATCCTCCGGGTGCACAACGAGGACTCCTCCGACGGCCGTTCGCTGGAGGAGGCGGTCGGCAGCTCGGTGCCGGTGTGGTTCGACGCGCCGCGCGCCCAGATCGCCGGGGTCTCCGCGTACGGCTACCCGCAGGGGGCGCCCTTCGACGGCCGGGAGCTGGAGTTCTGCGACTCGCGGGTGAAGCCGGCCCGGCTCTCCTTCGACGCCGAGCGGCCGACGATGTACGTGATCGGCTGCACCATGACGGGCGGTTCCAGCGGCGGCGGCTGGTTCGTGCTGCGCAACGGCAAGCCGTCGCTGATCAGCAACAACTCGATCGGCCCGCGTCCGGCGGCCTGGATGGCCGGCCCGGCGCTCGGCGCGCAGGCGAAGGCGATGTTCGACTACATGAGCACCCTGAAGCGGTGACCTGGGAACGGCGCGGGCCCCGCACCCCACCGAGGGGTGCGGGGCCCGCGGCGTTCGCGGTGCGCCGTCGTCAGGCCTGGGCCACCACGGCGAAGCGCTCCAGCTCGGCGGCCAGCACGGCCGCCACCTTGGCGTGCAGCAGGGTGCCGTCGCCGGTGTGCTCGGTGGAGATCAGCTCGCCCTCCGCGTGCACCCGGGAGACCAGGTCGCCGCGGGTGTACGGGACCAGCACCTGCACCTCGACGGCCGGGCGGGGCAGCTCGTCGTCGATGAGCTGCAGCAGCTCGTCGATGCCCTGGCCGCTGCGGGCCGACACCACGATGGCGTGCGGCTCGCGGCGCAGCAGGCGCTGCAGCACCGCCGGGTCGGCGGCGTCGGCCTTGTTGATCACCACGATCTCGGGCACGTCCTGTGCCTCGACCGAGACGATCACCTCGCGGACGGCGGCGAGCTGGGTCTCCGGCTCGGGGTGCGAGCCGTCGACCACGTGCAGGATGAGGTCGGCGGCGGCGACCTCCTCCATGGTGGAGCGGAACGCCTCGACCAGGTGGTGCGGCAGGTGGCGGACGAAGCCGACGGTGTCGGCGAGCGTGTACAGCCGGCCGCTCGGGGTCTGGGCGCGCCGGACGGTCGGGTCCAGGGTGGCGAACAGGGCGTTCTCCACCAGGACGCCGGCCCCGGTCAGCCGGTTGAGCAGGGAGGACTTGCCGGCGTTGGTGTAGCCGGCGATGGCCACGGACGGCACCTGGTGGCGCTTGCGCTCCTGGCGCTTGGTGTCGCGGCCCTTCTTCATGTCGGCGATCTCCTTGCGGAGCTTCGCCATCTTCTCGCGGATCCGGCGCCGGTCGGTCTCGATCTTGGTCTCACCGGGACCACGGGTGGCCATGCCGCCGCCCGAGGAGCCGGAGCCACCGCCACCCATCTGCCGGGAGAGCGACTGGCCCCAGCCGCGCAGGCGCGGCAGCATGTACTGCATCTGCGCCAGGGAGACCTGGGCCTTGCCCTCGCGGGACTTGGCGTGCTGGGCGAAGATGTCGAGGATCAGGGCCGTCCGGTCGACGACCTTCACCTTGACGACGTCCTCGAGGTGGATCAGCTGGCCGGGGGTGAGCTCACCGTCGCAGACGACGGTGTCGGCGCCGGTGGAGGCGACGATGTCGCGCAGCTCCTGCGCCTTGCCGGAGCCGATGTAGGTGGCCGCGTCGGGCTTGTCACGGCGCTGGATCACACCGTCCAGCACCTCGGAGCCGGCCGTCTCGGCGAGCGCGGCCAGCTCGGCCAGCGAGTTCTCGGCCTCTTCGACCGTGCCGTCCGTCCACACGCCGACGAGCACCACGCGCTCCAGGCGGAGCTGGCGGTACTCGACTTCGGTGACGTCCTGGAGCTCGGTCGACAGGCCGGCCACGCGGCGCAGGGCCGCGCGCTCGGAGCGGTCGTACTGTTCCCCGTCGTAGTGGTCGAGGTCCTCGTCGATCGCCGCGAGGTCCTCGTCCATCAGGGCACCGGCCCTGAGGTCGGCGAGCCGGCGGGCGGACTCGCGCGTCTGGGTGCGGCTGTCGAACGTGGAGGTCATCTCATCCTTTGCGGTGTCGGGAGGCCGGCGCAGACGGACTGCGTCGAGGAGTCTGCCCGGCTGCCGCCCCTTCTACCGTCGGGCGGGACGAGCTACCCCTGCGGACCGCCGGCGGCACCGGAGCTACTGCCTCCGGAGAACGCCGCGGACCGGCCGTGCATTCCCCACGATGGTCGCACGGCCCCGTCCGCCGGGTCACCCCCATTTCGCCCCGCGGCCACCTCGGCGGCACCGTCCGGCGGGTCGGCGGCGGGGCCGACGGCGGCGTCCTCGCGGGGCGCGCCGGCCCGGTAGACGTCGTACACGCCGGGGACGCGCAGCATCGCGCGCATCACCGCGGGCAGCGTCTCGGCGCCGGGCAGTTCGATCGTGTAGCTGTGCCGGACCCGCAGGTCGCGGGGGGCCTCGACGTCGGCGGAGAAGATGCCGACGCCCTCGCCGGAGATGGCGGCGGTGAGGTCGGCCAGCAGCCGCGGGCGGTTCAGCGCCTCGGCCTGCAGGGCGACCCGGTAGCCGTTCGGCGGTGCGGCGCCGGGGACCCAGGTCAGCCGGAGCGGACCGCGGCCGTCCTCGCGCATCCGCTCGCCGACCGGGCAGCCGGTGCGGTGGACGGCGACGGCGCCGCCGCGGATCGGGTAGCCGGTGACCGCGTCCGGGGGTACGGGGGTGCAGCAGCGGGCGAGCCGGACGGGTGTGTCGGGACGGCCGGCCACGGTGACCGGGGCGCGGCCGCGGGCGCCCGCCGGGGGGTGCGGCAGTGGTTGGGGCACCGGTCTGCCGTCGGCGGGTCCGGTCTCCACCTCCGGCGCGGCGGCCGGGCGGCCGGCCAGCCAGCGTTCGACGGCGAGGCGGGCGGCGGGGGTGCGCACGTGCTCCAGCCAGTCGGCGGAGGGGCCCGGCGGTTCGCCGGTCGGGGCGGTCAGCACGGCCACCATGTCGCCGTCGCGCAGCACGGTGGAGAGGGTGGCGAGCCGGCCGTTGACCCGGGCGCCGATACATCGGTGGCCGGTCTCCTCGCCGAGCAGGTAGGCGGCGTCCACGCAGCTGGCGCCGACCGGGAGGTGGAGGGTGTCGCCCTCCTCGGTGACGACGGTGATCTCGCCGTCGTCGGCGAGGGTGTCCCGCAGCGTCGTCCAGAAGGCGTCCGGATCCGGCGTCTCCTGCTGCCAGGCGAGCAGCCGGCTGAGCCAGCCGGGTCTCGCGGGGTCGGTGCGGTCGAGTTCGTCGCCGCCGGCCGGGGCACCGCCCGCGGCCGAGGTGCCCGTCCCGGCCGGGGTGCCCGTCCCGGCCGGCGCCGCGGCGGCCGCCCGGTCGGCCGGCTGGTGCGGGTCGCCGAGCGCGACCACGCCGAACTCGGCCACCCGGTGCATCTGCCGGGTGCGGACCAGCACCTCGGCCACCTCGCCACCGGGCAGCTGCACCGCGGTGTGCAGCGACTGGTAGAGGTTGAACTTGGGGGCCGCCACGAAGTCCTTGAACTCACCGGGCAGCGGTGTCCAGCAGGTGTGGAGCTCGCCGAGGACGGCGTAGCAGTCCGCGTTCTCCTCGACGACGACCAGCAGCCGTCCGAAGTCCGCCGGCTGCAGGGCCTGCGGCCGGCCGTCCGGGCCGGCCGCGGCCGCCCGCTTGAGCATCACCCGGTGCACCGACACGCAGTGCCGGGGGCGGACGGTGACCTCGGCGGGCACCCCGGCCTCGGCGAGCTGGCGGGCGAGCGTCCCGGCGAAGGGCTGCAGCAGTCCGTCCGGCCGGGCCTCGTGCGCGGCGACCACGGCGCGCGTCCGGGCGTACTCCTCCGGGTGGAGGGTGGCGAAGACGATGTCCTCCAGCTCGGTCTTGAGCACCTGGATGCCGAGGCGCTCGGCGAGCGGGATGAGGACGTCCCGGGTGACCTTGGCGATCCGTACCCGGCTGGCGGGCTTCATGTGCCGGATGGTGCGCATGTTGTGCAGCCGGTCGGCGAGCTTGATGACCATCACCCGGACGTCGTCGCCGGTGGCGACGAGCATCTTGCGGAAGGTCTCCGCCTCGGCGGCGACGCCGAAGTCCACCTTCTCCAACTTGGTGACGCCGTCGACCAGGTAGGCCACCTCGGGCCCGAAGTCGGCGGCCACCTGATCGAGCGTCACCTCGGTGTCCTCGACCGTGTCGTGCAGCAGCGAGGCGACCAACGTGGTGGTCTCGGCGCCGAGTTGGGCGAGGATCATGGTGACGGCGAGCGGGTGGGTGATGTACGGCTCGCCGCTCTTGCGGGTCTGGCCGCGGTGGCCCTCCTCGGCGAGCCGGTAGGCCCGTGCGAGCAGGGCGAGGTCGGCCTGCGGATGGTGGCGGCGGTGCGCCTGCACGATCGGCTCGATGGCGTCCGGAACGGGGGCGCGGCCGGTGGCCAGCAGGGCGGCGCGGCCCGCCCGGGTCAGCGCGCTGCGGCTCAGCCGGCCGAGCGGGCGCCTGGACGCGGCGCCGGGCTGAGCGGTCTCGATCGGTCCTGCTTCGATGGCCATCCGCACCTCCGGCAGCGATCACCGGAGCGGGCTCCCGACCCGGTGGTCCATGCTACCGAGGACAGCACGATCCGCGACGCAATGCTCCCGGTCCGTGACCAGGATCACCCGATCGGGCGGATTCGCCCACGACCGGAACGGGAAAACACCGCGCTCCGGCCGGAGCTGACGGACCGCCGGACACCTCCGCATGCGGACGGCCCCGCGGACGCCCGCCGGCGGCCCGCCGGTGTGGAGCCGACGGGCCGTCGGGCGGGGAGGGCGGAAAAAAGGGCGGATGGGCGGATGGGCGGGGCGGGTGGACGACGGGCCGGGGCCGCGGATCAGGCAGGCAGGCAGGCCAGCCAGGCCGGGTCCAGGGTGCCGGAGGCGACGATCTCGGCGGGGCCGGTCATCTCCACCCGGCCGTCCGGGAACTCCTCGATCACCAGTCGGCCGCCGGGCAGGTCCACGGTGTAGCTGACGGCCTCGCCGGTGACGGCCGGGTCGATCCCGTCGCGGCGCGCGGCGGCGACGGCCACCGCGCAGGCGCCGGTGCCGCAGGAGCGGGTCTCGCCGGAGCCGCGCTCGTGCACCCGCATCGCCACGTGCCGCGGGCCCCGGTCGACCACGAACTCCACGTTCACGCCGTCCGGGTAGACCCCCTCGGGGGCGGTGCGCGGCGCGGTGTACAGGTGCCCGGCATCGTCCAGGCTGTCGACGAAGGCGACCGCGTGCGGGTTGCCCATGTTGACGTTGCGGGCGGGCCAGACCCTGTCGTCCACCGCGACCTCGATGCCGTCCGGGCCGGGGAGCAGCGCGCGGCCCATGTCGACGGTGACCTCGCCGGGCGCGCCGCCGGCGGCGGCCGCGGCGACCCGGACCCGCCGGACGCCGGCCCGGGTGGCGACCGCGAGCGCGCCGGGCTCCGCCAGGCCCGCCTGCACCAGGTAGTGGGCGAAGACCCGCACGCCGTTGCCGCACATCTCGGCGATCGAGCCGTCGGAGTTGCGGTAGTCCATGAACCACTCGGCCTCGCCGGCCAGGTGGGCGGCGGCCGGGTCGGCGGCGGAACGCACCACCCGCAGCAGACCGTCGCCGCCGATGCCCGCGCGGCGGTCGCACAGCCGGGCGACCGCGACGGGGCCGAGGTCGAGGCGGCCGTCCGGGTCGGGGACGATCACGAAGTCGTTCTGGGTGCCGTGGCCCTTGAGGAAGGGGAGGCCGGTTCCGGTGGGTGCGCTCACAGGGCCGATGGTACTGATCAGCCGCGCAGGTGGACGACCCGCCAGAGGGCCAGCGCCACGGCCGCGCCCGCGATCAGGGTGTAGGCCATGATCGCCCGCCAGCTCGCACGGGTGCCGCTGCCGCGCCGGGGCAGGCCCGGCCACTTGTAGCCGGCCCGCCGGGCGGCCATCGCGCCCCAGCCGCCGGAGGCCGCGGTGAGCAGCAGGCCGAGCATGCCGATCATCGAGGAGGCTGCGTCGCCGGAGAAGGCCAGCGGGAAGGCGAACATCAGGGAGCCGAAGGTGGCCATCAGCACGATCGGCAGCAGTTGCCACCAGCGCAGTCGGCGGCGCGGCCGGATCTCCCGCTCGTGCACGACGCCGGGGGCGGCGAGGTCCTCGATGGCGGGCAGTGCGATCGCGTAGGACGTGGGGACCACGAGCTCGGGCAGCACCTGCTCGGTGCCCTGCCTGAGCTCCTCGGTTTCGGGGCCGGTACCCGTCGACACGCGGCCTCCCCTGACGGATCGACACGAGTTCACGGACTCGTGAACGGAGGAGCCGGCCCGCGTAGACCGACCCCCGGTACTGACGATGATGGCATGTCCAAGGTTGCCGACAGGGCGTCGTACCGGGTCTCCGGGTGATCCGTGGCCATGACGTGATCCGGCTGTAACCGCCGGTTCGTCGTGCACCTGCCGTTGCGTGCGCAGCTGCACGAACGACATGGCCGGAAAGCGCCCCCGCGGCCTCCGGGGCCGCGCCGGGCGTCCTCGGGGAGCACCCCCGGAGGGTACTCCCCCGGGGCGGGCCGCGGACGGGCCGCGGGTCAGGCGCCGATCAGCTCCAGCGAGCGCGCCAGCAGCTCGACGGGGTCGGCGCCGGCCGGGCGGTCCAGCCAGTGGATGCGGTCGTCGCGGCGGAACCAGGACTCCTGGCGGCGGGCGAACCGCCGGGTGGCGCGGACGGTCTCGGCGCGGGCCTCGTCCTCGGTGCACTCGCCGGCGAAGAAGGCCAGCACCTGTTGGTAGCCCAGCGCCCGGGAGGCCGTCCGCCCCTCGCGCAGCCCGGCCTTCTCCAACTCCCGCACCTCGTCGAGGAGTCCGGCCTGCCACATGCGGTCGACCCGCAGCTCGATCCGCTCGTCCAGCTCGGGTCGGGGCACCCGGACGCCGATCTGCACGGTGTCGTAGACGGCGGTGTGGCCGGGCAGGTTGGCGGTGAACGGCCGCCCGGTGATCTCGATGACCTCCAGCGCCCGGACGATCCGCCGGCCGTTGCCGGTCAGGATCGCCTCGGCGGCCGCCGGGTCCAGCGCGGCGAGTCGGCGATGCAGCGCCCCGGGGCCGTTTTCGGCCAGCTCGGCCTCCAGTCGGGCGCGTACGGACGGATCAGTGCCGGGGAACTCCATCTCGTCCACGGCCGCCCGCACGTACAGGCCGGAGCCGCCGACGAGGACGGGGGTGCGGCCGGCCGCGAGCAGCCGGTCGATCTCGGCGCGCGCGAGACGCTGGTACTCGGCGACGCTGGCCGCCTCGGTGACGTCCCAGATGTCCAGCAGGTGGTGCGGGACGCCGCCGCGCTCCTCCTCGGTGAGCTTGGCGGTGCCGATGTCCATGCCCCGGTAGAGCTGCATCGAGTCGGTGTTGACCACCTCGCCGCCGAGGGCCGTGGCGATCGCCACGGCGAGGTCCGACTTGCCGGCTGCGGTGGCGCCGACGACGGAGACGACGCGGGAGGGGACGGGGCTGGAGCTGCTCACCCGCCCAGTCTCCCAAACCCTGCGGCGGAGTTCGCACCCCCGTATCGTTTTGTCCGATTACGCCCGGTTTGCCGGGGAGAACAACCGGGCACATCCGAGCGTTGGAGGAAATGGGACGCCGGCCCGCCGGGTCCGGCCCTCCCCCACCGGACGAGGAGACCAGCCATGGGACTGAAGGACAGCCTCAAGGTCAAGGCCGACGAGCTCAAGGTCAAGGCGAGCGAACTCACCGGCCGGCACGAGGAGAAGATCGACGACGTCGTCGACAAGACCGGCCAGGCGGTCGACAAGGCGACCAAGCACAAGTACCACGAGAAGATCGAGCACGGCACGGCCAAGGCGAAGCACATGGTCAACGACTTCGCGACCAAGCCGGACGCGGGCAAGACCTCCTGACCGCGGCGCCCCGCGGGGCGGAACCCGCGCGGCCGGGGCCTGGGCTCAGCGCCAGGAGGCCACGAGGTAGCCCACGCCGTACGGGGCCTCGTCGTGGAGCAGCCGGCCGCCCAGGCCCGCGCCCTCCGCGGCGCCGGCCAGCACCTGCCAGGGTGCCCACCCGTCGGCCTGCAGCTCGGCCGAGAGCTGCGGGTCGAGGGCGGCCAGCGCGGCGGTGTCGGCCGCGGCCAGCGCGGCGGCGGCCGCCGCGTCGTAGGCCTCGGAGCGTTCGTCCCAGTAGCCCGGGGCCTTCACCGAGCGGCAGGCGCTGCCGCCGCCCAGCACCAGCAGGCCGACCCGGTCCGCGAGGTCGGCCAGGCCCTTGCCGAGGCCGGCCAGGCGGTCCGGGGCGGTGTCGGGGCGGACGGCGCAGGCGTGCGCGGGCAGCGCGGCGCCGGCCTCGGCGAGCAGCCAGGCGCCGACGGTCAGCGAGGGCGCGAGCTCGGGGCCGGACACGCCGGCGGGCAGCCGCACCGCGAGGTCCACCCCGTAGCGGCGGAACGACCCGGCTCCGCCCTCCGTCCAGACCTCCGCCTTCGGGCCCGTCCCGACCAGGACGATCAGCTCGGCCCCGGAGTCGAGCAGTTCCCCCACGGCCTCCGCGCAGGCGGCCCGCAGCCCGTCGAGCTCGGGCGCGGCACCGGCCGCCACCTCCGGAACGATCAACGGCGGACAGGGGCACACGGCGGCGGCAACCAGCATGCCGATCACTCTAGTCGGCACGGGCCCGCCGAAGACCCGCGGCGAACCCCGAGGGGAATGCGGGCACCTCCCGGCCGAAGGGCGGGGGGACCCGCGTGCGGCGGAAGGCACTGACCGTGGCCTTCCGCCGCACGCGGGTCCCGACGGGAACGTCAGTCGCAGCCGCACCCCGGCCCCGCCGGGGCCGCGGCCGGCGCCGGGGCGCCGATCGTCGGGAGGCCGAGCATCACGCCGGCCGGCTTGGCGGCCGGGGCGGCCTGCCGCTTCTCCCAGGCGTCGCCGGCCCGGGTGCGCCGGACGCCGATCGGGGCGCCCTCCGCGAGGAGGTGGTGCGGGGCGGCGTAGGTGATCTCGACGGTCACCACGTCGCCGGGCCGGACGCCCTCCGCGGGGCGGGTGAAGTGCACCAGCCGGTTGTCGGGGGCGCGGCCGGAGAGCCGGTCCGTCCGGTCGTCCTTCTTGCCCTCGCCCTCGGCGACGAGGATCTCCAGCCGGCGGCCGACCTGCTTCTTGTTCTCCTCCCAGGAGATCTCCTCCTGGAGGGCGATCAGCCGGTCGTAGCGCTCCTGGACGACCGCCTTCGGGATCTGGCCGTCCATCTCGGCGGCCGGGGTGCCGGGCCGCTTGGAGTACTGGAAGGTGAAGGCGTTGGTGAAGCGGGCCTCTCGGACGACGTGCAGGGTCTGCTCGAAGTCCTCGTCGGTCTCGCCGGGGAAGCCGACGATGATGTCGGTGGAGATCGCCGCGTCCGGCATGGCCTCGCGGACCTTGCGGATGATCTCCAGGTAGCGCGCCTGCCGGTAGGAGCGCCGCATCGCCTTGAGCACGGTGTCCGAGCCGGACTGCAGCGGCATGTGCAGCTGGTGCATCACGTTCGGCGTCTGGGCCATGGCGGCGATCACGTCGTCGGTGAAGTCGCGCGGGTGCGGCGAGGTGAAGCGGACCCGCTCCAGGCCCTCGACGTCGCCGCAGGCGCGCAGCAGCTTGGAGAAGGCCTCGCGGTCGCCCAGGTCGGAACCGTAGGAGTTGACGTTCTGGCCGAGCAGGGTGACCTCGACGACGCCCTCGGCGACCAGCGCCTCGACCTCGGCGAGGATGTCGCCGGGCCGGCGGTCCTCCTCCTTGCCGCGCAGCGCCGGGACGATGCAGAAGGTGCAGGTGTTGTTGCAGCCGACCGAGATGGCGACCCAGGCCGCGTAGGCGGACTCGCGGCGGGTCGGCAGGGTGGAGGGGAAGGTCTCCAGCGACTCGAGGATCTCGACCTGCGCCCGCTCCTCGACCCGGGCCCGCTCCAGCAGGGCGGGGAGGTGGCCGATGTTGTGGGTGCCGAAGACGACGTCGACCCAGGGCGCCCTGCGGACGATGGTGTCGCGGTCCTTCTGGGCGAGGCAGCCGCCGACGGCGATCTGCATGCCCTCGTGCTGCTGCTTGACGGGGGCCAGCCGGCCCAGGTTGCCGTACAGCTTGTTGTCGGCGTTCTCGCGGACCGCGCAGGTGTTGAAGACCACCAGGTCCGGGTCGGCGTCCTGGGCGGCCTTCGCGTAGCCCGCCTCCTCCAGCAGGCCGGACAGCCGCTCGGAGTCGTGGACGTTCATCTGGCAGCCGTACGTGACGACCTTGTAAGTTCGCAAGCTCTCCTCCATACCCACGCCTGCAAGGGTACGGGCAGTGGGACGGCCCTCCCGCCGGGCCGTCCGGCCTGGCAGTATCCCTGCATGGCCCAGTCCTCGATACCCGCCCGGTTCGGTGCCGCCGTGCGCCGCGCCGCCCGCCGCCGGCCGGTGCCGATCGGCCTGGTGCTGCTGCTGGTGGCGGGCGCCCTCACCGGGTGGTGGCTGTCCTCCAACGCCTCGCCCGGCTACCCGAAGGGCGAGATCGGCTTCTCGACCGGCGTGCAGCGCGGCGTGTACGACCGCTACGGGCAGCTGCTGCAGGGCTACGTCTCCACGGCGATGCCCGGGGTGCGGATGCGCCTGGACAACTCCCAGGGGTCGGTGGACAACCTGGAGCGGGTGGCCGCGGGCCGGGACGACTTCGCGATCTCGACGGCGGACGCGGTGGCGGGCTTCAACAGCCCGTCCAAGTGGCACCTGCGGGCGATCGCCCGGCTCTACGACGACTACCTGCAGCTGGTGGTGCCCGCCGACTCCAAGGTGCGGCGGACGGCCGACCTGCGGGGGCTGCGGGTCGGGGTGGGCCAGGAGAAGTCCGGCGTGAACCTCGTCACCCGCAAGCTGCTGGCCGCGGCCGGCCTGGACATCGACAAGGATGTCCGGCCGGCGCTGCTGGGCGTCGGCGACGCGGCGGACCAGCTGCGGGACGGCCGGATCGACGCGTTCTTCTGGTCCGGCGGCCTGCCGACCACCGCGCTCACCGACCTGTCGGAGCGCTACCGGATCCGGATCGTGCCGCTGGCCGACCTCGCCGAGGCGCTGCACCAGCAGGAGGGCGGCGGAGGCACCGACGCGTACCGGGCCGCGACCATCCCCAAGGACGCCTACCCGAAGGCCGAGCCGGCCGGCACCGCCGTGCCGACGGTCGCGGTGCCGAACCTGCTGGTCACCCGTGACGACGTGGACCCGGACCTGGTGCAGGGGGTGACCCGGGCGGTGATCGACAGCCGGGACACCATCGGCTCCCAGGTGCACGCCGCGCAGCTGGTGGACCTGCGCACCGCCGTCTACACCGACCCGCTGCCCCTGCACGAGGGCGCCCGGCGGTACTACACCTCGATCAAGCCCTGAGGGACCGCAGGACCCCGGGCCCGGCCGCCGGGCGGGGCCTCAGTCGCGGCGGCGCGGCACCGACAGCACCACGGTCAGCCCGCCGGGCTCGGCCGGGGCGAAGTCCAGCGAGCCGCCGCCCGCGAGCAGCAGGGTGCGGGCGATGGACAGGCCCAGCCCGGAGCCGTCCACGTTCTGGTGGCGGGGGCTGCGCCAGAAGCGGTCGCCGATCCGGCCGAGCTCCTCCTCGGTGAGCCCGGGGCCGGAGTCGGTCACCGCCACGCTGACCTCGCGCTTGCGCAGCACCGTGTCGACGGCCACCCGGCGCCCCGACGGGGTGAACTTCAGGGCGTTGTCCAGCACCGCGTCCAGCGCGCTGCCGAAACCGATCGGGTCGGCCAGCCCGTACGCGACCGGGGGGCCGTCCCAGGACAGGTCGATGCCTCGCTGGTCGGCGACCGGGCGCCAGGCGTCGACCCGGGCGAGGACCAGCGCGGTGAGGTCCACCGGCTCGGGCTCGGGCCGGGCGTGCTCGGCGGTGGCCAGGCCCAGCAGGTCGTCCAGCACCCGGGCCAGCCGGATGCCCTCCTCGCGGACGGCGCCGACCTCCCCCTGGTGCCGCTCGGGCAGCTCCAGGCCGAGCAGCTCCACCCGCAGCAGCAGGGCCGCCAGCGGGTTGCGCAGCTGGTGCGAGGCGTCGGCGACGAAGGCCCGCTGCTGGTCGATGGCGAGCACCACGTGGTCGGCCATGTCGTTGAAGGAGCGGGCGAGGCGGCGCAGCTCCGGCGGGCCGCCGCTGGCGGCGACCCGTGCGTTGAGCCGGCCGGTGGCGATGTCGTGGGTGGCCCGGTCGAGGGTGCGGACGGGCCGCAGCACCCAGCCGGTCAGCCGGAGGGCGAGCAGCACGGCGACGATCATGGCGAGCGCCTCGCCGGCGCCGATCCACAGCCAGCTGTGCAGCACCCGGGCACGCATCGGGCCGGCCGGCGACTCGGTGATCACCACGGCGACCACGTCGCCGTCGCGGACCACCGGCAGGGCGACGGTGATGGTGCGGTCCGGGGTCCACGGCCAGACCTGCGGCGGGTTGTGGCTGCGCCGCCCGTCCAGCGCCTCCTGGAAGGCCTGCGCGCCGGGGCCCTCCTCGGGCACCGTCCAGCCGACCGGGGCGACGGCGACGGAGCTGCCGTCCCGCTGGAAGATGCCGACCCGGGCGCCGTACAGGTCGTGGTAGCGGGAGGCCTCCAGGGCGAGCATGCGCAGCCGTGTGGTGTCCCCGGCGTCGGGCTCGGTGCCGCCCTTGACGGCGGTGTCGGAGCCCGCCCGGCCCTGGGTCGGCAGGTCCTGGGCGAAGCGGGCGGCGTCGTCGATCCGGTCGACCACCACCCGGCTCTGCTCGGCCGCGGCGACGGCTGCGGCCAGCGGCAGCCCGAGGGCCGCCAGCACGCAGGCCATCAGGGAGAGCAGGATGCCGAGCAGGCGGTTCTGCACGTCGGGCTCAGCGCTCCGCGGTGCCGGTGCCGGCGGTGTCCGTGCCGGTGGTGCCCGTGTCGGCGGTGCCCGGGGCCCCGGCCGGTGCGGCCCGGTCGGCGTCGTCCGCGGGCTGCTCGGCGATCAGCCGGTAGCCGACGCCGCGGACGGCCTCGACGAGGCCGGGCAGGCCGAGCTTGGTGCGCAGCGAGCCGATGTGCACCTCCAGGGTGCGGCCGTTGCCCTCCCAGCCGCTGCGCCAGACCTCGCTGAAGATCTGCTCGCGGCGGTAGACCACGCCGGGGCTCTGCGCGAGCAGCGCCAGCAGGTCGAACTCCTTGCGGGTGAGCGGCACGTCGCGGCCCTGCACGCTGACCCGGCGGCGCTCGCGGTCGATCACGATGCCGCGGGAGGCGAGCGGTCCGCCGGCCTGCTCGGCCGGGCCGGCCGGGGCGGCGGGCAGGCCGCGGCGGGAGACGGCGTGGATCCGGGCGAGCAGTTCGCCCATGTCGTAGGGCTTGGTGATGTAGTCGTCGGCGCCGAGGTTGAGGCCGTGGATCCGGGAGCGGATGTCGGCCCGGGCGGTCACCATGATCACCGGGACGCCGCTGCCGGCCCTGATCCGGCTGCACACCTCGAAGCCGTCCCGGTCCGGCAGCCCGAGGTCGAGCAGCACCACCCGGAACGGATCGTTGCCGTCGGGCACGAGCGCGTCCAGCGCCTCGTGCCCGCTGCGCGCGTGCTTGACCTGGAAGCCGTGCCGGCCCAGGACAGCGGTGAGCGCGGCGGCGACCCGGTCGTCGTCCTCGACGAGCAGCAGTCGCATCCGGTACCTCCCATTTCTCCCGTTGCCGCGGTGGCCTGTCCGGCCAGTGTGCCGGGCGGACGGCCCGACCGGTACGGCCACGCGGTTCGGAGTATTGTGCCGTCCGCCCCGGGGGCGGCGACACCGGCGTCTGCGGGGCGGACGCGCCGCCCCGGCCCATCGCACCGCACACGGCCGGTCGCCGGGGGCCGCGGCCGCGGGCCGTTACCGAGCCGATACCCGGAGCCGTCCGGACCCGTCCCGATGCGCAGGGTGACCCCCCGGCGGCCGTGCGTGGCCTGATCGTGATCCTCAAGTTCCGCTCAGATCGACTGACATGGCATCGTCGGGCCTCCTATGGTCGGCCCACCGGGGGCTGCGGGCTCCGCCGGCTCCGGCCCCCGGCACCAGTCGGACCCACCGGTTCGACCCGACTTCGCACCACCAGCACTGCCACCCGAGGGAGTTCACCCCGGGTCAGAGACGAGGAGCTACCGCGCGATGACCGAGACCGCCGTCACCGATGCCGCGGCCGCAACCGCTCCGCTGGTGGTGCTGTCCGGCGTCAACAAGCACTTCGGCGCCCTCCACGTGCTGCAGGACGTCGACCTGAGCATCCGCCAGGGCGAGGTCGTGGTGCTGATCGGGCCGTCCGGCTCCGGCAAGTCGACGCTCTGCCGGACGATCAACCGGCTGGAGACGATCGACTCGGGCACCATCACCATCGACGGCCGGCCGCTGCCCGCGGAGGGCAAGGAGCTGGCCCGGCTGCGCGCCGAGGTCGGCATGGTGTTCCAGAGCTTCAACCTCTTCGCGCACAAGACGGTGCTGGAGAACGTCGTCCTGGCCCAGGTGAAGGTGCGCCGCGTCGCGCGCGCCCAGGCCGAGGCCACCGCCCGCGAGCTGCTGGAGCGGGTCGGCGTGGGCGCCCAGGCGGACAAGTACCCGGCGCAGCTCTCCGGCGGCCAGCAGCAGCGCGTGGCGATCGCCCGGGCGCTGGCGATGCGGCCGAAGGTGATGCTCTTCGACGAGCCGACCTCCGCGCTCGACCCGGAGATGGTCACCGAGGTGCTGGAGGTCATGCGCCAGCTCGCCGCCGAGGGCATGACGATGGTCGTGGTCACGCACGAGATGGGCTTCGCCCGCTCCGCCGCCAACCGGGTGCTGTTCATGGCGGACGGCCGGATCGTCGAGGAGAACACCCCGGACGCGTTCTTCACCGCCCCGCGGACGGACCGCGCCAAGGACTTCCTGTCCAAGATCCTGAGTCACTGAACGCCGCGGCGCCCCTCTGCGCGCCGACCCAGAGCGGCCGGGCCCGACGGGGTGCCCGGCCGCAGTCACGGAAGGTCCAGCCCGGCCCCCGGTCGTCCGGTGGCCACTACCGAGGAGAGCCAACCCTCATGAGGACTCGTCGCACCATCGCCGCCGCCCTGTCGGTGCTCGCGCTGACCGCCGTCGCCGCCTGCGGCAAGGACGGCTCCCCGGCCGGCTCCGACGCCGCCGCGCCGACCCTGCCCACCTACGCCGTGAACAAGTCCGCCAACCTGGACGCCTCCCCGGTGTGGAAGAAGGCCAAGGCCAAGGGCAAGCTCACCATCGGCGCCAAGGCGGACCAGCCGTACCTCGGCTTCGAGGACGTCACCGCCAACACCCGCACCGGCTTCGACATCGAGATCGCCAAGATGATCGCGGCCGACCTGGGCTTCGCGCCCGACCAGATCGACTTCAAGACCGTCGTCTCCGCCAACCGCGAGACGGAGATCAGCGGCGGCGGCATCGACTACTACGTCGGCACCTACAGCATCAACGACAAGCGCAAGGCCTCGGTCTCCTTCGCCGGCCCGTACTACATCGCCGGCCAGGACCTGCTGGTGAAGAAGGACAACACCGCCATCACCGGCCCGGAGTCGGTCGCGGGCAAGAACGTCTGCTCGGTGACCGGTTCCACCTCGGTGACCCAGATCCAGAAGTACGTCGGAGAGGGCAAGAAGGTCGTCCAGTACGACAACTACGCCCAGTGCGTCGACAAGCTGCTGACCGGCGAGATCGACGCGGTCACCACCGACGACGCGATCCTCAAGGGCTTCGGCGCCAAGAACGCCGGCAAGCTCAAGGTCGTCGGCAAGACCTTCTCCGCCGAGAAGTACGGCGTGGGCCTGAACCACGACGACAAGGTGCTGCGGGACGCCATCAACAACGCGCTGAAGGCCCACGAGGACAACGGCGACTGGAAGAAGGCGTACGACGCGACGCTCGGCCTGTCCGGTGCCGCCGCCCCGGCCGTGCCGCCGCTCGAGCGCTACTGATCCGGTCCGGGACCGGCCGAACGACCTAGAGAGGAGGGCCGCCGGCGTGGGCATACTGTTCGAGGGCGACAACTTCGCGCTCTTCCGCGACGGTTTCCTGCAGACGATCGAGCTCAGCGCGGTGAGTGCGCTGTTCGCGCTGCTGCTCGGCACCGTGCTGGCGGCCTTCCGGGTCTCCCCGGTCCCGGCGCTGCGGGTGTTCGGCACCGTGTGGGTGAACACCTTCCGGAACACCCCGCTGACCCTGCTGTTCTTCGCGGTGATCTTCGGACTCCCGCGGCTGGACGTGCACTTCGACAACTTCACCTTCGCGGTGATCGCGCTCAGCGCCTACACCGGCTCGTTCGTCTGCGAGGTGCTGCGCTCGGGCATCAACACGGTGCCGTTCGGGCAGGCCGAGGCCGCCCGCAGCCTGGGCATGTCCTTCGGCCAGACCCTCCTCCACGTCGTGCTGCCGCAGGCGGCCCGCACCGTGCTGCCGCCGATGAGCAGCATCTTCATCGCCCTGCCGAGGAACTCGGCGATCGCCGGCGCGTTCAGCGTCGCCGAGCTCTACAGCGTGCAGGCGACACTGAGCGACAAGGGGTACGCCATCCTCGCGATCTTCTTCTGGGTGGCGCTGGCCTACCTGCTGGTCAGCTTCACCGTCGGCGGTGTGTTCCGGTTCCTGGAGAGCCGCCTGGCGGTGGTCCGATGAGCACCCGCACCGCCACCGCGACCGTCCTCTTCGACACCCCCGGCCCGAAGGCCACGCTCCGCTACCGGCTGTTCGGCGTCCTGTCGCTGCTCGCCATCGCCGGCCTCGGCTGGTACGTGTACGCCAAGCTGGACGCGGCCGGGCAGTTCGACCCCCAGCTGTGGGACCCGTTCCAGTACACGGCCGTGCAGCAGCGCATCCTCGACGGCATGGTGGCCACCCTCAAGGTCTTCGCGCTGGCCGGTGTGCTGTCGATCGTGCTCGGCGCGCTGCTGGCCGCCGGCCGGCTCTCCGACCACCTTCCGGTGCGCGCGGTGTCCTCGGCCCTGGTGCAGTTCTTCCGCGCCATGCCGCTGCTCATCATGATCTTCGCGCTGTACCACGCGGTGTTCCCCTCGGAGCCGATGCCGGCCCTCGTCCTCGGGCTCACCCTCTACAACGGCGCCGTCCAGGCCGAGATCATGCGCACCGGCATCCTCGCGCTGCCCCGCGGCCAGGGCGAGGCCGCCTACGCCCTGGGCATGGGCAAGACCCAGGTCATGACGCTGATCCTGGTGCCGCAGGCGGTCCGGTCGATGCTCCCGGCGATCATCGGCCAGCTGGTGGTCACCCTCAAGGACACCTCGCTCGGCTTCGTCATCACCTACCCCGAGCTGCTCTACGCGGGCAAGCTGATCGCCAGCAACTCCACGGGCTATCCGTACATCCCCGTGGTGATCGTCGTCGGCACGCTCTACATCGGCCTGTGCCTCGCCCTCACCGGCCTCGCCAAGTGGCTCGAGGCGCGCGGCCGCCGCGGCGCGAACCGGCGCACACCTGCTGCTGCTTGACGTCAACCCGGGTGATCTGTTGCATTGCTCTTCGTGACACCACCAGGGACGACCCCCGCGGCACATGCTGATCCCGCACGCCCGGAGGTCCCCGCGTGGACCCGGTGATCGTCGTCGGGGCCGGGCCGGTCGGGCTGTCGCTCGCCCTGGCCCTGGCCCGGCACGAGGTGCCGAGCATCGTCCTCGACGAGGGCGCGGGCCTCTGCCCGGAGAGCCCCCGCACCGTCGTCCTCGGCCCCGACACCACCGCCCTGCTCGAACGCCTCGGCTACACCCGGGCCGCCTCCGACGCGGCCCGCTGGGACGCCTTCACGGTCTGGCGCCGACGCGCCGAGGTCCTGCGGATCCCGCTGGACGAGGAGCCGGTGCTGCACCTCGCGCAGCACCGGCTGCAGCGCGGTCTGCGCGACGCGGTCACCGCCACCCCGCTGATCCAGCTGGCGCCGCTCACCCGCGTCGTCGAACTCGAACAGGACCGGGACGGCGTCGGCGTCCGCACCACCGGCACCCGTGACGGCGCCTCCACCTGGTGGCGCGGCAGCCACCTGGTCGGCTGCGACGGCGCCCGCTCCACCGTCCGCAAACTGCTGAAGATCCGCTTCCCCGGCCGGCCTGCCGTCGACCGGCACGCGGTCGCCACCGTCCGCGTCGACCTGCCCTTCCCCGGCGAGGCCCGGCTGCACCGCGAACCCCCGTGGCGCGGCGACCGCGAGGCCTCCGCCCGCCCGCTGCCCGACGGCCTATGGCGCCTCGACTGGCGGCTGCCCCCGGGCCGCCCCGCCCCGACCGAACCGGTCGACCCGCACGCCACCTGGCCCGGCATCGTCACCGGCGACACCCTGCTCACCCGGGTTCGCGCCGCCCTCACCGGCTGGTGCGGCGAACTCCCCGCGTACGAGCTGCTCGCGGCCGCCGACCACACCGCCCAGCAGCGGCTCGCCGCCCGGTTCCGCTCCGGCCGCTGCTTCCTCGCCGGCGACGCCGCCCACCTGCACGGCGCCCTCGGCATGCAGAACCTCGTCGACGGGCTCCGCGACGCCGACAACCTGGCCTGGCGGCTGGCCCTGGCCTGGCACCTCCACCCCGGCGGGGCGCTGCTGGACGGCTACGAGGCCGAGCGGCGCAGCGCCGTCGGCGCCCGGCTGCGCGCCGTGGACCAGGCGATGCCGCTGCTGCGGCCGCTGCGCGGCTGGCAGCAGACCCGGCGGTCGATGTTCACCGGCTCGTTCCGCAAGCACGCGCCGCTGCTGGCGGACGGCCAGCTCGGCACCGGCCGCTTCGGCGGCGCACCCGCCTACCCGGCCGCCCCGTCCGGGGTGCCCGGGCAGGTCCCGGAGCAGCGCGCGGCCCGTGCCACCTCGCTCACCGAGAACCTGCCGCCGACCGCGCCGGGCGTGCAGGTGCCCGACCTGGCCGTGGTCACCACCGAGGGCACGCCGGACCGGTTGCGCGCCCGGCTCGGGCTGGGCTTCCTGCTGGTGCTGGTCGCGCCCGGCACGGCCGTCTGGTCGTCCCGGCACTGGCTGGGCGCCGGGATGATGCCGCGGCTCACCGAGGTGGCCGCGGCGCTGCCCGTCCCGGCCGAGGTGCTGGTCACCGAGGAGTACCCGGGGGCCGAGCCGCACACCGTGCTGCTGGTGCGCCCGGACGGGCACCTGGTCGGCACCACCCAGGGCTGCCGGGCCGAGGAGCTGCGCAGCCTCGCGGAGGGCGCCCGCGGCGGGCCGGCCCGGCTCCCGGCCGCCGGCGGTGGCACCGGCCGGACGCCGGAACGCGGTCCGCAGGCGGCGCCGCGGGAGGACGCCGCCCGGGACGGTGCGGGCCGCCGCTGACGCGCCGCGGGGAGGGAGCAGGGACGCCGCAGGGGCGGCGCGGGTCCGGCGGGAGGGTGCTCAGCGGGCGAACTCGGTGGCCCGGCTCTCGCGGACCACGGTGATCCGTATCTGCCCGGGGTAGGTCAGCTCCTCGCGGACCTGCCGGGCGACCTCCCGGGCGATGGTCTTGGCCCGCAGGTCGTCCACCTTCTCGGGCTGGACCATCACCCGCACCTCGCGTCCGGCCTGCATCGCGAAGACCTTGGAGACGCCCTCGTGCGAGCGGGCGATCTCCTCCAGCCGCTCCAGCCGCCGGACGTACGCCTCCAGCGACTCCCGGCGGGCACCGGGGCGGCCGCCGGAGCAGGCGTCCGCGGCCTGGGTGAGCACCGCCTCGACCGTCTTGGGGTCGACCTCGCCGTGGTGGGCCTCGATCGCGTGCACCACCTCGGCGGACTCGCCGTGCCGGCGGGCGAACTCCGCGCCGATCGCGGCGTGGCTGCCCGGCAGTTCGTGGCTGAGCGCCTTGCCGATGTCGTGCAGCAGCGCGGAGCGCTTCACCAGGTCCTGGTCGACGCCGAGTTCGGCCGCCATCATGCCGGCGATGTGCGCGGACTCCACCAGGTGCCCGAGCACGTTCTGCCCGTACGAGGTCCGGTACCGCAGGGTGCCGAGGGTCCGGACGAGCTCCGGCTCCATGCCGTCGAGCTGGACGGCGAGCAGGGCGTCCTCACCGGCCCGCACGCAGAGCCGCTCGACCTCGGCGCGGCTGCGTTCGTGGACCTCCTCGATCCGCAGCGGGTTGATCCGGCCGTCGGCGGTGAGCGCCTCCAGGGTCAGCCGGGCGGCCTCCCGGCGGACGGGGTCGAAGCAGGAGAGCTGGACGAGTTCGGGGGTGTCGTCGACGATCAGGTTGACCCCGGTGACGGCCTCGAAGGCCCGGATGTTGCGGCCCTCGCGGCCGATCACCCGGCCCTTCATGTCCTCGTTGGGCAGCTTGAAGGCGGCCACCACGGTGTCGGCGGTCTGCTCGGCGGCCAGTCGCTGGATCGAACCGGCGATGATCTCGCGGGCCCGCTGGTCGCCCTCGGTCTTGGCCCGGCGCTCGATCTCCCGGACGGTGACGGCCGCGTCCCGGCGGGCCTCCGACTCGACGGCGCGGGTGAGTTCCTCCCGGGCGCGGGCGGCGGTCAGCCCGGCGGCGGTCTCCAGCGCGCGGCGCCGGTCGGTCTCCAGCTCGGCGAGTTCGGCCCGGGTGGCGTCCAGTTCCGTGGCGCGGCGGTCGAGTTCGTCCTCCTGGGCGCGCAGCCGGCGCAGCTCCTCGGCCAACCGCTCCTCGCGGCGGTCGAGTTCGGCGCGCAGCTGGGTGGCCTGGGTCTCGGCCCAGGTGCGCGCCCGCTCGGCCTCGCCGACGGCGCGGCGCTGGGCGGCCTGCAGCCGGCGGATCATCAGCCAGGTGAGGGCCAGGACGAGGCAGAGGACGGCGGTCAGCAGCAGGGAGGCGACCGATCCGGTGCCCATCGCGATCCTCATCCCGGCCTCACTCCCCGTGCCTGCGCGCTGTGTCGGTGCGGCGGTGAGGGAACTGCCGGGGACCGGGGGGTGGTACGCGGAACCGACTCCGACCGATCCTGCGCACGGCAGGCCGTAGCGTGATCGAAGTGATCCCTCACTGCTTGCGAGGCTAAGCGCAGGTTACGAAACGGTCAAGATGCGATCGAGAGTTGATGCCGATGACTGATGATCCGTCACCAATCCTCGCCGAGGCCTTCACTCTCCTCCCCCAGGGCCTCCCGGACGACGCGGAAGGCGAGGCCCTCGGAGTAGCCGCGGCGGGCGAGCATACCGACCAGTCGGCGGGTGCGGGCCTGCGGCTCCAGACCACGGGTGGTGCGGAGCTTGCGGTCGACCAGGGCGCGGGCGGCCTCGGCCTCGTCGTCGGAGTCGACCCGGGCCAGCGCCTCCTCGACGAGGTCGCCGGAGACGCCGCGGGTGCGCAACTCCTGGGCGAGGGCGCGGCGGGCGAGGCCGCGGCGGCCGTGCCGGGCGTCCACCCAGGCGGCGGCGAAGGCGGCGTCGTCGATCAGCCCGACCTCCTCGTAGCGGGAGAGCACCTCCTCGGCGACGTCGTCGGGGATCTCCCGCTTGCGCAGGGCGTCGGCGAGTTGCTTGCGGGTACGCGGGCTGCCGGTGAGCAGGCGCAGGCAGATGTCGCGGGCCCGGCCGGCGGGGTCGGTGGATTCCTCGGCGCGTCGGCGCGGGGCGGCGTCGGAGGACCGGTCGCCCCGCTCGGCGGGATCGGACCGCCGACGGCGTCCGCCCGGCCGTTCGGCACGCTCGCGCCGTTCGGCGCGGTCGGCACCGTCGGTGCTGTCACCGCCGTCCGACCGCGGTGACCGTGCACGCCGGGGCTGCGGGGCCGCCTCCTCGGCGGGCGGTTCGTCCTCCTCCGGGGCGAGCGCGCTGCGTCGGCGCCGGCGGCCGGCGGGCAGCGCGGAGGCCGAGCGCAGGCCCGGCACCTCGGCGAGGCTCGGAGCGGGGCCGTCGTGGTCGTCGGGCCCGGACGGTCCGTCGGCCTCCGGCTCCTCCTCGGGGAGGGCGACGGCGGCGAACCAGTCGGGCGGTCCGGCGTCATCGGGCTCGGCGGCGGGTGCGGCCGAGCCCGATGGGCGGTCGGGGATGTGCATCGGCGGATCAGGCCTTGGCGGCGGCCGCCGTCTTCTTGGCGGCGGTCTTGGTGGCCGGCGCCGCAGCCGGGGCCTCGGCGGCCGGTGCCGCGGCGGCGGCGTCGGCCGGCGCCTCGGTCTTCGGGCCGATGCCGAGCTTGCCCTTGATCTTCCGCTCGATCTCGTCGGCGAGCTGCGGGTTGTCCCGCAGGAAGTTACGGGCGTTCTCCTTGCCCTGGCCGAGCTGGTCGCCCTCGTAGGTGTACCAGGCCCCGGACTTGCGGATGAAGCCGTGCTCGACGCCCATGTCGATCAGGCCGCCCTCGCGGCTGATGCCGACGCCGTAGAGGATGTCGAACTCGGCCTGCTTGAACGGGGCCGCGACCTTGTTCTTGACGATCTTGACACGGGTGCGGTTGCCGACCGCCTCGGTGCCGTCCTTCAGGGTCTCGATGCGGCGGATGTCCAGGCGGACGGAGGCGTAGAACTTCAGCGCCCGGCCACCGGTCGTGGTCTCCGGGGAACCGAACATGACGCCGATCTTCTCGCGCAGCTGGTTGATGAAGATGGCGGTGGTGTTCGACTGGTTGAGCGCGCCGGCGATCTTGCGCAGGGCCTGGCTCATGAGCCGGGCCTGGAGACCGACGTGCGAGTCGCCCATCTCGCCCTCGATCTCGGCGCGCGGGACGAGCGCGGCGACCGAGTCGATGATCACCAGGTCGATCGCGCCGGAGCGGATCAGCATGTCGGTGATCTCCAGCGCCTGCTCACCGGTGTCCGGCTGGCTGACCAGCAGGGCGTCGGTGTCGACGCCGAGCTTCTTGGCGTACTCGGGGTCGAGGGCGTGCTCGGCGTCGACGAAGGCGACGGTGCCGCCGGCCTTCTGCGCGTTGGCGGCGAGGTGCAGCGTCAGCGTGGTCTTGCCGGAGGACTCCGGGCCGTAGATCTCGACCACGCGGCCGCGCGGGATGCCGCCGACGCCGAGCGCGACGTCCAGTGCGGTGGAGCCGGTCGGGATCACGTCGATGGGCTCGTTGGCCTTCTCGCCGAGGCGCATCACCGAGCCCTTGCCGAACTGCCGCTCGATCTGGGCGAGTGCGGTCTCAAGGGCCTTCTCGCGGTCCGTTCCTGCCATGGCTTCCACCCTCGGGTTCTGTGCTGTGCGCTTCATCGTCCTCGACGCTAGCGCGTCCCACCGACAATCGACCCGGATCGGGCCGCGCCTGTGGAGAACTCGCCGCCCACAAGTATAGAGAACAATCGTTCGAATCTTGCGGAGACTCCTACGGCTCCCCGTCCCGCCCGTCCCGACCTGCGGAATCGTCCGCGGATCCGGTCCCCATCATGCGCCGCAGACGGCGCGCGGCCTGCCGCCTGCGCTCCCGGCGCCCCTTCCGCTCCTCCCCGCGGTCGATCCGCGGGTCGGTCGCCACCTCGTAGCGGCGCACGTAGGTGCCGACGAATCCCTGCAGGGTGGCCGCGGCCGGGATGGCGATCAGCGCGCCCACCGCGCCGAGCAGCGCCGCCCCGGCGATCACCGAGCCGAACGCCACCGCGGGGTGCACGTCCACCGTCTTCGCGGTGATCCGCGGGTGCAACAGGTAGTTCTCGACCTGCTGGTAGACGATGACGAAGCCGAGCACCCAGACCGCGTCCACCGACTGCCCGGTCAGCGCGACCAGCACCGGCAGCGCACCCGCGATGTAGGTGCCGATGGTCGGCACGAACTGCGACATCACGCCGACCCAGACGCCGAGCGCGGCCGCGTACGGCAGGCCGAGGATCTGGAAGACCAGCCAGTGCGCCAGCGTCGAGATGAGCGCGAGCAGCGCCCGGGAGTACAGGTAGCCGCCGGTCTTGGCGAGCGCGATCTCCCAGGCGCGCAGCACCTCGCCCTGCTTGGCGGGCGGCAGCAGCGAGCAGACGGTGCGCCGCACCCGCGGGCCGTCGGCGGTGAAGTAGAAGCTGAACAGGCCGACGGTGAAGAGCTGGAAGAGGCCGCCGATCACGGTGCTGGAGACGCCCCAGACGTTGCCGGCCGCCTGCTGGGCGTACTTCTCGACCGTCCCGGAGTCCTTGAGCACCCGCTTCTGCAGCTCGTCCAGCGAGAGGTCCTGGTGGAAGGTCCGGTTGATCCAGCCGATCAGGTTCTCCAGCAGGTGCGGCAGCTCGCCGGCGACCCGGGTGACCTGGTCGACGAGCAGCGTGCCGAGCGCGGCGAGGAAGCCGCCGACCGCGACCACCACGGCGATGAACACCAGGAAGGTGCCGAGCCCGCGGCGCACCCCGCGGGCCGCCATCCGGTCCACCGCCGGCTCCATGGCCAGCGAGAGGAAGAAGGCCACCAGCAGCATGACGAAGAGGTCGATCAGCTGGTGGAACGCCCAGTCGGCGAGCTGGAAGAGGCCGACCAGCACCAGGGCGAGCACCATCGCCCGGGGCAGCCAGCGCGGCATGGCCCCGCCGCGCAGCTGGGGTCTGCGGCCGAACCGTTCGTCGCGGGCGGGCCGTCCTTCCGGCGCCCCGGGCACCTGGCTGCTCTGCTGTTCTGGGCTGCTGTCCACCCGCCAAGTCTCGCCCATCGGACGGACGGCGTTTCCGGAATCGCGGCCGGGCCGCCGCGGCGCGGGTCGGGCCGGCCGCTCGGGCCGGCCCCGCGGGTCGGCGCAGCCCCGCGGCTCAGCGCAGCCGGGCGGGGACCCCCTGGTTTCCGCAGACCACCCGCCAGACGTCCTTGGCCTCCCAGCCGCCGTCCAACGCCTGCTGCACCGTCCGGCCGCCGAGCTCGCTCATCACGTGGTCCTGCGCGAACGACTCCGCGTACGCCTCGCCGAAGTGCTCGTTCATCCGTCGCCAGAACTCGGTCAGCCTCATGGCACCCAGTATCCCCGAGCCGGGCCGGGAGCCGCGGGCCCTCAGGGCAGCGCGAGCAGGCCGGCGCCGTAGAACCTGCGGTCGCCGCAGGTGTCCGGCCCGGTCGGGCAGTTGGCGGCGGCGGCCGACTCCAGTTCACCGGTGATCCGGTCGGGCCCCCAGCCGGGGTGCTCGGCGGCCACCACCGCGACGGCTCCGGTGACGTGCGCGGCGGCCATCGAGGTGCCGGCGAGCGCCGCGTACCGGTCGCCCGGCCAGTCGGAGACGATCGCGCCGTCCGCCCCGCCGTCGGGGTCGCCGCCGGGCGCGGCGATGGTGACGCCGCCGTAGTTGGTGTAGCCGGCCGGCACCCCGGCGCGGTCGACGGCGCTGACGGTGACCACGCCCGGCAGCTCCCCGGGCAGCCGGATGCACTCGGTGCCGAGGTGGCGGTCCTGCGGCGGGCCGGAGAGACGGTCGTTGGGGCTGCGCCGGTCGTCGCGGTCGGCGGTGAGGTCCTGGCCGTCGTTGCCGGCCGAGGCGACGACGACCGAGCCGCGCTTCCGGGCGTAGGCGACGGCCCGGCCGACGGCCTGGGTGAGGGCGGCCTGGTCCGGGTCCTCGGGGCAGTTGTACTTCCACGGGTCGGCGAAGTAGCTGTCGTTGATCGCGCGGGCGCCGTGGTCGGCGGCCCAGAGCATGCCGCAGACGATGTTCTCGGCGTAGTACTGGCCGAGCGGGCCGAGCAGCCGCACGGCGGCGATCCGGACGCCGGGGGCGACACCGGTGACGCCGCGGCCGTCCCGGGCGGCACCGACGATGCCGGCCACGTGGGTGCCGTGGCCGCTCTCGGAGACGCCCTCGTCGGGCCGCCAGGCGCCGTAGCGGGCGTCCGGGCGTCCGTCGGCGCAGGAGACCGAGGCCCGCGGGTCGACCGCGTCCCGCAGGTCCGGGTGGGTGTCGTCGACGCCGGAGTCGAGCACGGCGACGAGCACGCCGCGCAGGGCGGCGGCGGTCGGCGCGGACGCGGCGGCGGCACCGTCCGCGGCGGGGGTGCGCAGCAGTGCGGCGGAGGCGGTCTGCGGGTCCCCGGCGCCGATCATGGCGAGGTTCCAGTCGTCCTGCTCGGCCGGGTCGGAGAGGCTGCCCTGGGCGTCGTCGGCGGCGGCCGCGGCCTCGCTGGCGGGGCGGAAGTCGGCGCCGGTGAGCGGGCCGGGCGGGCTCGGCACGGTGGCGGTGCGGGTGGCCCCGACGGCGGCTATGCCGGGCCGTTCGCGCAGCCGCTGGGCGAAGCCGCCGGAGGCGTAGGCGAGCACCGCGCCGATCTGGGGGTAGTCCTGGACGACCCGTCCGCCGGCCGCCCGGGCCTCGGCCGCGGCGAGCGAGGCGCCGTCGGCGTCCTGCCGCTCGGCGAGCACCAGGTAGCTGAGGTAGGCCCGGCCCGCGCCGGAGACGTAGGGGACGGCGCCGCCGACGACCAGGGCGACGAGCAGCATCGCCAGCAGCAGCTGGAGGAGTCTGCGGCGTCCGCGGGCGGGGCTGCCGGTCGCCGGGGCACCCGGTTCCATGGCGACCTCCGCTCTCCGCGGGACGGGGCGCGGGGCGGCCCGACCGAGCTGGTGGAGTCCTCCTCCCGGGGCGCGACGACTCCGGAAAGTGTGACTGAATCTTCACCATATGAGTGGAATGTCCGATTCTGCTCCCCGGGTTGCGGCAGACGGAGTGCCCGGCGGCGGCGGAGCGTCCGTCGGTGGAGGAGCGCCTGTCGGTGGACCCGCCCTGTCAGTGGCACCGGGCACCATGGGGGCATGGCGCAGCACAGCCCCGCGGACGCCCTCGCCGGATTCGCCCCGGCCACCAGGGCCTGGTTCACCGGCGCCTTCACCGCGCCCACCGCCGCCCAGGCCGAGGCCTGGACGGCCATCGGCCGGGGCACCGACGTCCTGGTCGTCGCTCCCACCGGCTCCGGCAAGACCCTGGCGGCCTTCCTCTCCGCGCTGGACCGGCTCGCCTCCACCCCGCCGCCGGCCGACCCCAAGCGCCGCTGCCGGGTGCTCTACATCTCGCCGCTGAAGGCCCTCGCGGTGGACGTCGAGCGCAACCTCCGTGCCCCGCTCACCGGTCTGCGCCAGGCCTCCGTCCGGCTCGGCCTGCCCGAGCCGGAGATCGAGGTCGGCATCCGCTCCGGCGACACCCCCGCCACCGACCGGCGCCGCTTCGCCTCCCACCCGCCGGACATCCTCATCACCACCCCCGAGTCGCTCTTCCTGCTGCTCACCTCGGCCGCCCGGGACGCGCTGCGCGGCATCGACACGGTGATCCTCGACGAGGTGCACGCGGTCGCCGGCACCAAGCGCGGCGCCCATCTCGCGCTCAGCCTGGAGCGGCTGGACGCGCTGCTGGACGCACCGGCCCGCCGGATCGGCCTGTCCGCCACCGTCCGGCCGGTTGAGGAGGTCGCCCGCTTCCTCAGCCCGCAGCGCGGTGCGGTCGTCGTCCAGCCGCCCGCCGCCAAGGAGTTCGACCTGTCGGTGGTCGTCCCGGTCGCCGACCTCGACGAACTGCCCGCCGCCGCCGGCGACGACGACCCCGCACGGCAGACCTCGATCTGGCCGCACGTCGAGGAGCGCATCGTCGACCTCGTCCAGGCGCACCGCTCGACGATCGTCTTCGCCAACTCCCGCCGCCTCGCCGAGCGCCTCTGCAACCGGCTGAACGAGATCGCCCACGAGCGCGCCACCGGCGAACCGCTGCCCGAGGCGCACGCCCCCGCCCAGCTGATGGGCGGCTCCGGCGCCTCCGGCGGCGCCCCGCCGCTGATCGCCCGCGCCCACCACGGCTCGGTCTCCAAGGAGCAGCGCGCCCAGGTCGAGGAGGACCTCAAGGCCGGCCGGCTGCCCGCCGTGGTCGCCACCTCCAGCCTGGAGCTCGGCATCGACATGGGCGCCGTCGAGCTGGTCGTCCAGGTCGAGTCCCCGCCCTCGGTCGCCTCCGGCCTGCAGCGCGTCGGCCGGGCCGGCCACCAGGTCGGCGCGGTCTCCACCGGCGTCGTCTTCCCCAAGTACCGCGGCGACCTGGTGCAGTCCGCCGTCGTCACCGAGCGGATGCGCGCCGGCCGGATCGAGGCGCTGCGGATCCCCCGCAACCCGCTGGACGTCCTCGCCCAGCAACTGGTCGCCGTCACCGCCCTGGACACCTGGGACGTCGACGAGCTGCTCGCCCTCGTCCGCCGGGCCGCCCCCTTCGCCTCCCTGCCGCAGTCCGCGTTCGACGGCGTCCTCGACATGCTCGCCGGGCGGTACCCGTCCGACGCCTTCGCCGAGCTGCGCCCCCGCCTGGTGTGGGACCGCGTCGCCGGCACCGTCACCGGCAGGCCCGGCGCCCAGCGGCTCGCCGTCACCTCCGGCGGCACCATCCCCGACCGCGGCCTGTTCGGCGTCTTCATCGCCGGCACGGACCCCAAGAAAGGCGGCGGCCGGGTCGGCGAGCTCGACGAGGAGATGGTCTATGAGTCCCGGGTGGGCGACGTCTTCACCCTGGGCACCACCTCCTGGCGGATCGAGGACATCACCCACGACAAGGTCCTCGTCACCCCCGCGCCCGGCGTGCCCGGTCGGCTGCCCTTCTGGAAGGGCGACACCCTCGGCCGCCCGCTCGAACTCGGCCGCGCCGTCGGCGCCTTCGTCCGCGAGCTCGGCTCGCTCCCGCCCGAGCGGGCCACCGAGCGGCTGAAGGCCGCCGGCCTCGACGACTGGGCCGCCGGCAACCTGCTCACCTACCTCGCCGAGCAGCGCGCCGCCTGCGGCCACCTGCCGGACGACCGCACCATCGTCGTCGAACGCTTCCGCGACGAGCTCGGCGACTGGCGGATCGTCGTCCACTCCCCCTTCGGCGCCCAGGTGCACGCCCCCTGGGCGCTCGCCCTCGGCGCCCGACTGCGCGAGAAGCACGGCCTCGACCCGCAGGTCATGCACGCCGACGACGGCATCGTGCTGCGGCTGCCCGACGCCGACCTGCTGGACTTCCCCTCCCCCGACGCACCGCCCGCCGACGAGGCCCCGGTCGGCGCGGACGCCGCGCTCTTCGACAGTGCCGAGATCGAACAGCTCGTCACCGACCAGGTCGGCGGCTCCGCGCTGTTCGCCTCCCGCTTCCGCGAGTGCGCCGGCCGGGCCCTGCTGCTGCCCCGCCGCAGCCCCGGCCGCCGCACCCCGCTCTGGCAGCAGCGCCAGCGCGCCTCCCAACTGCTGGAGGTCGCCGCCGAGTACGGTTCCTTCCCGATCGTGCTGGAGGCCGTCCGCGAGTGCCTGCAGGACGTCTTCGACGTGCCCGGCCTGGTCGAACTCATGGGCGACCTGGAGTCCCGCGCCGTCCGCCTGGTCGAGGTCACCACCCCCGAGCCCTCCCCCTTCGCCCGCTCGCTGCTCTTCGGCTACGTCGCCCAGTTCCTCTACGAGGGCGACTCCCCGCTCGCCGAGCGCCGCGCCGCCGCGCTCTCCCTCGACTCCCGGCTGCTGTCCGAACTGCTCGGCCAGGCCGAACTGCGTGAACTCCTCGACCCGGAGGTCCTCGCCCAGCTGGAGGCCGAGCTCCAGCGCCTCACCCCGGAGCGGCGGATCAAGGACGCCGAGGGCGTCGCCGACGCGCTGCGGCTGCTCGGCCCGCTCTCCGAGGCCGAACTCACCGTCCGCGGCGCCGAACCGCCCTGGGCGCCGGAGCTGGAGTCCGCCCGCCGGGCCATCCGGGTCCGGATCGGCGGCGAGCTGCGCTGGGCCGCGATCGAGGACGCCGGCCGGCTCCGCGACGCCCTCGGCACCCCCCTGCCGGTCGGCGTCCCCGAGGCCTTCACCGAACCGGTCAAGGACCCGCTCGGCGACCTGCTCGCCCGTTACGCCCGCACCCACGGCCCGTTCACCGCCCCCGAGGCCGCCGCCCGCTTCGGCCTCGGCTCCGCGGTCGTCACCGGCACCCTGCACCGGCTCACCGCCGCCGGCCGCCTCGTCCAGGGTGAGTTCCGGCCGGTCGAGGGCCACACCGCCACCGTCGAGTGGTGCGACGCCGAGGTGCTGCGCCGGCTGCGGCGCCGCTCGCTCGCCGCCCTCCGCCAGGAGGTCGAGCCGGTGCCGCCCCGCTCGCTGGCCGCCTTCCTGCCGCAGTGGCAGCACCTCGCCGGGCACCGGCTGCGCGGCCTCGACGGCCTCTACCGGGTGGTCGAACAGCTCCAGGGCACCGCCCTGCCCGCCTCCGCCCTGGAGAAGCTGGTCCTCCCGGCCCGGCTGAACGACTACACCCCCGAGATGCTCAACGAGCTGATGGTCGCCGGCGAGGTCGGCTGGGCCGGCGCCGGCGCCCTGCCCGGCAAGGACGGCTGGATCAGCCTCCACCTCGCCGAGAACGCCCACCTGCTGCGCCCCGAGCCGGTGCCGCCCGCCCTCACCCCCGTCCACACCGACCTGCTGGAAGCCCTCTCCGGCGGGTACGGCCTGCTCTTCCGCCAGCTCGCCGACCGGCAGCCGGACACCCCCGAGACGGCCCTCGCCGACGCCCTGTGGGACTTGGTCTGGGCCGGGTACGTCACCAACGACTCGCTCGCTCCGCTGCGTGCGCTGCTCGGCTCCGGCCGCACCGCCGGGTCGACGGCGCACCGGGCGCCCCGTGCCACCCCGCGCGGCCGCTTCGGCGGCGCGGGCCGGGCCTACGGCACCCGCCGGCCCGGCCCGCCCACCACGGCCGGCCGCTGGTCGCTGCTGCCGGAGCCCACCGCCGAGGCGACCGCCCTGGCCGCGGCCCGGGCGCAGAGCCTGCTCGACCGGCACGGCATCCTCACCCGCGGCACCGTCGCCGCCGAGCGCGTCCCCGGCGGCTTCGCCGGCGTCTACCGGGTGCTCTCCGCCTTCGAGGAGCGCGGCCGGGCCCGCCGCGGGTACTTCGTCGAGGGCCTGGGCGGCGCCCAGTTCGCCATGGACGGCGCCGCGGACCGGCTGCGCTCGGTCAGCGGGCGGCTGGAGCGCGCCGGGGCACAGGGCTGGACGGCCGGGCAGGACAGCACCGACCAGCCGGAGGCGCTGGTGCTGGCCGCCGCCGACCCGGCCAACGCCTACGGCGCGGCCCTGGACTGGCCCGAACCACCGGGCGCCTCCCCCGCGAAGGGCTCCGCCCACCGCCCCGGGCGCAAGGCCGGCGCCCTGGTCGTCCTGGTCGACGGCGAGCTGGTGCTGTACGTGGAGCGCGGCGGCAAGTCGCTGCTGTCCTGGGCGGAGGGCGAGGCGCTGGCGACGGCCGCGCAGGCCCTGGGGCGGGCGGCCCGCGAGGGGGCGCTCGGCAGCGTCACGGTGGAGCGCGCCGACGGCGAGCCGGCCCTCACCTCACCGCTCGGCCCCGTCCTGGAGGCCGCCGGCTTCCACCCCACCCCCCGCGGCTACCGCCTCCGCCCCCAATAGCCCCGGGGCGCTCGGGCGGTCGGTCCAGGGGCGCCGGGGGCACCTGTGCGGCATCCGTGCGCCTTTGAAGGCAGGGCCCCAGGAGCCGTCTTCAAAGGGTGCCCGGGTGGTCGATTCAGGGGCGCGGGGAACTGCGCGATTCGGATGCGGGCCACCGTCCGGATCAGAGGTGTGCCGGATTCGTCAGGAGCACCACTCCCGGTCTGCGCAGTTCTCCCCCCAGCCTTCGGCCGGGGAGGTGCCCCCGCGCGCCCCTGTGTGGCATCCGTGCGCCTTTGAAGGCAGGGCCCTAGGCCGCCGGGCCGAGGCCGTCCCGGTCCGGCGGGGTGGGGCGGGGGCGGCGGCGGGCCGGGCCGGTCAGCCGGCGGTCGGTGTGGACGGGCAGCAGCCCGAGTCCCCAGCCGCCGGCGGCGAGTATGCCGAGCGCCGGGCCGTCGCCGGCGGCGCCGGGGCCGAACAGCCACCATCCGGTGGCAGCACACAGCAGGGCGGCCGGGCCGACCCACCTGAGGTGGGCCCGCCCGGCCGCCCTGACGAGCACCTGGGCTCGTGCCGTAACGACTCTGCGCACCGGGGCCTCCTTCACTCGCTCCCCTGGTCGGGGAGGGCGAGGTCCGGTCAGGCCGCAACCACGTCCATGGCTGCTGCCTTGGGCACGGTCGTGCCGGCCCGATCGACACCGGGGGCCGGCAGCGGAACCGGTTCGAGGACCGGCCTCAGCAGATCACCCTCCGAGAGGGTGGCCATCGCCGCAAGTTCGGCGAGGGACAGCTCGTCGCTGACCTCGCGCATGACCTCGGACATCCGGACATCGAGCGCGTCGCAGATGGCGGAGAGCAGCTCGGAGGAAGCCTCCTTCTGCCCCCGCTCCACCTCGGAGAGGTAGCCGAGCGAAACCCTGGCGGCCGCCGACACCTCGCGGAGTGTGCGGCCCTGGCGCTGGCGCTGCCGACGCAGCACATCGCCCAGCAGGCGACGGAGCAGGATCATCGGTGCCTCCCTCCTCGGACTGCGGATCGAGATGTCACGACCCCACCGTACCGCCTCGTCCGCATCGCGTGCGGGGACCGTGGTCGTGTTCACTCTGGGCTGCAAGGCTGTCCCCTCCCGTTCTGTGCCCCGCCCGGGCGTCCGCTGCGCGTCGTCCGGGCCCGTGGCGTCGCCACGCGGTGACTCGGCTTGGCTCTGTTCTGCCCGCCCTGGGCCTGTGCTGTAACACGATCCTCCAGCTCGGGCGGCCGATTCGGAGATTTCGGGAAAGCTCAGCGCGACGGGCCGTCACTCGCTAGGCGCTCGAGCAGCAGCTCCAGAGCGGCTGTCACCGTCCTGCGACGGATGATTTCACGTTGCCCCGACAACACCCGGGAGTCGGCCCGTGTTCCCGTGGGACCGGCGAATCCGATGTGGACGGTGCCGACCGGCACCCCGTCCTGCGGCTCCGGTCCGGCCACCCCGGTGGTGGCGAGTCCGTAGGTGGCACCGAGCAGCGCCCGTACGCCCTCGGCCATCTGGCGGGCCACCACCGGATGGACGGGGCCGTGCACGGCCAGCAGCCCCTCGTCCACGCCCAGCACGGACGCCTTGAGGTCCGTGGCGTACGCGGTGACGGAGCCTCGGAAGGTGGCGGAGGCGCCGGGGACGTCGACCAGGGCGGCCGCCAGCAGACCCCCGGTCAGCGACTCGGCGACGGCGACGGTGGCGCTCCGCCCGCGGAGCGCGGCGTGCACCCGCTCCGCGAGCCCGTCACCGGCGCTGCCGTCCTGCGCCGCACCGCCGTCGGGGGTGCTCATCGGCCGGTGGCCTCCCGTGCGGCGGCGCGCTGCTCGGCCAGGCCCTCGCGCCGCAGCCGGACCGCCTGGCCGACGTAGTCGAGGCCGGTGGCGACGGTGAGCAGCACGGCCACGCCCATGACGACGGCGCGGGCGGTGGCCAGCGGGCCGGTCAGCACCAGCACGTACATGCCGACCGCGATGCCCTGGGTGAGGGTCTTGAGCTTGCCGCCGCGGCTGGCCGGGATGACGGCGTACCGGATGACCCAGAACCGCATCAGGGTGATGCCGAGTTCGCGGGCGAGGATGACCACGGTGATCCACCAGGGCAGGTCGCCGAGGATCGAGAGGCCGATCAGGGCGGCGCCCATGATCGCCTTGTCGGCGATCGGGTCGGCGATCTTGCCGAAGTCGGTGATCAGGCCCTTGCGTCGGGCGAGCTCGCCGTCGAAGACGTCCGTGATCATGGCGATGGCGAAGGAGGCCCAGGCGACCGAGCGCCACTTGGGGTCGTGGCCGCCGTCCGCGAAGAGCAGCAGCACGAAGACCGGCACCAGCAGCAGGCGGACCATCGTCAGGACGTTGGCGATGTTCCAGAGGCCCGGCTGCGGCGACGGCGCGGCCCCGGGGCGGCCGGGCGGGGCCGCCGTCGGGGCGCCGGGCCCCTTGGTCACGCGTCCGCTCCTGGGGCCTCGGCGCCGACGACCTCGGCGACCAGGTCGACACCCTCGGCGGCGACCACCACGGCCCGGTAGAACCGGCCGACCTCGGCGTCGTCCGCGCCGAGCAGGGTGGTGAGGCCGTCGGTCTCCGGGGCCTGGTGGGCGGAGCGGCCCTCGACGGTGCCGTCCTCGACGGACTCGACGAGGACCAGCACCTCGGTACCGATCCGCTCCTCGGCGCGCTGGGCGGTGAGCTCCTCGGCCAGCCGGGAGAGCTTGGCGAGGCGGTCGGCGACGACGTCCTCGGGCAGCTTGCCGTCGAGCATCGCGGCCTCGGTGCCCTCCTCGTCGGAGTAGCCGAAGACGCCGATCGCGTCGAGGCGGGCGCCGGAGACGAAGCGCTCCAGCTCGGCGAAGTCCTCCTCGGTCTCGCCGGGGAAGCCGACGATGAAGTTGGAGCGGGCGCCGGCCTGCGGGGCCTTGGCGCGGATGCCGTCCAGCAGCTCCAGGAACTGGTCGGTGGAGCCGAAGCGGCGCATCCGGCGGAGCACGGCCGGCGCGGAGTGCTGGAAGGACAGGTCGAAGTAGGGCACGACCTTGTCGATCGAGGTCATGGCGTCGATCAGGCCGGGCCGCATCTCGGCGGGCTGCAGGTAGCTGACCCGGATGCGCTCGATCCCGTCGATGTCGGCGATCTCGGCGAGCAGGGTCTCCAGCAGGCGGATGTCGCCGAGGTCCTTGCCGTACGAGGTGTTGTTCTCGCTGACCAGGACGACCTCGCGGACGCCCTGCTCGGCCAGCCAGCGGGCCTCGTTCAGCACGTCGGAGGGGCGGCGGGAGATGAACGAGCCGCGGAAGGCCGGGATGGCGCAGAAGGAGCACCGCCGGTCGCAGCCGGAGGCCAGCTTGATCGAGGCGACCGGGCTGTCGTCGAGCCGCTTGCGCAGGGTGCGGGGGCCGGAGGCCGGGGCGACGCCCTCGGGGAGGTCCTCGGGGGCCCCGTGGCCGGGCAGGGCGACCTCGGCGGCGGCGGCCTGCCGCTCGACCGGGGTCAGCGGCAGCAGCTTGCGGCGGTCCCGCGGGGTGTGGGCCTCGACGTGGCCGCCGGAGAGGATGGTCTGCAGCCGGCTGGAGATGTCGGTGTAGTCGTCGAAGCCGAGCACTCCGTCGGCCTCGGGCAGGGCGTCGGCGAGCTCCTTGCCGTAGCGCTCGGCCATGCAGCCGACCGCGACGACGGCCTGGGTGCGGCCGTGCCCCTTGAGGTCGTTGGCCTCCAGCAGGGCGTCGACGGAGTCCTTCTTGGCGGCTTCGACGAACCCGCAGGTGTTGACGACGGCGACGTCGGCGTCGGCTGCGTCGTCGACCAGCTGCCAGCCGTCCGCCTCCAGTCGCCCGGCGAGTTCCTCGGAGTCCACCTCGTTGCGGGCGCATCCGAGCGTGACAAGGGCGACAGTACGGCGTTCAGGCATGACGCCAAGATTAACGCGCGGCCCCCGGTGCCGTTCGCCCCGGAGGCCGTGCGCGCCGATCCGTCGCCCCGACTCAGCCCGCCTGCGGGTCTCCAGGGGTGTACGTGACGTGCACCACCTGGCCGTCGGCACCGGCCGGACCGAGGTCCTTGCCGTTGACGTACACGTGCACGGCGCCGGCGTTGCCGAGCACCAGGCTGATCTGCTTGGGGTCGGTGAAGGTCTGGTCCTGGCCGGTCTCCAGGTTGTTGGAGAACAGCGCCTTGCCCTTGCCGTCCTTGGCGGAGACCCAGCTGGTGGCCTTCTCCGCGACGAGCTTCACGGTGACCTTGTCGGCCGGGGCCGCCGCGATCGGGGCGAGGCTCGGGGCCGGGGCCGGGGGCTGGGCGGACGAGCCGGCGGGGGCGGAGCCGGCGGCGCTGGCCAGCGGGGAGCTGGCGGCACCGGTGGCGGGGGCGTTGGAGTGGCCGCCGAACAGGTTGAAGCCGATCAGGGCGACCACGGCGAGGATGGCGACCACCATCGGGGTGGTCCAGTTCGGCCGGCGGTGGTCGTTGACCTTGATCGGGGCGGTGTCGAGCAGCTGGGTCGGGCGGCGGTCGGCGGGCGAGCCGCCGTGCGCCGCGTCGTAGCGGGCCACGAGGTCCTCGCCGTCGACGCCGACGGCGCGGGCCAGGGCGCGGATGTGGCCGCGGGCGTAGAAGTCGCCGCCGCAGCGGGAGAAGTCGTCCTGCTCGATGGCGTGGACGATGGGGACGCGGACGCGGGTGCTCGTACTCACCTGATCGACGGTCAGGCCGGCGTCGATGCGGGCGGTGGTGAGCACACGACCGATGCTCGGGAGGTCAGCGGCAGGCTGGTCGGCCGCCGGCGCCGGCTGCCCCGGGTCGTTCCGGGACGTGCGGGCGGAGGGCCGGCTGCTGCCACGGTCGGGGGACTTGCCGATGGTCACTGGACGCGCCTTTCGAGCGTTGGCCACCTGCTGAGAAAACAGTCTAGGGGCGGGGGTGGAACGAATCTCAAGCGGAATAGGCCCGAACGTGGGCGGCTTACCGGCTGCGTCTGACGGCGGGTCAGCGCAGGCCGGATGCACAATTCGTCCCCGCCCCGATAGGGACGCGCCGACTGCCCGGCGCGGTTCCCCCTACTTATCACATTCCTCCGAACGAGTGAGAGGCGGCTCATCCACGGAGTGTCAGTAGGACACCGTCCAGTTCGTCCGGCTTGACCAGGACGTCACGCGCCTTGGAGCCCTCGCTGGGGCCGACGATGCCCCGGGACTCCATCAGGTCCATCAGCCGGCCGGCCTTGGCGAAGCCGACCCGCAGCTTGCGCTGGAGCATCGAGGTCGAGCCGAACTGGGTGGAGACGACGAGCTCCGCGGCCTGGATCAGCAGGTCGAGGTCGTCGCCGATCTCCTCGTCGATCTCCTTCTTGGGGCCGCCGCCGACCGTGACGTCGTCCCGGTAGACGGCGCCCATCTGGTCCTTGCAGTGCTGGACGACCTTGGCGATCTCCGCCTCGGTGACGAACGCGCCCTGCATGCGGACCGGCTTGGAGGCGCCCATCGGCAGGAAGAGCGCGTCGCCCTTGCCGATCAGCTTCTCCGCACCGGGCTGGTCGAGGATGACCCGGGAGTCGGCCATCGCCGAGGTGGCGAAGGCGAGCCGGGACGGCACGTTGGCCTTGATCAGGCCGGTGACCACGTCCACCGAGGGCCGCTGGGTGGCGAGCACCAGGTGGATGCCGGCCGCACGGGCGAGCTGGGTGATGCGCACGACCGAGTCCTCGACGTCCCGCGGGGCGACCATCATGAGGTCGGCCAGCTCGTCGACGATGACCAGCAGGTACGGATACGGCGTCAGCTCGCGCTCGCTGCCGAGCGGCGGCTTGAGCCTGCCGGAGCGGACCGCGGCGTTGAAGTCGTCGACGTGCCGGAAGCCGAACGCGGCCAGGTCGTCGTAGCGCATGTCCATCTCGCGCACCACCCACTGGAGGGCCTCGGCGGCCTTCTTCGGATTGGTGATGATCGGCGTGATCAGGTGCGGGATCCCCTCGTACGCGGTCAGTTCGACGCGCTTGGGGTCGACCAGCACCATCCGCACCTCGTCCGGAGTGGAGCGGACGAGGACGGAGGTGATCAGGCAGTTGATGCACGAGGACTTGCCCGCGCCGGTGGCGCCGGCGACCAGGATGTGCGGCATCTTCGCGAGGTTGGCCATCACCGTGTGGCCCTCGACGTCCTTGCCCATGCCGACGACCATCGGGTGGTCGTCCTCGGCCGCGGCGCGCGAGCGCAGCAGGTCGCCGAGGTTGACCATCTCGCGGTCCCGGTTGGGGATCTCCACGCCGACCGCGGACTTGCCGGGGATCGGCGAGATGATCCGCACGTCCGGGCTGGCGACGGCGTAGGCGATGTTCTTGGCCAGCGCGGTGATCCGCTCGACCTTCACGGCGGGGCCGAGCTCGACCTCGTAGCGGGTGACCGTCGGGCCGCGGGTGAAGCCGGTGACCCGGGCGTCCACCTTGAACTCCGCGAAGACGCCGGTGAGCTGGGCGACGACCTCGTCGTTGAGCCGGGAGCGGGCCTTCGCCGGGGCGCCCTGTTCCAGCAGGTCCAGCGGCGGCAGCGAGTAGGCGATGTCCCCGGCGAGGGTGAGCTGCTCCATCCGCACCGGCGCCGGGCCGTGGCCCTCGGGCGCCCCCTCGGAGCGGGCGGCGGGCACCGCGGGCTCCTCCGGCGGGGCGGTGTTGTCCTTGACCTGGTGGAGCATGCTGGCGACCGCGGGTGAGCCCGGGACGCCGTACAGCAGGGCGCCGTCGAGGTCCGCGGCGACGCCGGCGGCGAGGTCGCGGGTCTCGTACGGGTCCTTGACGAACATGTCGGGGACGGCCGAGGCGAGTTCCGGGTCGTCGACCTGCTTGCGGCGGCGGCGCCTGCGGGGCGGGGCGTCCTCGTCGTCGATGGTGAAGGGCAGCGCCTCGGGGTCGGCGTCCTCGGGCGGCTCGGTGGAGTGCTCGCGGGAGGTGCCGGCGGCCGCGGAGCCGTCCGCGCCGGGGGCCCCGGCGAGGGCCGGCTCGACCACGCCGAGCCGCACGCCGAGGCCGCGCAGCCGCTCGGGGATCTTGTTGACCGGGGTGGCGGTGACCACGAGCAGGCCGAAGAAGGCGAGCAGGATCAGCAGTGGCACGGCGAGCGGTGGGCCGGCGGCGGCCATCATCGGCGTGGAGGCGGCCCAGCCGACGATGCCGCCGGCCGCCCGTATCCGGGACGCCCCGCTGGACATGACGGGTGCTCCGCAGCCGATGTGGACCAGGCCGAGGACGCCGACGACCAGCGCGGTCAGGCCGATCACGATCCGGCCGTTGGCCTCCGGCACCTCGGGATGCCGCATCAGCCGCACCGAGACGCCGCCGAGCAGGAAGGGCACCAGCACGTCGAGCCGGCCGAACAGCCCGGAGACGACGTTGGTGGCGGCCTCGCCGAGCCAGCCCTGCGGGCTGAACCAGGTGCCGGCCGCGGTGACCAGTGCCAGGGCGAGCAGCAGCAGCGCCACGCCGTCCTTGCGGTGGGCCGGGTCGAGGTTGCGGGCGCCGTGGCCGAAACCGCGGAAGAGCGCGCCGACGGAGTGCGCGAGGCCGAGCCAGACGGCCCGGACGGCGCGGAAGAGTATCGGCCGGGGCGGCGGCGGGGCGGGTGCCGCGGCCTTCTTGGCGGGCGCCTTCTTCGCGGCCGCCTTGCGCGGCGCCGCGGGCGTGGCGGCGGCCTTCTTGGCCGGCGCCTTCTTGGCCGGCCCGGGCTTCGGGTTGCGTGCCTGGCTTCCGGGCGTACGTGTGGCCATGGCACAGCAGCCTACCGGCGGCCGGCACGCCTGCACATGTGACCGAGCGCGAGCAGGGCGGCGTGTCGCCGACGTCCTGTCACGGTCGCCGTGTCACCCGACCGGGTGGATGCGGGCCGGCGCCCGGCGGGCCGTCAGGACGAGCCGGGGCGCAGGGCGTCGAGCGCGCGGCGCAGGCCGGCGAGTTTGCTCTCCAGATGGGCGGCGCCCGCGGCGGCCGCCGTCTCCGAGGTGCCGTCGAGCTGCTTGGTGAGGGCCTCCGCCTGCTCCTCGACCGTCGCCAGCCGGGCGGAGAGCTCGCCGAGCAGGGCGCCGCCGATGGCCGGGGCCTCGCCCGCCTCCAGCTGCAGGCGCAGCAGCGCGGCCTGCTCCTTGAGCTGGCAGTTCTTCATGTAGAGGTCGACGAAGACGGAGACCTTGGCGCGCAGCACCCACGGGTCGAAGGGCTTGGAGATGTAGTCCACCGCGCCGGCCGCGTAGCCGCGGAAGGTGTGGTGCGGCCCGTGGTTGATCGCGGTCAGGAAGATGATCGGGATGTCGCGGGTGCGTTCGCGGCGCTTGATGTGCGCGGCCGTCTCGAAGCCGTCCATGCCGGGCATCTGGACGTCGAGCAGGATCACGGCGAAGTCGTCGGTGAGCAGCGCCTTGAGCGCCTCCTCGCCGGACGAGGCCCGGACCAGCGTCTGGTCCAGCGCGGAGAGGATGGCCTCCAGCGCCAGCAGGTTCTCCGGCCGGTCGTCGACCAGGAGGATCTTCGCCTTCTGCACCAGGACCCGCCCTCCTGCCGGTTGCCTGCTCAGGGTCGGCACGCCCGTGCCGCCCACTACTGACCCGGTCATGCTAGCCGTACCCCCTCGCCCGCCACATCGCTCCCGGCAACTCGGGTCCCCGGGCTCGCCGATCCGGGACGCCGAGTCACCGTTCGGTCACCGTTCGCAACGATTGCGGCACACTACCGGGTTCCCGGCCGGACCCGCCAGTGCGGACCGACCGGTGGACCTGGCGGCTACCCGACCGCCAGCCACTGGCGCATGACCGCCAGCAGGTGGTCGGTCTCGACGGGCTTGGTGACGTGGTCGTTCGCCCCCGCCTCCAGGCTCTTCTCGCGGTCCCCCTTCATCGCCTTGGCGGTCAGCGCGATGATCGGCAGCCCCGCGAACTGCGGCATCCGTCGGATCGCCTCGGTGGTCGCGTAGCCGTCCATCTCCGGCATCATGATGTCCATCAGCACCAGGGCGACGTCCTCGTGCTGCTCCAGCACCTCGATGCCCTCGCGGCCGTTCTCCGCGTAGAGCACGGCCAGCCCGTACTCCTCCAGCACGCTGGTGAGGGCGAAGACGTTGCGGATGTCGTCGTCGACGATCAGCACCCGCTGGCCCTCGAAGCGGCCCTGGAACTGGCCGGCCCCGGCGCGGTCCGCCGGCCGTTCGGGCTGGCGCGGGAACTGCTCGCGATCGGCGACGGCGGGCTCCGCGGCGCCGCGGCCCTCGAGGGCCCGCCGCGGGGTGCGGCCCTCGACGGCGCGGCGCCGCTCGGCGGCGCCCCGGCGGCGTTCCTCGGCCAGCTCGCGCACCTCCTGCGCCCAGTGCTCCGCCGGGTTCTCGCCGACCGGGACCGGCATCCCGACCGGGGTGACGCCGACCGCGGCGCGCACCGCCTGGCCCGCCGGGCGGTCCAGCGGGGCGGCGTCCGGCTCGTCGGCGCGCAGCGGCAGGTAGAGGGTGAAGGTCGAGCCGCGGCCGAGCTCGCTCTCGGCGTGGATCTCGCCGCCGAGCAGCCGGGCGATCTCCCGGCTGATCGACAGGCCGAGGCCGGTGCCGCCGTACTTGCGGCTGGTGCCGCCGTCGGCCTGCCGGAACGGCTCGAAGATCTCCCGGAGCTTGTTCCCGGGGATCCCGATGCCGGTGTCGGAGACGGAGAAGGCGATCAGTTCCTCGTCCGGGTCGCCGATCGCGTCGGCCTCCAGCAGCTGCTCGCGGACGTGCTGCGGCACGTCGCCGTTGGTGACCGGGCGGATCAGCAGGTCGACGGCGCCGGCGTCGGTGAACTTCACCGCGTTGGAGAGCAGGTTGCGCAGCACCTGCTGGAGGCGCTGCTCGTCGGTGTGCAGGGTGACCGGCAGGTCGTCGGTGACCCGGACGGCGAAGTCCAGGCTCTTGTCCTCGGCGAGCGGCCGGAACGCCGCCTCGACGTAGTCGACCAACTGCACCAGGGCGATCCGGGCGGGGCGGACGTCCATCTTGCCCGCCTCGACCTTGGACAGGTCCAGGATGTCGTTGATCAGCTGCAGCAGGTCGGACCCCGCGCCGTGGATCGTTTCGGCGAACTCGACCTGCTTGGGCGACAGGTTGCCCTCGTTGTTGTCCGAGAGCAGCTTGGCGAGGATCAGCAGCGAGTTCAGCGGGGTGCGCAGCTCGTGCGACATGTTGGCGAGGAACTCGCTCTTGTAGCGGGAGGCGAGGGCGAGCTGCTCGGCGCGCTCCTCCAGGATCTGCCGGGCCTCCTCGATCTCGCTGTTCTTGATCTCGATGTCGCGGTTCTGCTGGGCGAGCTGCTCGGCCTTCTCCTGGAGCTCCTCGTTGGTGCGCTCCAGCTCCTCCTGGCGGGCCTCCAACTCGGCTGACCGCATGGAGAGTTCGGCGGTGAGCCGCTGCGACTCCAGGAGCAGGCCCTCGGTCTTGGTGTTGACGCTGATGGTGTTGACGGTGACGCCGATCAGGTCGGCGATCTGGTTCAGGAAGTCCAGCGCGACGGCGGTGAAGGCGCTGAACGAGGCCAGCTCGATCACGCCGAGCAGCCGGCCCTCGAACAGCACCGGCAGCACCACCACGTGCGCCGGGGATGCCTCGCCCAGCCCGGAGGCGATCTTCAGGTAGCCGGGCGGGGTGTGGCTGATCACGATCGAGCGGCGCTCCACCGCGACCTGGCCGACCAGGCCCTCGCCGGGCCGGAAGGTCGTCGGCATGGTGCGCCGCTGGTAGCCGTAGCTGCCGATCAGGCGCAGCACGGTGTCGTTCTCGTCGTCGTCCTCGGTGACGAGTTCGGCCGTCCGCCCGGAGGGCTGGGCGAGGAAGAAGGCGCCGTGCTGGGCCGAGACCACCGGGGTCAGCTCGGTCATGATGAGCGAGGCGACGGCCTCCAGGTCGCGGCGGCCCTGCAGCAGACCGGACATCCGGGCCAGGTTGGTCTTCAGCCAGTCCTGGTCCTTGTTGGTGCGGGTGGTCTCGCGCAGGTTGGCGATCATCTGGTTGATGTTGTCCTTGAGCTCGTCGAGCTCGCCGGACGCGTCCACGTCGATCCGCGGGGACAGGTCGCCGCGGGTCACCGCGGTGGCCACCTGGGCGATCGCGCGGACCTGCCGGGTCAGGTTGTTCGCCAGCTCGTTCACCGACTCGGTGAGGTCCTGCCAGCGGCCGGCGACGCCCGGTACGCGGGCCTGGCCGCCGAGCCGGCCGTCGGTGCCCACCTCGCGGGCGACGCGGGTGACCTCGTCGGCGAACGAGGACAGCTGGTCGACCATGGTGTTGATGCTGGTCTTGAGCTCCAGGATCTCGCCGCGCACGTCGACGTCGATCTTCTGCGACAGGTCGCCGCGGGCCACCGCCGTGATGACCAGGGCGATGTTGCGCACCTGGCCGGTGAGGTTGTTCGCCATCAGGTTGACGTTGTCGGTGAGGTCCTTCCAGATGCCGCCGACGCCCGGCACCGAGGCCTGGCCGCCCAGAGTGCCGTCGGTGCCCACCTCGCGGGCCACCCGGGTCACCTCGACGGCGAACGCCGACAGCTGGTCGACCATCGTGTTCATGGTGCTGGCGAGCGCCTTGACCTCGCCCTGCGCCTCGATGGTGATCTTCTTCGACAGGTCGCCGCGGGCCACCGCGGAGGCGACCTCGGCGATGTTGCGGACCTGGCTGGTCAGGTTGGAGGCCATGAAGTTGACGTTGTCGGTGAGGTCCCGCCAGATGCCGGAGACCCCGCGCACCCGGGCCTGGCCGCCGAGGATGCCCTCGGTGCCCACCTCGCGGGAGACCCGGGTCACCTCGTCCGCGAACGCCGACAGCTGGTCGACCATCGTGTTGACGGTCGTCACCAGCTCGCGGATCTCGCCCTTGGCGTCGACGGTGATCTTCTTGGAGACGTCGCCGCGGGCCACCGCCGTCGTCACCTCGGCGATGTTGCGCACCTGGCTGGTGAGGTTGTTCGCCATCAGGTTGACGCTGTTGGTGAGGTCCTTCCAGGTGCCGGACACCCCCGGCACGCTGGCCTGGCCGCCGAGGATGCCCTCGGTGCCGACGTCCCGGGCGACCCGGGTGACCTCGTCGGCGAACGCGCCGAGCTGGTCGACCATCGTGTTGATGGTGTTCTTCAGCTCCAGGATCTCGCCGCGCGCGTCGACCTGGATCTTCTGCGACAGGTCGCCCTTGGCGACCGCGGTCGTCACCTGGGCGATGTTGCGGACCTGGCTGGTCAGGTTGTTCGCCATCGAGTTGACGTTCTCGGTGAGGTCCTTCCAGACGCCCGCCACGCCCGGCACCTGCGCCTGGCCGCCGAGGATGCCCTCGGTGCCGACCGCGCGGGCCACCCTCGTCACCTGTTCCGCGAACCCGGACAGCTGGTCGACCATCGTGTTGATGGTGTTCTTCAGCTCCAGGATCTCACCGCGCGCGTCCACCTCGATCTTGCGCGACAGGTCGCCCTTGGCGACCGCCGTCGTCACCTCGGCGATGTTGCGCACCTGGGCGGTCAGGTTCGCCGCCATGAAGTTCACCGAGTCGGTGAGGTCGCGCCACACGCCGGCCACGCCGGGCACCTGCGCCTGACCGCCGAGGCGGCCCTCGGTGCCCACGTCGCGCGCCACCGTCGTCACCTGTGCGGCGAAGGAGTTCAGCTGGTCCACCATCGTGTTGACGGTGTTCTTCAGCTCCAGCATCTCGCCGGCCACGTCGACCGTGACCTTCCGCGACAGGTCGCCCTTGGCCACCGCCGTCGTCACCTCGGCGATGTTGCGCACCTGCGCCGTCAGCCGCCCGGCCATGGTGTTGACCGAGTCCGCCAGGTCCTTCCAGCTGCCCGAGACGCTGCGCACCCGGGCCTGGCCGCCCAGCTTGCCGTCGGTGCCCACCTCGATCGCCACCCGGGTCACCTCGTCGGTGAACTCCGACAGCTGGTCCACCAGCCCGTTGACGGTGCGGCCCACCTTCAGGAACTCACCGCGCAGCGGGTAGCTCGCCCCGCTGGTGTGCACCGAGCGGAGCTCCATCCGCTGGTCGAGGTCGCCCTCCGCGATGGAGGTCAGCACCCGGCCCACCTCGGCCATCGGCCGGGCCAGGTCGTCGATCAGCGCGTTGCAGTTGTCGATGGCGGCCATCCAGGCGCCCTCGCCGACGCCCGCCTCCAGCCGCTCGGAGAGCCGGCCCTCCCGGCCGACCGCCCGACGCACCCGCGCCAGCTCGCCCGTGAGGTGCTGGTTGCGCTCGGCGACCTCGTTGAACACCGCGGCGATCTCCGCCAGCGGCCCGTCCCCGGGGAAGGTCAGCCGCCGCCGGAAGTTGCCGTCCCGCATCGCGGTCAGCGCGGCCAGCAGCTTGCGCAGGTCGGCCGGCTCGGCACCCCGGGCGTGCCCGGACCGCCGCCCGGGCACCCCGCGGGCCCGGTGGCCGGCGCGGTCCGTGTCCCCGGTCGTGGCGATGGCGTCCTTGGTGGCCGAACTCAACGGGACCCTCCCACATCGTGACTTTCCGGTACCGTTCCGGTACCGCTCGGGCAGCCCGGCCGCCGTCGGCGGTGCCGGTACCCCACCCGACCGTACGTCGCCGGTCCTGTACTGCGGACCCCCCAGTCTGTCAGCACCTGCGCCCGGTGTCCGTCCGCTTGCGCAGCGTTCACCGCACGCGCACCGAATCCGTGGGCAGAATCACCCCCAGGGATCTGTTTCGGCGCCCGGGCCCCGCGGGGAACGAAGCGGAAAGTAGGGTGGAACGCTGCACCGGGCGCCGCGGCGGACCCCCCGGTGGTCGAACAGCCGGACCGCAGCAGACCGGACCAGAGCAGAGGAGTCGTGGGCACGTGGTCACCGCGCGCGCAGCCGCCACCTTCGAACCGGCCGGCCGCTCCGCCGCCGCCGCACGCGGCTTCGTCCGCGACGCGCTGCTCGGCTGGGGCCTGCCCGAGGTCGTCGACGACGCCGTCGTCCTGGTCAGCGAACTCGTCACCAACGCCGTGGTGCACGCCGGCACCGCCGCCGAGGTCGGCTGCGTGCGCGAGGAGTCCACCGTCCGCATCGAGGTCACCGACCACCACCCCGAGCGCGGACTGCCGGCCTTCGCCAACGTGCCCACCGCCTCCGACCGCTACGCCGACCCGGACGGCGAGGGCGGCCGCGGCCTGCTCATGTGCTCCGCCCTCTCCTCCTGCTGGGGCGTCGAGTACACCGCCGGACGCAAGACCGTCTGGTTCCGGCTCGCCCTGCCCGAGCACGTCCACGGCACCCGCTACGCCGTGCCGAGCCTCCCCGGCGGCGAACTCCCCGACACCGACGGGCCGGTGCGCGTCGCCGTCGTCCAACTCGACGACGAGGGCACCGTCCGCGGCTGGAACCCGGACGCCGAGGCGCTCTTCCGGCAGGCCCCCGACCAGGCCCTCGGCCGACCCTGGGCCGACCTCGCCGTCTGGCCGGCCTCCCCCGGCCTCGGCCTCGCCGAGACCCTCCGGCTCGCCCGCTGGGAGGGCACCTTCGGCGTCCGCGCCGGCGACGGCCGGATCGTCGAGGTCTACGGCGTCCAGGTCCGCCTCCGCGACGCCCAGGGCGTCCCGTCCACGCTCTGCCTGCTCGTCCGGGACGGCGACCGCGCCGTGCTCCGCAGCCCCGGCACCACCGCCGAGGTCCCCGCCGCGATCGAACCCCTCGACCTGCTCGTCGGCCCGCTCTCCGCCGGCGACCTCGGCGACCTCGACGGACTCCTCCAGCGGATCGTCGACCGCGCCCGCGACCTGCTCGACGCCGACGCCGCCTACCTGCTGCTCACCACCGACGACGAGACCGAGTTCGAGGTCCGCGCCGCCACCGGCCTGCCCGGCTCCGGCCGCCGCTACGCCCGCCTGCCGATCGACGGCGGCGCCGGCCGCTACGACTCCGCCCGGCTCCCCGCCGTCCACGAGGACCTCTCCGTCCGCCCCTCCGCCGCACCCCTGCTCAACGGCAGCGGCCTGCGCTCCCTCATCACCGTCCCGCTCAAGGTCGAGGGCCGGCTCACCGGCTCCCTCGGCGTCGCCGCCGGCGCCCCCGCCCGCTACGACAACGAGGACGCGCTGCGCCTGCAGTTCGCCGCCGACCGGATCGCCCTCGCCCTGGAGAGCGCCCGCCTCACCGAGCTCGAACAGCTGCGCCGCGGCTCGCTCTCCTTCCTCGTCGAGGCCTCCGACCTGCTCGCCGGCACCCTCGAACACGAGCAGACCCTCGCCCTCATGGCGCAGATGGCCGTCCCCAAGCTCGCCGCCTGGTGCGCCGTCTACACCACCGGCGAGCAGAACGGCGGCGCCGACCTCGCCTTCCTCCTGCACGAGGACGAGGACCGCATCGACCCGCTGCGCGACGTCCTCGACAAGACGCCCTCCCCGGAGGCCGTCCCCGCCGCCGGCGCCCGCTTCTGGAAGGCCCCCGCCGAGACCGCCCGCAGCCTCGGCCTCAGCGACGGCCCCGCCCTGGCCGGCCTGCTCGGCGAGACCGTCGTCCTGCCGCTCGCCGCCCGCAACCGGGTCATCGGCCTGCTCGTCCTCGGCGTCGGCAGCGGCGTCCGCTTCCGCCAGGAGATCCTCGAACTCGCCGAGGACCTCTCCCGCCGCGCCGCGCTCGCCCTGGACAACTCCCGCCTGTACTCCGAGCGCAACGCCACCAGCCAGGCCTTCCAGCGCGCCCTGCTGCCGCCCGAACTGCCCAAGATCCCCGGCGTCGAGGTCGAGGTCTTCTACCAGGCGGCCGGCGAGGGCAACGAGGTCGGCGGCGACTTCTACGACATCTTCCCGATCCGCGAGGGCACCTACGGCTTCGCCATCGGCGACGTCTGCGGCACCGGCCCGGAGGCCGCCTCGGTCACCGGCCTCGCCCGGAACTCGCTGCGCCTGCTCGCCCGCGAGGGCCTCGACGCCCCCCAGGTCCTCGCCCGGCTGAACGCCGCCATCCTCGGCGAGGGCACCCGCAGCCGCTTCCTCACCCTGCTGTACGGCGAGTTGACGCCCCGGCCGGACGGCTCGACCGCGCTCTCCCTGGTCTGCGCCGGACACCCGCTGCCGCTGCGACTGCGCACCGACGGGCAGGTCGACCAGGCCGCCTCGCCGCAACCGCTGCTCGGCGTCATGGACGAACTCGACCTCACCGCCGAGGAGTTGGTCCTCGCACCGGGCGAGGTCCTGCTCTGCGTCACCGACGGCGTCACCGAACGCCGCGAGGGCCGCCGGATGCTCGGCGACGACGGGCTGGCCGAAGTCCTCACCGGCTGCACCGGGTTGACCGCCGGCGCGGTCGCCGCCCGGGTCCAGCGCGCCGTCGAGCGGTTCGCTCCCGAGCCACCCTCCGACGACATGGCGATCCTCACCCTGCGGGTGCCCGAACAGCGCCACGCCTGACGGCACCCCGCCCCGGACCTTCGGGCACCGGAACGTTCAATCCCGTTCACCGCGTGGTCGGACCGCGGCACCGCACAGCTGACGACTGCACAAATTGTGTGATTCACAAGGGTACAAGGCGCCGGGACCGGGTACACATCCATCACCGGGGGACACCCCGGAGGGGCATCGACCGACGGCCGCGCCGCCGGTCCTCACCAGCCGGAACCCGCCCGCACGTCCACGTCCGTGCGGCCGCGGCCCGGCATCGCGCAGCACCTCACGCACCTCTCCGTGCACCGCACCGCACGTCCTCGTGCACCTCCGTGCACCGTCACGCACCGCGCTCCCCCATGCCGCGGTGCGCCCCCACAGAACACGCCGCCATCCCGGCACGCAGTGAAAGGAGCCTCCGGTGAGCAATGTCGCTACCGGGGCGGACGCCCGACCCGCAGGAGCCGACGCGGGTCCCCTCGGATACCTGGCCCTCGGACTGACCCTTCTGGCATACGGCCTGCTCTCCACCGGCGCCCTCAGCGGTGCCGGGGTCAAGGACGCCGTCTCGCTCACCCACCTGGTCGGCGGCATCGCGCTGTTCGTCGCGGGCCTGTGGCAGCTCCACGTCGGTGAGGGCTTCACCGGCACCGCGTTCACCGGCCTCGGTGCCTTCTGGGCGACCTGGTCGACCGCGGAGGGTGCCGGCAAGAACGCCGCGGGGCTCTTCCTGCTGCTCTGGGCGCTGCTGGCGCTCACCCTCACCCTCGCCAGCTGGAACAGCGGCGGATGGCTGGGACGCGCCGTCTACGGCCTGCTCACGGTCTCCCTGCTGCTGGGCGCGGTCGCCGCGTTCGGCGACAGCTCCGGCCTCGGCAAGCTCGCCGGCTGGGTCGCCGCCGTCTCCGGCCTCGCGTCCTGGTACTGGGCGACCGCGTCGCTGACCAACAGCGGCTGGGGTCGCGCGGCACTGCCGGTCAAGTAACCCCCCGAGAACGGGTGGGCCGGACCTCTCCCCCACGGGGCCCGGCCCACCGCCGTGTCCGGAGCCGTTCCCGCGGTCACCGCGGTACCTCGATCCCGGCAGCACCACGATCCCCGCAGCCCCGCCTGCTCCGCCTCTCAGCGGACGGCGGGGCTGTGCTGCTCCGCCTCCCGGAGGTCGTCCTCCGGCCGGACCTGCACCACGCCCGGCACTCCGGTCTGGCCCCGCCAGCCGGCCGTGGCGTGCTGCACCAGGTAGACCACCAGCAGCAGGGCGACCGCGACCAGCCCGTCTGCCCAGAAGTGGTTGGCGGTCACCACGACCACCACCACGGTCAGCACCGGGTGCAGCACCACGAGCCAGCGCCAGCGGCTCCGCCCGACCACGACGACGGCCACCGCCACGATCACGCACCAGGCGACGTGCACCGAGGGCATCGCCGACAACTGGTCCGGCACCACGCCGGCCACCGCACCGCCGTACACCGACTGCCCGTACTGCACCGCCAGGTCCACGAAGCCGTTCCCCGGCAGCATCCGCGGCGGCGCCACCGGAATGAACTGGATGAGCAGGCAGGCCGCGGTGGTCGCCACCACCGTCGTCCGCACCCAGGCGTAGTTCTCCCGGTGCTTCAGGAACAGCCACAGCAGCAGGACGAGCATCACCCCGAAGTGCATCGTGGCGTAGTAGTAGTTCGCCCCCTGGACGAGCCACGGGTGCGGCGTCACCGCCCGCTGCCAGGACACCTCGTCGGGCAGCCCGAAGGCCAGCTCGGTGCGGTGGATCCACTCCGCCCGGTCCAGCGCGTGGTCGGTGCTCATCACCGACAGGTGGCCGACCACCTGCCACAGCGCGAACAGTGCGAGGAGCGTGCCGGCCTCCCTCAGCAGGGCGGCCGACGTCGTACGACGGGCCCGCCCGGCAGCGAAGGCCGTGGCGTACAGCGCGGCGGATGCGCCGGCCGAGGCCTGCCAGGTGAGCGTCAGGTTCTGCATTGGCGAAGGTTAACGCAGAGAAGCCCCCTCCCAAAGGGGAGGGGGCTTCTCAGAAGAATTGTTCGGCGGCGTCCTACTCTCCCACAGGGTCCCCCCTGCAGTACCATCGGCGCTACGAGGCTTAGCTTCCGGGTTCGGAATGTAACCGGGCGTTTCCCTCGCGCTATGACCACCGAAACACTATGAAACTCTCCGACACAGACATGGTCTGTTCGTGGTTTCAGAACCAACACAGTGGACGCGAGCAACTGAGGACAAGCCCTCGGCCTATTAGTACCGGTCAACTCCACCCCTTACGGGGCTTCCATATCCGGCCTATCAACCCAGTCGTCTACTGGGAGCCTTACCCTCTCAAAGGAGGTGGGAGTGCTCATCTCGAAGCAGGCTTCCCGCTTAGATGCTTTCAGCGGTTATCCCTCCCGAACGTAGCCAACCAGCCATGCCCTTGGCAGGACAACTGGCACACCAGAGGTTCGTCCGTCCCGGTCCTCTCGTACTAGGGACAGCCCTTCTCAACACTCCTACGCGCACAGCGGATAGGGACCGAACTGTCTCACGACGTTCTAAACCCAGCTCGCGTACCGCTTTAATGGGCGAACAGCCCAACCCTTGGGACCTACTCCAGCCCCAGGATGCGACGAGCCGACATCGAGGTGCCAAACCATCCCGTCGATATGGACTCTTGGGGAAGATCAGCCTGTTATCCCCGGGGTACCTTTTATCCGTTGAGCGACGGCGCTTCCACAAGCCACCGCCGGATCACTAGTCCCTACTTTCGTACCTGCTCGACCCGTCAGTCTCACAGTCAAGCTCCCTTGTGCACTTACACTCAACACCTGATTGCCAACCAGGCTGAGGGAACCTTTGGGCGCCTCCGTTACCCTTTAGGAGGCAACCGCCCCAGTTAAACTACCCACCAGACACTGTCCCTGATCCGGATCACGGACCCAGGTTAGACATCCAGCACGACCAGAGTGGTATTTCAACGGCGACTCCACAACAACTGGCGTTGCTGCTTCACAGTCTCCCACCTATCCTACACAAGCCGAACCGAACACCAATATCAAGCTATAGTAAAGGTCCCGGGGTCTTTCCGTCCTGCTGCGCGAAACGAGCATCTTTACTCGTAATGCAATTTCACCGGGCCTGTGGTTGAGACAGTCGAGAAGTCGTTACGCCATTCGTGCAGGTCGGAACTTACCCGACAAGGAATTTCGCTACCTTAGGATGGTTATAGTTACCACCGCCGTTTACTGGCGCTTAAGTTCTCAGCTTCGCCCGACCGAAATCGGACTAACCGGTCCCCTTAACGTTCCAGCACCGGGCAGGCGTCAGTCCGTATACATCGCCTTACGGCTTCGCACGGACCTGTGTTTTTAGTAAACAGTCGCTTCTCGCTGGTCTCTGCGGCCACCCCCAGCTCGGACCGTAAAGGTCTCCACCAGGGCTGGCCCCCCTTCTCCCGAAGTTACGGGGGCATTTTGCCGAGTTCCTTAACCACAGTTCACCCGAACGCCTCGGTATTCTCTACCTGACCACCTGAGTCGGTTTGGGGTACGGGCCGCCATGAAACTCGCTAGAGGCTTTTCTCGACAGCATAGGATCATCCACTTCACCACAATCGGCTCGGCATCAGGTCTCAGCCTTGATGAGTGACGGATTTGCCTATCACTCGGCCTACACCCTTACCCCGGGACAACCACCGCCCGGGCTGGACTACCTTCCTGCGTCACCCCATCGCTCACCTACTACCACCTTGGGCCGCCGGCTCCACCACTCCCCTTCACCCGAAGGATCCGGGGCGGCTTCACGGGCTTAGCATCAGAGGGTTCAGCGTTGGCGCTTCATAGCGGGTACGGGAATATCAACCCGTTGTCCATCGACTACGCCTGTCGGCCTCGCCTTAGGTCCCGACTTACCCTGGGCAGATCAGCTTGACCCAGGAACCCTTGGTCAATCGGCGCAAGAGTTTCCCACTCTTGTATCGCTACTCATGCCTGCATTCTCACTCGTGAACCGTCCACGACTCGATTCCTCGGCCGCTTCACCCGGCACACGACGCTCCCCTACCCATCACAGCGGGCGTTGGCCCTCATGCTGCAATGACACGACTTCGGTGATGTGCTTGAGCCCCGCTACATTGTCGGCGCGGAATCACTTGACCAGTGAGCTATTACGCACTCTTTCAAGGGTGGCTGCTTCTAAGCCAACCTCCTGGTTGTCTCTGCGACTCCACATCCTTTCCCACTTAGCACACGCTTAGGGACCTTAGTCGGTGTTCTGGGCTGTTTCCCTCTCGACCATGGAGCTTATCCCCCACAGTCTCACTGCCGCGCTCTCACTTACCGGCATTCGGAGTTTGGCTAAGGTCAGTAACCCGGTGAGGCCCATCGCCTATCCAGTGCTCTACCTCCGGCAAGAAACACGCGACGCTGCACCTAAATGCATTTCGGGGAGAACCAGCTATCACGGAGTTTGATTGGCCTTTCACCCCTAACCACAGGTCATCCCCCAGGTTTTCAACCCTGGTGGGTTCGGTCCTCCACACGGTCTTACCCGCGCTTCAACCTGCCCATGGCTAGATCACTCCGCTTCGGGTCTTGGGCATGCAACTCAACGCCCTATTCGGACTCGCTTTCGCTACGGCTACCCCACACGGGTTAACCTCGCTACACACCGCAAACTCGCAGGCTCATTCTTCAAAAGGCACGCAGTCACAGTCCGAAGACTGCCCCCACGGCTTGTAGGCACACGGTTTCAGGTACTATTTCACTCCGCTCCCGCGGTACTTTTCACCATTCCCTCACGGTACTATCCGCTATCGGTCACCAGGGAATATTTAGGCTTAGCGGGTGGTCCCGCCAGATTCACACGGGATTTCTCGGGCCCCGTGCTACTTGGGAGA